>DASXOA010000495.1:0-6202 GCA_036494675.1 Rugosimonospora sp.
TTTGTGCAACGCGCACCACCTGCGGGAACTCGCGGGCATCCTGGACACGGACGCATCCCAGACCTGGGCGCAAGACATGATCCGGCTACTGTGCGAGATCAACGACACCACCCGCTACGCCCGCACCGTCGGCGCGTACGCCCTCGACGAG
This sequence comes from Rugosimonospora sp., assembly GCA_036494675.1. Classification (GTDB taxonomy): domain Bacteria; phylum Actinomycetota; class Actinomycetes; order Mycobacteriales; family Micromonosporaceae; genus Rugosimonospora. Next base: position 152 of record DASXOA010000495.1, read on the forward strand.
AACCTACTGGCCGGCTACCGGCGCCGCTACCAGGACACCATCACCGCCGGCAGTACTCGCAACCCGGTCCAGCCCGGCAACGGCGCCCAGACCCCGGCAGTCAACCTCCTCGCCCGGCTGCGCGGCTTCGCCGCCGACGTACTGCGCTTCGCCCATGACTTACGCGTCCCGTTCGACAACTCCCAAGCCGAGCGCGACATCCGCATGGTCAAACTCCGGCAGAAGATCAGCGGCGGGCTACGAACATGGACCGGCGCGCAGATCTTCTGCAACATTCGCAGCTACTTGTCCACCACCCGCAAACAAGGCATCAACGCCCTCGACGCCCTCACCCGACTCCACAATGGACAGGCCTGGCTACCCGGAACCAGCTGAACAGTTACCCTTCATGTACTACATCGACGAATGTCACTGGCCGACTACGTCGGGCCACGGCGTGGGGGGTGATGCCGGCATCGGTGAGGACCTGGCGGGCGGCTGCGCGCTGCTCGGGTGACAGCGGGGGAGTGCGCCATTTCCACCGGCTGACCTGAACAGCTTTGCGCTTGAACGAGAACGGCAGTCGCGCCGGGTGAGCCTCGGTCTGAATGTCGGCCAGGACGCCGCTGAGGAGGTCGAACATCGAGTCCAGAGACCGGCCGACGAACAGCAGATCACCGTTGCCACTTCTGGCCAGTACCTTGCCGGCGCATCGCGCCAGGTCGTCCAGGTACCAAAGGTCTGGTTCGGCGGTGCCCGCGAGCAGAGAGCCGAGATGGTCCGGCGTGATGAGGTCCCAGCGGAACGGCGCGCCGGTTTCGGTCGGCTCTGACACGCAGCGATTCTCCCAGAATCGTCGATTAGGCGCGTGGACCTCGGCGGCCCGGTCGGCCGGCCGGTCGGTGGCCCGCTGCCGGAGCGAAGCGTCGCGGTCTATGTGAGCACGGGCCGGCGATTTCTCGTCGTGTTTCCCGTATGACAGGAGGCTGTCAGGATGGCGGTCCCCAGAAGTTCACCTCCGGCCGCAACGCTGACGTCCGCCAGCATCCGTGTGGGTGCTGGCTCTCGTGTGCTGGGAAGGATCCTGCAGTGGCGGTTGGTGGACGGTTCAAGCTGCGTGGTCGGTGGCGTTGGACAGCCGTCGCCGTTGTGGCGGCGGTTGCGGTGGCGGCGGTCGGTGTGGAGTTCGTGAGTAGCGGTGCCGCCTCGGCGGCCGCGCCGCCCCAGGGCTACGACCTCACGGGTGCGCCGTACTGCGGTCCCGCGACCGGCCAGGCCACGAGCGCGCTGAACGGCAACCTGATCTCCAACCCCGGCGCGGAGTACGCCACGGAGCGCGGTGCCCTCCCCGGCGGCGCCGGCACGGCGGCGGGCTCTACCGTCCCCGACCCCGACGGCGTCCTGCTTCCAGACTGCTGGGCGGTCACCTCCTCGATCGCCGGTTCCGACCTGGCCAACGAGATCGCGAGCGCGGTCGCGGCGTCCTACCCCGGTTCCAGCGGGACCGGGACGAAGAACTTCTACGGTGGCAGGAGCGCCAACGACAAGGCGGCTGCCGGCACGGTCACCACCGCCTCGCAGACCATCTCGCTGAGCGGGCTCGACAACACCGCGGCGGGCGCGACCGGCCCCGGCGGCCTGCCGTTCGCGCTGGTGGCGACGCTTGGCGGCTACGCGAACCAGGACGACAACACCGTTCTCACCGCCGCCTGGCAGAACGCCAGCGGTAACCCGATCGCGGACAGTGCCGGGCACCCCGTCGTCACGACGCTCGGCCCGGTTCTCAGTGAGGACCGGGGCGAGACCTCCATGGAGTTGTGGCGGCGCGCCTACGGCACGGTCCCGGCCGGTGCCGCGCAGGTCCTGATCACCCTGACGTTCACCATGGGCGGCGCGGGCAACAACGACGCCAGCGCCGACAACCTCAGCCTCGTCATCGGTGACCAGGCGGTGCCCACGGGCCAGACCTGGGACACGACCGCGACCTGCCCGCATCCGGCGTCGGTCGCGCTGGGCAGCAACCTGATCTCGAACCCGGGTGCCGAGGACTACACCGACCACGCGGTCACCGGTGCGGTGAGCGGTGGCGGCGGCGTGCCGGCCGGCCACGAGTACGTCCCGGACTGCTGGGTCAGCCACGCCGACCTGCCCGCGCCCGACCCGGTGCTGGAGTCGGGTACCTCGACGGCATACTCCGGCCAGGTCGGCAGCCGCATGTTCTGGGGCGGCAGCACCCCGGCCACCGCCCCGAACCCGGCCCCTCCGGGCTTCACCACCCAGGTCCAGGGCATCACCACCACGGCCACGCAGGTCATCGACGTGAGCTCGCTGAACGCGGGTGGGCAGCCGTACAAACTGGCCGGTCTGCTCGGCGGCTATGGGACCCAGAGCGACTTCGCGATGCTGACCGCGACGTTCCAGGGTTCCAACGGGAACACTCTCGGCACGGACCGCCTCGGCCCGGTCACGGCGGCCGAGCGCGGCAATGCCACGGGGTTGTTCCCGACGTGGCGCTACGGCACTGTCCCGGCCGGTACGGCGAAGGTGCTCATCACCCTCGAGCTCACCGCCATCAATTCGGGCGCCGACAACAACGGCACCGCCGAGGAGCTGAGCCTCACGTTCGGCCCAGACGCGAAGCCGGTGCCACAGAGCTACGACGCGACCCCGTCGACGGTCTGCCCGGCCACGGACGTGGTGACGCCGGCGTTGGACACCAATCTGGTCGCGAACCCCGGTGCGGAGGACTACCTCGCAGCCTCCGCCCTCGGTGCGCCGGTGGACGACGCGGTCACCGTACCGGCGTGCTGGGTCAGTTCTTCGGCGCTCTCCGTGCCTGACGCGGTAGCCGAGTCCTACGCGCAGTCCGCGACGAGCTACCCCGGTGCTGTGGGGGCTCGCGTGTTCTGGGGCGGCACGAATCCGGGCGGCGGCATCGCGGGCGTGTCCACCAAAGCCAGGCAGTCGATCGACCTCACCGGCATCGCGGCCGGCGGAGCGCCGTTCAAGCTCTCCGGAATGCTCGGTGGCTACGCGACCCAGAACGACAACGCGGTGGTCTCGACCACGTTCCTCGACGCCAACGGCAACACGCTGAGCTACGCGGCGATCGGCCCGGTGAAGGCGGGCGACCGGGGCAGCGTCTCGAGCCTGGTCCGCCAGACCTGGTACGGCACGGTCCCGGCCGGCGCCGCGAAGGCGGTGGTCACGGTGACGATGACCGCCGTCAGTACCGGTAACGACAACAACGGCGAGGCCGACGACGTGAGCCTGGTCATCGGCTCCACCACGACGTCGCAGGGGCCGATCCTGCAGACGCTGCCGTACGACGCGGGCTCCGGCGGCGACGGGGGAACCCACGTCGACCCGGGCTCCGGCGCTGTCGTCCCCAACCTCGTGGCGGGTGCGCTGTACCGTCCGGCGGGCGTCTCGGCCAGCAAGGGCGCGGTGTACGCATCCAACACCGGCGACAACGTGATCTCGGAGCTGCGCAACGGTACGACGACGCCGGTGGCCGGGTCGCTGGAGGGCTACGGCGAGCAGGGAGACGGCGGCAAGGCCGTCAACTCGACGCTGTACCAGCCGGCCGGCACCGCGGTGGACGCGAAGGGCGACATCTTCATCGCGGACAGCGCCGACAACGTGGTGCGCGAGATCACCCCGAACGGGGTCATTCAGCGGATCGCGGGTACCGGTGTGGCGGGCTTCGGTCCGGCGGGTCTGTACCCGTTCGGTTCTCTTCCGCCCACGCGCACCGCGCTCAACCACCCCGAAGCTGTGGCCGTGGACGCCCAGGGCGACGTGTTCATCGCGGACACGTACAACAACCGGGTTGTCCAGGTGACCCCGCACGGCCAGGTCTTCACCGTCGCGGGTACCGGCAGCGCCGGGTATTCGGGTGACGGCGGGTTGGGGGCGCACGCGTCGCTGACCGGTCCTACCGGCCTGGCCCTGGACGCGAAGGGCAACCTCTACATCGCCGACTCGGCCAACGACCTCGTCCGCCGGGTGGACGCCAAGACCCGGATCATCACCACCGTGGCGGGCAACTACGCCAAGGACAAAGCCAACGACGGACTGGGCGGATTCTCCGGTGACGGCGGGGTGGCGACCTCCGCGCAGTTCAACGACCCGCAGGGGGTTGCCGTGGACGGTGCCGGTGACCTGTTCATCGCGGACACGTTGAACCACGCGGTCCGTGAGGTCACCCCGGACGGCACGATCACGACGGTGGTGAACCACGCGGGTACGGGCGGAGCGGCTCCGTCGCCTGGCGGCGAGAGCAGCGGCCAGGCGCCGGCCAACTCGCGCCTGAACACCCCGTCCGCCGTCTCGATCGACCAGTCGACGAGCGTGCTGTACATCGCCGACACGAGCAACAGCGCGATCGCCGAGGTACTCGACCTCGCCCAGCCCGGTACGGCAGCCGGCCCGACGGCACATCCGGCTCACTGACGCCCGACTACGAGACGAAGAAGAGATAGGCAATGACTGACATTCACACCTATCCGTTCGAGGCGCCGATCTCCCGACGCCGGTTCCTCGCCAGAGCGTCCGGCCTGGCGGGCGCGGCCGGTCTGGCCGGCTTCCTGCCGGAGAGTCTCGCGCGGGCCGCGAACGGCAAGCCGCAACACTTTGACCTGTCTCAGGTCAAGCACGTCGTGTACGTGATGGCGGAGAACCGGTCGTTCGACCACTACTTCGGCACCTTCCCGGGCGTGCGCGGGTTCAGCGACCCGAAGGCGATCCGGCTGCCCAACGGCCGCTCGGTGTTCCAGCAGCCCGATCCGGCGAACCCGGACGGCTACCTGGAGCCGTTCCACATGTCGACGGTCACCACCGGCGCCGCGGCGATCCCGTCGCTGTCCCACGACTGGCGCGACCAGCACGCGTCGTGGAACAACGGAAAGATGGACGGTTGGCTGACCACGCACCTCGCGTCCGACGGCGCCATCAACGGGTCCTACACGATGGGCTACTACACGAAGGAAGACGTCCCGTTCCACTGGGCGCTGGCCGAGTCGTTCACGCTGCTGGACAACTATCACTGCTCCGTGATGGGTCCGACCGACCCGAACCGGATGGTCTGGATGACCGGCTCCAACGACCCGCAGGGCAAGTACGGCGGCCCGTGCCTGGAGACGGTCGCTCCGAACCCGATGACCTTCCCCACGGCGGCGGAGATCCTGTTCAACGCCGGCTACAGCGTGAAGACGTACTTCTCCGGCACCACCAGCGGGTTCAACGTGTTCTCCTGGTTCGCGAACTTCATGACCAGGGGCCTCGTGCCCGACGCCCTGTACAACTCGGTGATGACCGGCAACACGCTGTTCGGCGACGGCACGGCGGGCGGGATCGGTGATCCGACGAACCCGACGCCGGCGGCGGTGTCCACCCTCGCGTTCGAGGAGGACTGCGCGAATGGCGTGCTGGCCGACGTGAGCTGGCTGTGGATGCCCGGCGCTGCCGACGAGCACCCGCCGAACATCCCGGCCGCCGGCGCCCAGTACCTCGCCTCGAAGCTGGAGGCACTGGCCGCCAACGAGGAACTGTGGAACTCGACGGTGTTCGTGCTCAACTACGACGAGAACGACGGCTTCTTCGACCACGTGCCGCCGCCGGTTCCGGACCCGAAGCGGTACCCGGAGGAGTACGTGCACGTGGCCTCGCCGAAGGGCACGCCTGGCGGAGGGCTGCCGGTCGGCGGTGGGTTCCGGGTGCCGTGCATCATCGTCTCGCCGTGGACGGTCGGTGGGCAGGTGTACTCGGAGGTTTCCGACCACACCTCGTGCCTGCAGTTCCTCGAAGCGGTCACCAAGGCGGGCGGCCTCTCCCACCACGGCCCGGTGACGTTCACGCCGATCAGCACGTGGCGGCGCAACACGTTCGGGGACTTCACCGGCGCGCTGCGCGGCAAGCCGCAGCCGGCCCCGTCCAACCCCCAGTTCACCGCCGACACCACGGCTGCCAACCTGGCCGCGCAGAGCGCAGCCGCCCAGCAGTCGATGCCCCCACGCCCCGGAGCGACACAGCACCTGCCCAAGCAGCTGAGGAAGTAGGCACCGGGCCGCG
>DASXOA010000496.1:0-7188 GCA_036494675.1 Rugosimonospora sp.
CATCGGCCACGCTGTAGCTGCTGCTGAACATCGTGACCTCGCAGTCGGTCACCGACCAGCCGCACAGACCCTCCTGCAGTGCGTCGCGGACGTACTGTTCCATCGCGCTCGCGAACTCGTCGATGTTGCGATATACGTATAGCGGCACCGACTGGTGGTCGACGGCAAGGTGGAACGCGATACCGGCCATCGCCGGTTGGATGCGCAGACCGATAGTCGCGTGGAACGGGTTGTCCGGCGTGTTGAGGACCTCCTCGGCCTCGCCCGTGCCGGCCGGACGCTCGATGTACAGCGGCGTGGTCTCGCGAAAGCTGACCGCGATACCGTAGTCGGCGGCGAGCGTCGCCGCGATGACCTCCTTCTGCACCTCGCCGTAGAGCGAGACGGCCAGCTCGCCGGACTCGTCGGCGCGGACGTTGATCAGCGGATCCTGCTCCACGAGTTGGGCCAGCGCAGCTCGCAACGCGACGTGATCCTGGTGGCGATCCGGCGCGACCTGGGCTTCGAGCGTCGGCGGCGCGAAGTGATGTGGTTGCGCGTCGCTGCTCCGAACGCCGATCGGCTCACCGACCTTGACCCGGCTGAGACCCCACAGCTTGCCGATCTCACCGGCTCGTACCGCGTCCCGGCGCGCCCACGCGCCGCGTTCGAACACGCTGATCCCGGTGATCTTGTCGGCTCCGTGCGACTGTAGGCGGTCGCGGATGTGCGCTGTGCCGGCGAACATCCGGATGTACGCGATCTTCTCGCCCGCATCGCCGCGCTCGATCTTGAAGATGCTGCCGCTGCAGGGCTGGTCATCATCGCCATCCGCTGTCGGCAGCAGGTCGACCAGCCCGCCCATCAGCGCGGCCACGCCGGTGCCGGTCATGGCCGAGCCGACGTAGACCGGGCACACGAGGGTTGCCTTCGTCTGCGCGGCGAGCGCATATTGCAGCCGTTGCGACGTGACCCGGGCTTCGTCGTCCACGTACGCCTCGAACAGCGCGTCGTCATGATCGACAAGGGTGTCGAGCAGCGCGGCACGCAGTTCTCCCGGGTCGGGTTCGACCGTGGTCGCGGCCCGCGTTCCGGCCATGGCGGCGGTGGTCAGGGGCACCGCGCGTACGGCCATCCGGCGTTCGATCCCGCGCAGCACCGCATCGACGTCGGCGCCGCCGCGGTCGATCTTGTTGACGAAGATCAGCGTCGGTACACGCAGCCGCCGCAGCGCCCGCATCAGCACACGGGTCTGTGGCTGGACGCCTTCGACGGCGGAAATCACCAGAACAGCGCCATCGAGTACGCCGAGGACCCGATCGACCTCCGCGATGAAATCGGGGTGGCCGGGTGTGTCGATGATGTTGACCGACACATCGCCGATCGTCAGTGCGGCGACTGCCGAGCGGATCGTGATGCCGCGCTGGCGTTCCAGGTCGAGCGAGTCGGTCATCGTCGTGCCGTGGTCGACATTCCCGATCGCACCGATCGCGCCGGCCTCGAAGAGCAGGCGTTCGGTCAGGGTAGTCTTACCAGCGTCGACATGCGCCAGAATGCCGAGATTGAGCGTGCGTGACAACAGCTACATCCTTCGAACCAAGGGACAGGTTTTCGAGAGTGATGAGCTGTGCTCGCATTGGTACTCCTCGGTCTCTGGCGGCAGATGACCGCAGCTAAGCATGCGGCGACGTCGCCGTCGACCGAATTACCGATGCAGGAAGCTTTTGGTATTTCGGAAGGACACGGTCCTGCCGTCCAGGTCGCCAGCAGGTGTTGCAGTAGAGCGTTTTGGAACCCCACAGGTCAACTCGACTGCCCCCCGCGAGCCAGCCAGAGCACCACACCCATCAGCGCGGCGGCGAGCACCAGTATCACCAGCCGGACCCCGGTGGCGGAGAGGGTCTCCTGATAGACGAGGACCCCGACCACGATGCTGGTGACCGGGTCGAGCAGCGCGATCGTGGTCAACGGCGCGGCGATACGGCCGCTCTGGAACGCGTTCTGGTTCAGGATCAGCCCGCCGAGTCCTATCACGGCCAGGGCGTAGATGTGCCATTGGGTGAAGACCGCCCCCAGGCCGCCGTTGGTCAGTTGCACGGTCAGGGTTTTGAGCAGTGATGCGGCCAGGCCGTAGAGCAGACCGGTACCGATCCCCAGCAGTACGCCGCGGGTCGCTCCTCCGATCCGCCAGGCCAGCAGCAGGCACACGGCGAAGACGGCCATAGCGCCCGCCAGCACCGGCAGCCAAGCCTCGGTGGACGCCTGATTCACGCCGCGCCGCGGGTTCGCCGCGACGAGGAAGGCCGCGAGCGATACCCCGCCGAGGGCGACCACGAGCAGGTCACGCCTGCGCGGTCGGCGATGGTTGAGCGCGGCAGCCAATGGTACCGCCACAAAGACGCCGACCAGCAGGAGCGGCTCGACCAGGGCGAGCGCGCCGATGCGCAGTGCCACGGCCTGCAGGACAGTTCCGCCGAGGTCGGGCAGCCACCCGAGTACCCAGCGCGGGCGGCGCAGCAGCCGCAGCAGCAGACGCGGGTCCAGGGTGCGAGTGCTCTTCTCTTGCTTGGTCGTCGTCTGCTCCATCGCCGACCCAATGGCGAAGAGCACCGCCGCGAACAGCCCGAGCAGGATCGGTGCGACAGTCACTGCGCCACCGCCAACCACGTCGCCTGTTCGCCAGTTGCGAGCAATCCCACCGGTGTCAACCTGTCCCCGCTGACCGATCGGAGTCGTCACCGCCGCTGCCCGGCCGGCTGCCATGGCGGAAGAACAGGCGCCGGAAGAGATCGACTAGTACCGTGCCGACCAGTGTGCCGGCGACCAACCGGCTTCCCCATGACGGGGCGGGCATGGCGGCCTCGGCCGGGTTCTGGACTGCTGCGTCCTCGCGCAGCTTCGAGCTGTCGGACTCGGCGAGCAGATCGTGCTGCTGGAGCCAGTACAACATGACGAAGGCGGGCACGACGAACGCGGTGACCATGGCCGCGGTGACGATCTCGGTGACCATGGCGCCGCTGGGCGCGGCGGCCTGTCGTAGGGTGAGCGTGGCGGGCAGCAGGTACGGATACTGGGCCACGGCCCAACCCCAGACCGCGGTGGCGACGGTGAGGGCGGCCACCACGGGCAGGAGATGCAGGGCCCGGTGCAGGGCGATCAGGACCAGCGCCGCTGTCCCGGCGACCACCGAGGCAATCGCCAGTGGCAGCGCCCGGTGGAGCAGGCCGTGGAAGACGTACGGTGCCTGCCGGTGCATGACCACGAGATTGGCGAGCGCCAGCAGACCGCTGACGGTGCCGGCGATGCCGGCCCTGATCCCGAAGTACCGGGTGAGGTCTTGCCACCCGCGCCGGTGAGCATCGCGCACCAGGTAGACGGCGGAGATGTAGGCGCAGGCAGTCACGGCCAGCAGGCCGGTCAGCAGCGAGGTGGCCGATGTCCAGGCCGAGAGCTTGTTGCCCGTCTCGCCCACCCGCACCGCGCCGCTGGTGATCGCACCGACCACGGTACCCAGGAAGAACGGGGTCATCAGGGACGAGGCCGCGAACATCACGCCGTTCAGTTGCTGGAGGCGCACGCTGTGAGTGCTGTGCCGGAACGCGAACCCCACCCCGCGGAAGAAGATGCCCAGCAGGGACAGGTTCAGCGGAACGAACAGCAGGGTCATGATGGCCGCGAACGCGGGTGGAAAGCCCGACCAGAGCACGACCAGCATCAGCACCAGCCATACGTGGTTGGCCTCCCAGACCGGGGTTATGGACTGGTCGATCAGGGCCCGCGGTTCGGCGCCGCGCCGGGTCCCACCGGCGAGCATGTCCCAGACCCCGCCGCCAAAGTCGGCGCCGGCGAACAGGGCATAGGCGGTGACACCGACGAACATGATGGCCGCCACGGCGAGGGTCAACGGCGTGGCAGCCACGCACTTCTCCTACCGGGCGGCCGCACGTACGGCACGTCTTCCGCGTCTTCTGCATCCGGCGCCTCCCGCCGCCAGCGGCGCCCCAGCGCGATCGGAGTGGCGATAGACACGACCGTCATGACCAGGTAGACGGCCAAGACCCAACCCAGCGTCACCCGTACCCCGTGCGCGCTGGTGACCGCGTCCCCGACCAGCTGCACCCGGTAGACAATCCAGGGCTGCCGGCCGACTTCGGTGACCACCCACCCGCACTCCATGGCGACCACCGAGGCCACCCCGGCCAGCGTCATCGGCGCCAGGAACCAGCGGGTGACCAGCAGCTGCCGGTGGAAGTACCAGTGCCACGCCTGCCAGGCGGCCAGCGCCATCAATGCCGTGCCGATGCCCACCATCACGTCGAAGGAAAGGTGGACGAGGTTGGCCAGCGGCGGTCGTTGCGCCGGCGGCACGCTGTCCCAGCCGATGACCTCAGCGTTGGGGTCGAAGCCGACCAGGATCGAGTCCAGCTTGGGAATGCCCACGCCGAAATACACCTGGCCATGCCACCAGATGCCGCCGATCCACTCCGTGACGCCCCGGCTGGTGTGCGGTACCAGCTCCATCGCGGCAAACTTGACCGGCTGCTGCACGGCTATCGCACGGGCCGCGTAGTCGCCGACGCCGACCTGCAGCGGGGTGGCGATCCCGGCGATCGTGAACGGGATGAGAAAACCCATGCGGTGGTACCGGTCCCGGCGTCCGCGCAGCATGGCGACCGCGTATACCCCGGCGAAGACGAACCCGGTGACCATGTAGGCGGCGAGGATCATGTGCGGTACCTCGTAGGACGCCGCACGGTTGAAGAACACCTTCACCGGGTCGACGGATACGAGATGCCCGTCGCGGATCGTGAAGCCCTGCGGCTGGTTCATCCAGGAATTGACGGACACCACCGCCCAAGCTCCGAAGATGCCGGCCACCGCCACCGGCATCCCGCTCCACCAGTGCAGCCAGGGCTTAAGCCGCCGCCAGCCGTACAGGTACACGGACACGAACGCCGCCTCGACGAAGAACCAGACCGCCTCGACGCTGAACCCGACGCCCACGGCCGAGCCGAATCGGCCCATCAGCCCGGGCCACAGCAGACCCATCTCGTAGGACAGCACAGTGCCGGAAACGGCGCCGACCGCGAACAGCAGCGCGACGACCTTCGACCACCGTCGCGCGAGAAGCAGGACCGACGGATCACCGCGACGGATACCGATCCACTCGGCGATCAGCATCACCGTGGGCGCGGCGATGCCGAAGCACGCCAGGATAATGTGAAAGCCGAGCGAGGAGCCCATCTGAACCCGAGCGGGTACCACCTCCTCCGCGAGGAGCCATCCGCCGCCCACCATCGCCGCCCTCCTGCTCCTCCTCCCGGCTGCCCGTTTCTTGATTCTGAGCCTTGACACCTGTCACCGGACGTATTTTGGGCCAAATGGGCCGCTGGGGGACGTGTTTACCGTTACCGGCGGCAGATGAAGGTCAGGGGTGACGAGGTGTTGGCTGCGATGGGAGTACTGCTGCTGGGCGTCGGCGTGGGCGCCTGTGGCCTACTGGAGTCGGACATGTACATCGTCGGAGCCGAGTTGCTATTTATCGGCGCCGTCGGATTCGCCGTCCGCGCCGCGGATCTGTGGCGATGGTGGCGCCGATGACTCGCCAGTCTGGTGCTCCCCGCGTAGGCAGCTTCCGTCGAGTCTCGAAGGTTGCGTGGACCCGAGATGCGGCGGTGGCTCCCGTCTGGGCCCGGCGACCAGCGCCACGAACTGGCCGCCGCGATGGCGGGGTTCGGCGAGTACCGGCGGCAGTTGGACCAGCGCAGTGCGTCGCTTGCCGCTGCGGCCGATCCGTGCTCAACGATTGACCAGACCTGACTTCGGGTCATCGGGCGCGGGTGCGGACCGCCGAATCTGCGGCCTGGTCGAGCCCCGGTGATCTGAGTGCAGCGGCGGCTATGTGCGCGCGCCGGGGTCGCGTTCCTGGTTGTACAGGTCGCGGAGGTGCGTGAGTGCCGGGACGGCGGCGTTGAGGGTGGCGGCTTCCTCGGGCGGTAGTTTGTTGATCAGTTGGGCGATGACCTGCGTGTTGGCTTCTCGTCGTTGGCGCAGGTACTCCGATCCCGCCGGGGTCACGGCGACGAGGGTGACCCGTTTGTCGGTGGGATCGCGGTGTCGTTCAACGAACCCGGATCGTTCGAGCGCGGTGACGAGTACGGTCATCGATGGCTGGGCCACTCCCTGGACGACCGCGAGGTCGGTGATGCGCCTGGGGCCTGTGCGTTGCAGGGTGGACAGGGTGCCTGCTGAGGAAAGTCCCATGTCGCGGGCGGTACCCCTGACAACCTCACCGAGCAGGCCGTAAATCGCGTCAGCTGCGTCAGCACGCCCGCGGACCGTGGTGGTCCTGCGGCCGCCGGGGGTCCGTTGACTCATGCCAAGAGCATAACGTTGCCTATAGAACCTGTATGAACCTTCCGCCAGCCACGTTCCATGTCGCGACACAACTCACACGGCTACATGTTGTCAGCTATATAGTTTACCTATACAGTCGGTGCCGTGGTCGCACCTCCGATGCCGACGCCCCCCGCCCCGCGCCCAGTTCGGGCCGGCCGATGGCCGGATCGTGCCGTTCACGATGACGCCACAGGGACGGGCATTGCTCGTCGATCTCCAGCCGGCGCGGGTGCAGGCCCTGGTCGACCAACTGTCCCGCCCGCCCGAAAGCGAGCAGGACACGTTGAGTGCCGCGGTCGACGCGTTGAACGCACTCAGGGGCGCACCCCGTCATGACATCTATCCGGACCTCAGATACCTCACGCGTTACCCAGGCCGGGCGACGGTAGTCAGGAGAAGCAGCACATGACCCACGTGCAAGCCATGGAACCCGCGGCGCGGCCGGCGAGCCCGTTCCGGCAGCCGAAGGCGGTCTGGGCGGTCGCGTTCGCCTGTGTCATCTCGTTCATGGGAATCGGCCTGGTCGATCCGATCCTTCCGTCACTGGCATCGAAGCTGAAGGCAAGCCCGGCCCAGGTGGAGTTGCTGTTCACCAGCTACCTGGTGGTCACGGCGGTGGCGATGCTGATCACCGGCTGGGTATCCAGCCGCATCGGCGCCAAACGCACACTGGTCACCGGCCTGGTGCTGATCGTCGTGTTCTCCGCGATCGCCGGCACCAGCGGCAGCATCGGCGAGATCGTCGGATTCCGCGCCGGCTGGGGGCTGGGCAACGCCCTGTTCATCGCGACGTCGCTAGCGGTGATCGTC
>DASXOA010000497.1:0-4812 GCA_036494675.1 Rugosimonospora sp.
GACGCGCTACAGCTACGGCCGAACGTGCGCCGGCTCGACGGGTACACCCAGATCATGGTCTCCCGGCTAGACAGCGCCACGCTGACCTCCGGAGAGGTGACGCTGGCGGCACGCATCGAGGACGCCTACCGCAGTGTGACCGCCTCCTCGGCCGACGGCGCCCCGCGCTGACCGTCCCGCACCTCGCCTCTGGCCTCCGCCACAGACCGGCTACGGCTGCGCTCACAACGCAAACTGGAGTCTGTGCTCGCCTCCGCCACAGACCGGCTCCGGCTGCGCTCAGAGGTTGAACCGGAACTCGACCACATCGCCGTCGTGCATGACGTAGTCCTTGCCCTCGATGCGGACCTTTCCCGCCGCCTTCGCCGCCGCCATCGAGCCCGCCGCGATGAGGTCGTCGTACGAGACGATTTCGGCCTTGATGAAGCCGCGCTGGAAGTCCGTGTGGATGACGCCGGCGGCCTCCGGTGCCGTCGCGCCCACCGGGACCGTCCAGGCCCGGGACTCCTTCGGGCCGGCCGTCAGGTACGTCTGCAAACCCAGGGTCCGGAAGCCGACCCGGATCAGCTGGTCGAGCCCCGGCTCCGGCTGACCGATCGAGGCGAGCAGTTCGCGCGCCTCGTCCTCGGGCAGCTCGATGAGCTCCGATTCGATCTTCGCGTCCATGAACACCGCCTCGGCCGGCGCGACCAGGGCGCGCAGCTCGGCCAGGAAGTCCTCGTTGCCCAGCTCGGCCTCGTCGACGTTGAAGACGTACAGGAACGGCTTGCCGGTCAGCAGGTGCAGCTCGTGCAGGGCGTCCGTGTCGATGCCGGCCTTGGCCGCGCCGGCAGACAGCGTGACGCCCCCGTTGAGCAGCTCACCGGCGGCTGCCGCCGCCGCGGCGATCCCGGCCCGGTCCTTGCGGACCTTGGCTTCCTTCTCCAGCCGGGGCAGTGCCCGCTCGATGGTCTGGAGGTCGGCGAGGATCAGCTCGGTGTTGATCGTCTCGATGTCGTCGGCCGGCGAGATCTTGCCGTCGACGTGTACCACGTTCGGGTCGGAGAACGCGCGTACCACCTGGCAGATCGCGGTCGCCTCGCGGATGTTCGCGAGGAACGCGTTGCCGCGCCCCTGGCCCTTGGAGGCGCCCCGGACGAGGCCGGCGATGTCCACGAAGCTGACCGGGGCCGGCACGATCTTCACGGAGTCGAACATCTCGGCGAGCGTGTTCAGCCGGCTGTCGGGTAGCCCGACGACCCCCACATTGGGCTCTATCGTCGCGAACGGGTAGTTCGCGGCAAGCACGTCGTTCTTGGTCAGGGCATTGAACAGTGTGCTCTTGCCGACGTTGGGCAGGCCGACGATGCCGATGGTAAGGCTCACGTCGTAGGAGCTTACTGAACGTGAACGCCGTCCTCGCGGCCCACGCCCCGATGGTCTTCGTCCGGCCGGGACGGCGGGGGCCACAGCTCCACAGTGGACTATCGCGCGCCGCGGTGGCCGGAGCCGGAGGGCAGTTCCGGAGCCGGGATCGTCTGCCGGCCGGTCCCGACGGTTTGCCGGCCGGTCCTCGCGGTAACAGCGGGGAAGCCGACGTACCGGACGGGGGTGCCGCGTGGCGGTTTCGGAGGGGAGCCCGCCTCCGGACGAGAACCCGCCCCCGACCGAGAACCGGGACAGCGGTTGCGGCGGGTACAGCGGGTCGGCCCAGGTTCTGGAGCACAACGGGGAGCCCTCCCGGCGTGACGTCTTCACGGTGGTCGGGCCCGGCCTGGTCGCCGGTGCCGCCGCCACCGACCCGACGACCGTGGCCACGCTCGTGGTGGTCGGCGCCACCACCGTCTACGGGCTCGCCTGGCTGACGCTGCTGACCTTCCCGGTGCTCGCCGTGGTGCAGACGCTGGCCACCCGGGTGGGCTTCCTGAGCCGGCGCGACCTGCAACAGGCGGTGACCGACGGGTACGGGCGGGGACCCGCCGTGCTGCTGCTGGTCTCGATCCTCGCGGTCAACGTGGTGACGGTGGCGGCCGATCTGGAGGGCGGCGCGGCCGCGCTCGGCCTGCTCACCGGCGTCGGCTGGCACTGGTTCGTGGCGCCGCTCGCCGTGGTGCTGCTCGGGCTGATGTTCATCAACGGGTACGACGAGATCGACCGCGTGCTCAAGTACGTGCTGCTGTGCCTGCTCGCGTACGCCGCGGCCGCGATCCTCGCGCACCCGCACTGGGGCCGGGTGGCGCACGGGAGCCTGGTGCCGGCCCTGCGGCTGGATCCGGACTACCTCGGTGGCGCCTTGGCGCTGCTGGGCACCACGGTGACCGCGTACACGTACATGTGGCAGACCGTGCAGCAGGTCGAGCAGCCGGCCGCCCGGGCGTGGCTGCGGCTGCGGCAGATCGACGCGGTCTCCGGCACCGTCCTGGCCATCGCGGTGTTCTGGTCCATCCTGGTGGCCAGTGGGGCCACGTTGGGCCTCCATCACGAGCACGCGGACTCGGCCGAGTCGGCCGCGGCGGCGCTGCGCCCGGTGGCGGGGCGGTTCGCGAGCGTGCTGTTCGCCATCGGGCTGTTCGCGTCCGCGGTGATCGCTGTGCCGGTTATCACAGCCACCGGCGCCTTGGCCGTGGCGGCGGTCTTCGACTGGCCCAGGGGACTGTCCCGCAAGCCACGCGAGGCCCGAGCGTTCTACGGGGTACTCACCGGGGTGACGGCCGCCGGCGTCGGGCTGGGGATGGCCGGGCTCAACCCGATCCGGCTGCTGTTCGTGGCGAGCATCGTGGCCGGCATCGCCACGCCGGTCGGCCTGGTCATGCTGCTGCTGGTGGCGGGCAACACCCGGCTGCTGGACGGCGTGCGTACCGGTCGCTGGCTGCTGGCCGCGGGGTGGGCCGTCACCGGGCTCATCACCGCCCTGGCGGTGGTCTACCTCGCCCAGCGGCTGCACCTCATCGGCCGCTGAGCCTGCCGGGCGGACGGGCGGTGTTGACACCGTACGGAGATCCACTCTAGCGTGAACTTACTTATCCGGTTCAGTCCTGGGTTCTCCCATCATGGCGTGGCGCGCCGCCACCGGCCGGACCGTATCGCGACACGCGCGACCGACTCAGGAGACAGGCGTGAGTTCTTACCACCCGTTGCACGACGGCTGGACCCTGACCGCGGCCGAGCCGACCGGACCCGACGGCACTCTCGCCAACCTCGCCACCGCACAGCCCGTTCCCGCGACCGTTCCCGGCTGCGTGCACACCGATCTGCTGGACGCCGGCCTCATACCCGATCCGTTCCTCGACGACAACGAGCACGCGCTGTCCTGGATCGGGCGCACCGACTGGCGCTACCGCACCACGTTCGACTGGTCCGGGCACGGCGACCGGCACGTCGACCTGGTCTGCGCCGGGCTGGATACCGTGGCGACCATCACGCTGAACGGCGAACGGGTCGGCGACAGCGCCAACATGCACCGGCAGTACCGGTTTCCGGTCGGCGACACCCTGCGCCCGGGTACCAACACGCTGGAGGTGCACTTCGAGTCGGCCTACCGGTACGCCGAGCGGATGCGCGACCGGCTCGGGGACCGGCCCAACGCGTACCCGGAGCCGTTCAACTTCATCCGCAAGATGGCCAGCAACTTCGGCTGGGACTGGGGACTGACCCTGGTGACCGCCGGAATCTGGCAGCCGATCGGCCTGCACGCGTGGCATGAGGCCCGGCTCGACGAGGTGCGCCCGCTGGTCACCGTCGAGCGCGGCGAGGGACGGGTACGGCTGCACGTCCGGCTGCAACGTCCCGGTACCGAGCCGGTGCGGCTACGCGCCTCGGTGTCCGGCCACGGTACCCGGGTCGATACGGATGCCCTGGTCGAGCCGGGGCGGCTCGATGCCGAACTGGACCTCGTGGTGCCCGATCCCCGGCTCTGGTGGCCGCACGGGTTCGGTGCGCCGGACCGGTACGACGTCGAGTTGCATCTGTCTACTGTGGATGGTGAGGAGCTGGACTCCTGGCGGCGCCGGGTCGGCTTCCGTTCGGTACGGCTGGACACCGGCGCCGACGCGATCGGCTCGGCGTACACCATCGTCGTCAACGACGTCCCGGTGTTCGCGCGCGGCGTCAACTGGATCCCGGACGACGTGCTCGTCACCCGGGTCGACCGGGCGCGCTACGAACGGCGGCTGCGGCAGGCCCGCGACGCGAACGTCAACTACGTCCGGGTCTGGGGCGGCGGCATCTACGAAACCGACGACTTCTACGACACCGCCGACGAACTGGGCCTCATGGTCGGTCAGGACTTCCCGTTCGCCTGCGCCGCGTACCCGGAGGAGGAGCCGTTCGCCACCGAGGTGGCGGCCGAGGCGGCCCAGCAGATCGTGCGCCTGGCCCACCACCCGAGCCTGCTGCTGTGGACCGGCAACAACGAAAACCTGTGGGGCCACGAGGACTGGGGCTGGCGCGACAAGCTGGACGGGCGCTCCTGGGGCTCCGGCTACTACTTCGACCTGCTGCCCGAGTTGGTGGGCCGGTTGGACCCGACCCGGCCGTACTGGCCGGGCAGCCCCTACTCCGGCACCCGTGAGCTGCACCCGAACGATGAGACACACGGCTCGATGCACATCTGGGACGTGTGGAACGCCGAGGACTACACCCGGTACCGCGACTACGTGCCGCGCTTCGTCGCGGAGTTCGGGTACCAGGCACCGCCGGCGTACGCGACCCTGCGCCGGGCCATCTCCGACGATCCGCTGACGCCGTCCTCGCCCGCGATGGCGGGCCGGCAGAAGGCGGAGAACGGCGCGGGGAAGCTGGCCCGAGGGCTGGCCGCGCACCTGCCCGAGCCGC
>DASXOA010000498.1:0-20040 GCA_036494675.1 Rugosimonospora sp.
TCCGCCCGGCGGTGCTGGCAGATCAGGTTCGAGGCGATCCCGTACAACCAGGGCCGGGCGTCCGGATGGGCCGCGTCGTACCGCTCCCGCCGCGTGTACGCGACCAGGAACGTCTGCGCCGCCACGTCGTCAGCCAAACCCTGGCCGAGCCGCCGTGCGGCATAGCCATGGACGTGGCAGTAATGGCGATCGAACACGACCGCGAAATACTCAGGCTCCCTTACGGACAGCGCGATGACCGCGGCATCGCTGTCCTGCACGGCGCGCTCGTGGGTCACCGCGGTCATATCTGCATCGGGATGATCATCGTCTGCCTTTCAGCCCTCTGAAGCTCACTCCGGCTCGGTGAGCACTCATCCCTCTTTGGCCGATCGGCCGTCCACTGTTCACGGCAGTCCGCGAAACTCGCGCGGTCCACCGGTGCCGGACCGTCACCGACCCCGGTCGCGGCCAGGCCGCATTGCCAGCGACCGTCACGCCCATTGCCAGAAATTCTTGATGCTGTATCCAGCGGGTTCCCATTTCACCTCGCTATCGTCACGTGGAGGCAAGATGACGCGTGGCAGGCGTGTGCGACCCGCGGCCGGCGTGCGACGCGCCGGAACGCGCGGCCGTGACGTGACCCGGGGCCGTGACGTGACCCAGGGCCGCGCCCTGAACCGCAGCCGGACGGCGAGAAGGAGCGAGGATGACGCAGGAGTCGAACCTTTCCGCGGCGGTCGAGGATCGCCCGGCGGCGGACTCGGGTGGGCGCGCCGCGCACATCGCGCACCTTGAGGGTCAGATCGAGGTGCTGCGCGGCCAGCTCGCCAGCCTCGAAGCGGCCGACGAGCATCACCGGGGCGAATTCGCGGCGGCCCGAGCGGAGGCGGCCGAGGCTCAGGCGACGCTGCGCGAAACCCAGGCGCGCCTGGCGGAACGCCAGCAGACCATCGACGACCTGCGCCACCGCCTTGAGGCCGCGGAGGCGGCACAGTCGCGCGCGGAACAGGAGCGCACGGCCGTGATCGAAGCCCTGGGAAGGCGGGCGAAGCGCCGGCTGGGCGGCACCGACTGACGGGTACTTGTCTACCCCCGGTCGGTCTCAATGCCGGAAGAGCCGGATGCCGGTGTGGGCCAGCGCGATGCCGTGTTCCCGGCATGCGGCGATGACATCGGCGGAGCGCGCCGCTCCACCCGGTTCGGCGATGTAGCGCACGCCGTGGCGGCGGGCGTGGTCGACGTTGTCCCGGAAGGGCAGAGCCCCGTCGGACGCCAGGCTCACTCCGTCGAGCCGGCGGAGCCAGTCGCGGCGCTCGCCGGCCGTCAGCGGCGGCACGCCGGCCAACCGGCCGTCCGGCTCTCCGTCGAGGTAGCGGAGCCGCTCGCCGATGCGATCCTGGATTGTCGCGGCCGGATCGACGGGCAGCGCACGCACCTTCGGGTGTCGCCGCAGCCACCACGTGTCGGCCTTGGCGCCGGCGAGCCGGGTGCAGTCGACCCGGGACTGCTGACCGGCCCCGACGCCCAGCGTCATGCCGTCCCGGACGTAGGCGACCGAGTTCGACTGGGTGTAGCGGACCGTGATGAGGCCCAGCAGCAGGTCGTCGGATGCCGGGCGAGGCAGCGTGCCGCACACCGGGTCGGCCAGGTGCTCCCGGCGCGGTACCAGGTCGTCGTGGGGCGCGACGAACCGGAACCCGTACTCCTCCCGTACCTGTTCGGCCGGCGGCCGGTACCCGGGATCCGCCTCCAGTACCAGAAAACTGCCGCCCTTCTTCGCCGACAGAGCAGCGACGGTGCCAGGTGCGTAGCCTG
This sequence comes from Rugosimonospora sp., assembly GCA_036494675.1. Lineage (GTDB taxonomy): Bacteria > Actinomycetota > Actinomycetes > Mycobacteriales > Micromonosporaceae > Rugosimonospora. The sequence continues at coordinate 1,798 of DASXOA010000498.1, forward strand.
GCGCCACGATGCCGTCGGACACGAACCGGCGCAGCAACTGGGCGAGCGCGGCGTCCACCGGGTCGGACACGGCGATGAAGTCCCCGTACGAGCACTTCGGGTCGGTGTCTCTGGCCCGGATGTACGCGGCGGCCACGGCGCTCATGGGTACCCCGTCGAGGCCGTAGGTCTCTGTCATCACCGGATCGATGGGTCCGGCCACGGCCGCGCCCGCCGGCGACACGTGCTTGAACGAGGCCGCGGCCGGAAGTCCCAGGGCGGTGGACGCCTCCCGTACGAGTTGCCAGGCCCCGAGGGCGTCCAGCATGTTGATGTAGGACGGCTCGCCGGCCAGTACCCGTAGCGGCGGGCGCGCGGCGTCGATCGCGTGGACGCTCGCGGGTCGTTGATGGGGGTTCATGCCGTAACGCAGTCGCATCGTGGTGGCCTCCGGCGCGGTGAGGTTCATGCGTCGCGGATGCCCAGGCGGTCGGCGTCGACGTGGCCCGGCCGCTCCCCGGTGGTGGTCCACCTTCGCCAGTCGCGGCCGGTGGCAGCGTATCAGTCGGGCAGGCGCCCGCCTTTCGCCGCCCAATCCGTCGGCTGCAGGAACCGGCCGGTCTGACCTTCCGGGCTGTCCGGTTCGGGGCGCACATCGAACGCCCAACTCGCCACGGCCGGCATCGACATGAGGATCGCCTCGATGTTGCCCCGGGTCTGCAATCCGAACCGGGTGCCCCGGTCGTACACCAGATTGAACTCGACGTAGCGGCCCCGCCGCAGCAGTTGCCACTGCCGTTCCCGGTCCCCGTACGGAATGCCGCTGCGCCGCGCGACGATCGGCTCGATCGCGTCGACGAGGATCGCGCAGCCGTCCCGGACGAAGTCGAAACACCGCTGCCAGGTGACGCCGTCGGTGTCGGACAGGCTGTCGAAGAAGATCCCGCCGACGCCGCGCATCTCGCCCCGGTGCGGCAGGTAGAAGTAGTCGTCGCAGGCCCGTTTCCAGACCGGGTACCACTCGGGGTCGTACCGGTCGCAGCATTCCTTGAGTGTGGTGTGGAAGTGCGCCGCGTCCTCATCGAACCCATAGGACGGGGTCATGTCGGCGCCACCGCCGAACCACCAGGTGCCGGACTCCTCGCCGACCTCGAAGTACCGGAAGTTGGCGTGGAACGACGGGGTGTACGGGTTCACGGCGTGCAACACGATCGAGATGCCGGTCGCCACGAACGGCCTGCCGGCCAGCGACGGTTGGGTGTCGGCGATGCTGGCCGGCACCCGGGTTCCGTGCACGAACGACACGTTCACACCGGCCCGCTCGAACACCCGGCCCCGCTCAAGGATGCGGGCGGTGCCCTTGCCCAGGTCACTGCGGCTCCACGGCGCCTGCCGGAACACGCCTCCGTCGTCGATGCGCTCGAACTCGCCGACCAGCCGGACCTGTTCCCGACGCAGAAACTCGACGACCGTTTCCGCTCTGCTCATCGCCGCGCTGTCCAGCGCTGCCCCGTCCATCGCTGCTCTGTCCATCGCTACCCGTCCCCGGATGCCGCCGCCTTCACGAAGCGTGCGGACGGGATCGAGGCTATCGGGCACGCGCAATCGCCTGTGACCTGAACCTTGTGCCCCGCACCTGTGTGACCTGGACCATCGCCGAAATCGCCATTCGCGGCCGATGGCAGCCGCCGGCGCAACGTAACGCTCATGGCCGATCTCACAATCGGATTGACCGGATTGGCCGCGCTCACGTTTGGGTAGTCCGAACGTCACGGCGACCGGTTCTCGCCGTCGTGCGCGGCCCCCGCCGCGCACGGGAGCAGGCCCTGGCTGCGTAAAGGGGGCAGAGGGATGAGTGCGACGACCGCCGCCGGCGGACCGGATGTGCTGCAAGCGCTGGATCAGCGCGCACCGACGAGGTTCTACTGGTCGCTGACCGTGCTGGCCACGATCGGCGGCTTCCTGTTCGGTTACGACACCTCGAACATCGGTTCGGCATTGAACTTCGTGCCGTACCACCTCAGCGGTTTCGCCCTGGGTTATCTGGTCGCCGGAGCGTCGCTGGGTGCGGCCGCCGGCGCGCTGCTGGCCGGGCCGCTGACCGATCGGCTGGGGCGCAAGTACCTGCTGATCGCCGACGCCCTCATCTACGCCGTCGGCGCGCTGCTGTCCGCGTTCACCCCGGACGCCGCGGTCCTGCTCGCCGCGCGGACGCTGATCGGCCTGGCCATCGGTGCCGACTCGGCGATCGCGACGGCGTACATCGCCGAGTACGCCCCGCGCGACAAGCGGGGCGCGCTGGGCATGCTGCAGCAGTGGATGATTACGGTCGGCATCCTGGTCTCGTACGTCGTCGCTCTGGTCATCTTCAAGCTGCTGCCGCAGCACGCCGCCGGCCTGGACTGGCGGCTGATTCTGGGCCTGGGCGCGGTGCCGGCCATCATCGGGCTGGTGCTGCGCACCCAGATGCCGGAGTCGCCGCGCTGGCTGCTGCGTCACGGCCGGTACGAGGACGCCCGCAAGGCGGTGGCGGTGCTGGGTGTGCAGGCGTCGACCGAGGACGTCGAGCGCGCCGCCCGGCGTCTGGAGGCCAGCAACCAGGGGCGCGAGCGCGTGAAGTTCCGCGCGTGGACACCGGGGGTGCGGCGGGCGCTGATGGTGGTCTGCGTGTTCTTCGCGTTCCAGCAGATCACCGGCATCAACGTGCCGCTGTACTACGGCCCTCACCTGCTCGGCCCGCTGTTCCAGGGTGGCAACAACTCGAAGTTGGGCTCGACGGTCGCCGGCGTCGAGGTGACCGCCATCATGACGGTGGTCAACGTGGCCGCCACGTATCTGGCATTCCGCTACATCGACCGGATCGGGCGCCGTCCGCTGGCGATCGGCGGGTACATCGGGATGGCGGTGTTCGCCGTCGTCACGGCCATCGGGCTGGGACTGTTCAGCGGTACGCCGAGGATCGTGGTCGTGATGATCGGGCTGTGCATGTTCATCGCGAGCTTCGCGATCGGCGTCGGCGGTACCGGGTGGCTCATCCAGGGTGAGGTGTTCCCCACCGCGGTGCGTGGTCAGGCCGCCGCGATCGGCGCCACCGTCGACTGGGTAGCCAACTTCGCCCTCATCGAGGCGTTCCCGACCTGGCAGTCGGCGATCGGACTCGCCTGGGTGATGGTCTGCTTCGCGGTGCTGTGTGTGCTCGCCGTCGGCTTCGTCGGCCGGTTCCTGCCGGAGACGAAGGGCCGGTCGGTCGAGGAGATCACCCAGTTGTTCGAGAAGCAGGCGACGACCGGCGCCGCGGTCACCTGACCACCACACTCCACTGTAGACGGTCGGCCATCACGGGAATGTGATGGCCGACCGTTGGTCGCGGGGCCAGGTCGGGCCGTCAACGCAGGCGGAAGACCGGACCGCGGGGCGTGAACGGCAGCCGGGCCCCCTCGGGCGTCAGAAACGCGTGTTCGCGCCGGACGCGCAGCACGTCGCAGTACCCGTCGGTGATGAGGAGAATCGGCGCGGTGGGCGGGAAGTCGGTGGCCCGCTCCAGCAGATCGACGCCGGGTTGCAGTACCGTGCCGCCCCGCCCCCGTACCCGGACCCTGCCCGCGATCTCCTCCGGCGGCAGGTACCCGACGTCGTACGGGTACGCGTCGCAGAACACCACCCGCGCGGCCGGCACGTCACGGGAGACCGCATAGGAGGCGATGGAACCCAACGCCTTGCCGAGCAGTTCGTGGTTCATCGACCCCGAGGTGTCCAGCACGACACCGAACGTGCACCTGCTCACCTGCTCGTCCGGCCACCGCCACCCGGGGCGCGGGATGCCGGGCGTGGCGGCCTGGCGCCGGGACGGGCGCGCGTACGTTCGGCGGCGCTCGGGGGACGGTACGTGCTCATCGAACCAGTGGGCCAGCGCGGCGTCCCAGGGCAGCGGGGGCTGTTCCAGCACCCGGATCTGCGCGACCAGCCCGGCGGGCAGGAGCCCGCGACCCTCCCGCTGGTGGTACGCGTACCCGGTGAGCAGCGCCCGCCGGTAGAAGTCGTCCAGGTCGACCGCCCGGCCCGGTGCGCCGATCCACGGCAACGGCTCCCCCAGGACGTCGCCCAGTCCGGTGCCCCGCAACGTGGCCAGCTTGCGCAGCCGGCGCAGGTCCGTGGCGACCCGGTCGTACACCGCCTCGGCCGACAACCCGGCCAGGTCTGGGTCGTACAGCAGACCTTCGGGCATCTCGCCGACGCCCATCTCGACCAGCCATCCGTTGATGACGTAGTCGGCGGCGACGTTCCACAGGTACGGGTCGCGTCCGCCGATCCGGTCGCCATGGCGCAGTGCGGCGTGCAGCATTTCGTGCGCGAGCACGAAACGCCACTGCGGCACGGGCATCTCGTGCAGTGGGTTGAGGTAGATCTCCCCGGCCGTCGACGAGACCGCGGCGATCGTGACGTCCCACTGCCGAGCCAGTTCGGCGTCGGCCACCAGGGTGAAGCGTGACGCCAGCGCGCCCAGCAACGGGTACGACGACAGGAACCATCCCATCGCCAGGTCCCAGGGCCGGCGGCGGGCGGCCGGATCGGTGAGCGACGTCCGCGCGCCGCCCGCCACGTCCACCGCGGCGGTCGCCGCGGCGGACAGCCCGATGGCGAACTGTGCCGGCCAGTCGGGCGCGGGGTTGGCGGGGTCCGGACGCTGGTGCGGTACGGCGACGAGGTCGCTGCCGTTGCCGCCGGTACCGCAGTTCGCGAACTGCTCCGGCACTCCCGCCTCGCGCCACTGTCGCATGAGGACGGACTCGTCGGTGCCGGGAAGCTCGGCGGGGAACGGCAGCGGCTCGGTGCCGAGCTTGACCGCCCGCTGGAACCGGACCACCGCAAGGCATGCGACGCTGGCGTACCCGGCATCCGGGGCGTATCGGTCGGGATCGAGGTGCCCGAACCCGAGGTGCAGGAGGCAGTGCGCCAGTACCCACGACCACTCGGCCTCACCCAGCCGGTACGCCTTGCTGGCCCGGATCAGCCCGGTACTCTCGACCCAGGCGATCGCCTTGACCGAGACCAGCCGCCCGTCCTCGACCAGCACCGCCCGCACGCCGGGCTGCCACCGCCAGCCGACGCGGCCGCCGGTCAGCGGGCGGAACATCGGGTGTGCTCCCAGGCTCCGCCACGCCGCCTCGAACGCGTCGCGGTTCGGGTCGGCGGGAGCCTGCCTCTTCTTCGCCATGGCGGCGCGCTCAGGCCCTGGCCGCGACCAGCCGTGGCAGGTCACGGCTGACCTCGACGAGGAACCAGGCGGGCAGCACCGGCGCGCCGTCCTCGTCCGTGGCGATCACCATCTGGCCGCACTCCAGCGAGATCGCCGCAAGCTCGACCAGCAGCGCCTTGGCCCGGTGCGCGAACTGCCGCATCGCCGGCGAGGCGTGTTCCTTGACCGCGGGCAGGTCCTTGACCAGGCGGGCCCGGAATCCCTCGGCCAGAAAGAACAACAGATCCCGGTCGGTCGGCGCGGCCGGCCAGCCCACGTCGCCACGAACCACCGCGTCCAACCCGTAACGGTGCCGCACGATCTTCACGTATCCGCAGAATCCGGCGGCATGCCCGGGGCTGAGCGTACCGCCGGCGAGCAGCCGCAGGGTGTGCTCGTCGACGCCGTCGCCGTGACCGTCGTCTTTACTGCCACCGGCACCGTAGGAGTGCAGTGCGTCGGAGAGCATGTGCCAGCTACGCGGGGTCGAGAAGACCTCCTCGACCTTGGGTGGGTTCACCCACAGCTGGTCGGGGCGTTCGGTCAGGTAGTCGACGATCCAGGGGTGGATGCCCGCGCCGGCCGCCCAACCCAGCCAGTCTTCAACGCTGGCCCGCAGATGGACATGGATGAGCCGGTTCACCAGTGCCGAGGCCATCGGACGGGCCAGTGCGTTGTCCGTGGCGCGGTTGCCGGCGCCGATCACGATCGACCCCGCCGGCAGCTCGTAGGAGCCGATACGGCGGTCCAGGATCAGCGAGTAGAACGCCTTCTGCACCTCGGGTGTCGACGCGTTCAACTCGTCGAGAAACAGGCAGTACGGCTCGTCGCGGGCGATCGCCTCGGGCGGAGCGAACCGGCTACGGCCGTCACGCAGTTCGGGTACGCCGATCAGATCCTCGGCGGCGAGCTGCGTACCGACCAGCGTGACGCAGTCCAGCCCGAGCGAGTGCGCGAACGCGCGCACCAGCGAACTCTTGCCGATCCCGGGCGCACCCCACACGAACACCGGCCGGACCACCGCCACGTGGAGCAGGACGTCCGGGAGCTGCGCGGGGGTAACCGTGATCGCGGACTGCACGCCACACATCCTGCCCGTGGCAGCGCACCCCGCGCATCCCAATACCCGCCGGGCCCCCACCGGGCCGCGGCGCTGGACCGCGGTCCGCGGTGGGTCGACGCTCAGGCGGCGTCCAGGGCCCTTCGCAGGGTCGCGGTGTCCGCCGGGGTTCCGTGCTCGTCGCTGAACGGGCCGTACGGGGCGCCGTAGGCGGGGGTATCCGGCTGGTAGGCGCGCCCGGCGTGGAGCGCGCCCGCGTCCACGGCGTCGTACCCGATCGCATCCAGGAAGGCGGTGACGGTCGCCTTGGCGGCCGCGTCGTCACCGGCGATCGGCAGGGCGGTGCGGTCCGGCGCCCCGGTCGGACGGGCGAGCGAGGCCAGGTGCTTGAAGAAGATGTTGTTGAACACCTTGACGACCTGCGCCCCCGGCAGGTGCCGTGCAAGCAGCTCGCTGCTGGTCGTCGAGCCGTTGTCCAGCTCGGCGATCTGCCCGTCGCGCTGCGGATAGTAGTTGTTGGTATCGATGACCACGCGACCGGCGACCGCGTCGGCCGGTACCGTCGAATAGGCCTTGAGCGGGATGCTCACGATCACCAGGTCGCCGGCCGCCCCGGCCTCCGCCGCGGTGGCGGCCCGGGCGCGCGGCCCCAGTTCGTCGACGAGGTCCTTCAGCGTCTCGGGTCCGCGCGAGTTGCTCAGGACGACGTCGTACCCGGCCGCGACCGCCAGCCTGGCCACGGTGCCGCCGATGTTTCCGCTGCCGATAAAGCCCACAGTTGTCATGGTTGTCACCAACTCCGGGGACACCCGCCGGCATTCCTCGATGTGGCGCCACCCACGGTGAATTCCCTCTCCGCCCGGTCCGGGTCGGGCGGGCAGAGGATCGGACGAACGATCAGACGAACATGGTCAGTCGGGCAGCAGCGGAACCTGCGGCCCACCGTCATGGCCGAGCAGTGTGGCCCGGGTCACGGCGGCGGATCCGAACCGGTCCCGTACCGCGTCCAGCGCCGCATCGAGGTCGGCGTCGAGGTCGGAATCGCCGCGGGCACGCGGGCCCGGATGGGCAGCCCGGTCGAACGGCAGTTCCAGTTGGACGGCCCCGTCGTCGAGATTGCCGACCGCCACGCCGACGAGCGTCAGGCCGCGGTGCGCGATCATGGGCATCGCCGCGGCCAGCAGGCCCCGGGCGGTGCCGAGGATCGCCCGCGTCCCATCGGTCGGCCAGGGCAGCGTCCGCGAGCGCGTGACGCGGGTGAAGTCGTCGAAGCGCAGCCGGAGCGTCACCGTGCGGCCGGGCCGCCCCGCGGCCCGCATCCGCCTGGTCACCCGGTCCACCAGCCCGGCGAGCACCGCGTCGAGGTCGGCGGAAGAACGGTCGGAACGGCCCAGGGCGCGCTGGGACCCGATCGACCCCCTGCGCCGCCCCACCTGAACCGACCGGGGGTCGCGATTGTGCGCCAGCGCGTGCAGGTGCCGCCCGGGCCCGGCACCCAGCATGGAGACCAGCGCCGCCTCCCCGAGCCGGGCCACGTGCCCGACGGTGACGATGCCGCGCTCCCGCAGCTTCCCGGCCGCGACCGGCCCGACGCCCCACAGCGCTTCGACCGGCAGCGGATGCAGGAAGGCCAACTCGCCGTCGGGCGGCACCACCAGCAGTCCGTCGGGCTTTGCCACCCGGCTGGCCACCTTGGCCAGAAACTTCGTCCTCGCGACGCCGACCGTGATCGGCAGCCCGACCCGGGCGAGGACGTCGCGCCGCAGCCCGGCCGCGATCTCGGTGGGGCTGCCCGCGATCCGCCGGAGGCCGCCGACCTCCAGGAACGCCTCGTCGATCGACAGTCCCTCGACCAGCGGCGTGGTCTGCCGGAACACCTCGAAGACCGCCCTGCTGGCCTGCGTGTACGCCGACATCCGCGGCTGGACCACGATGGCCGCGGGGCACAGCAGGCGCGCCTGCCGCCCGCCCATCGCCGTACGGACTCCGCGCGCCTTGGCCTCGTAACTCGCGGCGAGCACGACCCCGGACCCGACGATCACGGGCCGCCCGCGCAGCCGGGGATCGTCGCGCTGCTCGACCGACGCGTAGAACGCGTCGAGGTCGGCGTGAAGGATGGTCGCCTCGCCGGGCACCCGACCATCATCGCACAGGTGTACTAATTCCGCTCATCCAACGCGTGCGTCTGTGCCAGAATGGCCGGCATGTCGAGCAGCCGAACCGGTGGTGGCGGGGGACCCGGGCGATCGCGCACGCGTTGATCAGGCCCTTGTCCACCTGACACCGCGTGCTGCGCCCGACTCCTTCGGCCCAGACTCCTAACCTAGGCAGTCCCCCGAAAGACGTACCCGTGACGCAGCCGAGGTTCCGGCTGCCCGGAGTCGTCCATGCCTCTGCTCGTACTCGCTTATCTCGCCTACATCAGCATGGCCCTGCCCGACGGCCTGTTCGGCGTCGCCTGGCCCTCGATGCGACTGACCCTCGGCGCACCCGTCAGCGCCGTCGGGTTGCTGCTGCCCTTCGGCGTAGCCAGCTCGTTGCTGTCCAGCACCGTCACCGGATTCGTCGTCGACCGCGCCGGTATGGGCCGGCTGCTGGCCATGGGTACCGCACTGTCTGCCGCGGCGCTCGCGATCTTCAGCCTGGCACCCGCGTTCTGGGTGCTCATCCCGGCGATCGTGCTACTCGCCGCCGGGTCCGGCGGGGTCGACGCCGCACTCAACGTATACGCCGCGCGCCGGTTCACCGCCCGGCACATCAACTGGATGCACGCCAGCTACGGCCTTGGCGCGATGGCCGGGCCGCTGGTCGTCACCGCGATCATCGACAGCGGCCTGTCCTGGCGGTGGGCATACACCAGCGTCGCCGCCGTGCAGGCCGTCGTGTCGGTCGCCTTCCTCGCCACCGCCAAGCGGTGGGCCATCCCACCACCACGCCGACGGCTCCCGCCGTCGCACGTGTGGCACGCGCTGCGCATGGGCGGGCTGTGGCGCGGTGCAGCAGTCTTCGCCGTGGAGACCGGGTTCGAATCCACCACCGCGCTGTGGACGTTTCTGTTCCTCACCAGCGGCCGCGGCCTGAGCCACGTGGTGGCCGGGGCCACCGTGTCGGCGTACTGGGCGACGCTGTGCCTCGGCCGGCTCGTCCTCGGCCCACTCGCCGAGCGGTACGGCCCGCACCGGGTGCTGCGCAGCGCCGTCGCGGCCATGGTCCTGGGCGCGGTACTGGTACTGCTACCCACGGCCGGCGCCGTCGCGATCGCCGGGGTGGTGGTCATCGCGCTCGGCGCCGCACCGATGTTCCCGCTACTGACACTCACCACCCTGGATCGCGTCGGCGCCGAGCACGCGGACCAAACGGTCGGCGTCCAGGTGGCCGCGTCCGTGGTCGGCTCGGCAACCATCCCAGCGCTGGTCGGCGTCCTCATCGGACACTTCAGCACCGCCATCCTGGGTCCGTGCCTGCTCGTCCTCGCCGTCGCCGTCGCCATCGCCTACACCGCCGCCCGCCGAGCGGGCACCGGCGCCCCGGCGGCACAGGACGCCGCGACCCGCCCCGCCACATCCACCAACACCCACCGATAGAAACCGAGGAATTGGTCCTGAGTCCTGTGCGAGGAATTCTTCGCCACCGCCGCGCAGTTGCGGCTACCAGGTCGGTTACTCGCTCACGCCCCTGCCGCGAACCAGCGGGAGCAAGATCTCGTCGACGATCTCGACCAGGACCTCGTCGGGCACAGCCGGCATGCCGCGCAGGGCGTACTCGCCACGCAGCAGCATCATCGGCAGCGCCGCCACCCGCGGCTGCACCGCCTCCGGGGGTGCCTCGCCGCGGGCCACGGCCCGGCTCAGAAGGGTGAACCAGGCGGCGTTCATCGCGCCGCCGCCGGCCTGCTCGCGCAGTAGCTCCAGCAGGGCCGGCTCGTCGGCGGCCGCCGCCAGGAGGTCGCGCAGGATCGCCCCGTGGGGTGAGGACCAGGTCGCGTTGGCCCGCCGGAGCAGCTCCAACGCGTCGCCCCGGAGGCTGCCGGTGTCCGGTGTCGGGGTCCGGGCGTCGGCCAGCTGCTTGTAGGCGGCGATGCCGAGCGCGGCGCGCTGCGGCCAGCGTCGGTAAATCGCGTTCTTGTTCGTGCCGGCACGCTGGGCGACCTTGTCCATGGTCATGCCGGCGTAGCCGGAGGCGGTCAGTTCCTCGGCGGCCGCGCGCAGGATCGCCTGCTCCAGCTCCGCACCTCGCCGCCGCTGTCCCGTCGTCACGGTACGCATCGTACGCTAAACAGCGTACGGTACTGCCAGTACCTTGAAGGAGGTAGCAATGCGCGCTTGGGGCGTCACCTACGACACCGGCTTCACCAATATGGGAACCACCACCCACGAACCCTTCGACCCCGACATCGTCGCTAGGGACATGCGGATCATCCACGACGACCTGCACGCCGACGCCGTCCGGATCACCGGCGGGGTCGCCGATCGTCTGGAGGTCGCCGCCCGGCACGCGGTCGCTGCCGGCCTGGAGGTCTGGTACTGCCCGTTCACCAACGACCTGACCACCGACCAGTTACTGGCGTTCCTGCTGGACGCCGCCCAGCGCGCCGAGCGGATCCGGCGGGAAGGGGCGAACATCCGGTTCCTCACCGGCTCGGAAATCAGCATCATGACGCTCGGGCTCATGCCCGGTGACACCCTCACCGAGCGGGCGGCCGTCCTCGCCGACCCGGTGCGTGTCCGCGAGGTCCTCCCGGGCGTACAGCGGGAGACAAACGCGCTGCTGGCCCGGGCCGCCGCGGGCGCCCGCGAGCGTTTTGGCGGCCTCATAGGGTACGCGTCGCTCCCTATGGAGGCGGTGGACTGGACGCTGTTCGACTTCATCGCAACCGACGCTGGCTACCGCGACGCCAGCAACGCCGCCGCTCTACCCGCGAACCTCGCCGCAATGACCTCCCAAGGTAAGCCGTTCGCCATCACCGAGTTCGGCTGCGCGCCCTTCACCGGAGCCGCGGACCGGGGCAGCCACGCGGACATCATCGAGTACGACGAGCACAGCGCGCAGGCCGCCCGGCTCACCGAGACCGTCGAGCGCAACGAACCCGAACAAGCCGCCTACCTGCGCGACCTCCTCGACGTCTACGACGCCGGCGGCGTGGACACCGCGTTCGTCTACACCTTCGCCTCCAGGCACCTGCCCACATCCGACGACCCAGAGCGGGACTTCGACCTGGGCAGCCTCGGGATCGTGAAAGTCCTCCCACCCGGCCGCACCGGGACCGCCTACCCCGGAATGCCGTGGGAGCCCAAGGCCGCCTTCTACTCCCTTGCCGAGTACGGCCGCGCCCGGGCGAGCGCGTCCGCGGTCTGACGCGTCTCCGTAGAGCCGGGGGCGGGCCACTTCCCCCGGCTCGACGACGCGGACCCGTTCCGAGCAGGCGTCGCGGCGTTCCTGGACTGACGGTCGCGGAACCGTCCAGACGTGCGACGACGCCGACGCGAGGACGCGATGTGCGAGGATGTGGTGCCATGAGATTCCGAACCACGCTGGAACTGGCCGGCAAGACCGCCACCGGGTTCGAGGTGCCGGCCGCGGTCGTCGAGGGTTTCGGGGCGGGCAAGCGCCCAGCGGTCCGCGTCACCATCAACGGGTACAGCTATCGCAACACGGTCGCGAGCATGGGCGGTCGGTACATGATCGGGGTCAGCGCGGAACACCGGGGTGCGGCCGGGGTCTCCGCCGGTGACGAGGTCGACGTCGACCTCGAACTCGACACGGCGCCGCGTGAGGTGAGCGTCCCGGCCGACTTCGCCGCGGCGCTGGATCGGGACCCGGATGCCCGGCGTACCTTCGACGGCCTGTCCTACACCAACAAACGGGTGCACGTACTGTCCATTGAGGACGCGAAAACCGACGCCACCCGGCAGCGGCGGATCGCGAAGGCCATCGACACGCTGCACGCCGGACACGCTCGCTGACATCCGCCCGGCCCACCCCTGCCGTCCACGTTCCCCGATCAAGCGGGTACCGGTGCGCGGCGGCGAACTCGTAGATTGGATAGATGGACGAGAGTTCGCGCACCGGTCCCCCCGCCGTCGAGCGGACCACGGTCGTCGTCATCGGTGCCGGGCCGACCGGTTTGACTCTGGCGAACATGCTGCAACACAACGACATCCCCTGCGTCGTACTGGAGCGGCGCAGCCGGGAGTTCGTCGAGAACCGGCAGCGGGCCGGCATCGTGGATGCCCGAGTGCTGCGCATGTACCAGGAGTGGGGCCTCGCCGACGCGCTCGGTGGGCCGCCCGACGACGGCCTCCTGGAATTCCGGGTCGACGGCGTACCGCACCTGGTCGACCACGCCAGCCTGGGCGGCGGCCGGTACGGCTGGCTGTGTCCGCAGCAGGTACTCGTCCGGGGGCTGATCGCGAGCTTCCTGGCCGGCGGCGGCGACCTTCGCTTCGACGTGGCAGACGTGACGCCCCACGACGTGACCGGCGACCGGGTCCGCGTCACCTGTACGGATCCGTCCGGCGTACCAGCCACCATCGATGCCCGGTACCTGGCCGGCTGCGACGGAGCGCGCGGACCGAGCCGGGCCAGCCTGCCCCCCGGTGCGGTGACCACGTACACGTTCGACCACGAGGTCAGTTGGCTGACGATCCTCGCCACCACGCCGCCGCCTTCGCACCCGCTCCTCGCGGTCAGCGAGCACGGCTACGCGGCCCAGTTCTACCGCGGCCCGCAGGCGAGCCGGTACTACCTCCAGTGCCGCCCGCAGGACGAGCCGCCGGACTGGCCGGCCGAGCGGGTCTGGCCGCAACTGCGGCTCCGGCTCGGCGATGGCGCTCTCCCCGACGGCCCGATCACCGAGATCGGCCGGGTGGACATGCGCAGTTCGATGTGCGAGCCGATGAGTTACGGCCGGCTCTTCCTGGCCGGCGACGCCGCGCACGTGATGACGCCGATGGGTGGCAAGGGGATGAACCTCGCCGTGCTCGACGCCGAGACGCTGGCGGTCGCGATGACCGCGGCGGTGCGGGACGGCGACGAGACCGGACTGCGCGGGTACAGCGAGACGTGCCTGGAGCGGGCGTGGCGGTACCAGGAGTTCTCCCGCTGGATGCTGGAGATGCTGCACGACGCGGGCGACGCCACGGCGGTCGGGCCGTTCCGCCGGCGCCTGGCCAGGACCCGGCTGGACGCGCTGTTCACGGATTCGACGGCGGCGCGGGTCTTCGGCGAGATGATGGCCGGCAACGGGTAGCCCCGCAGCGGAAGTCCCAGCGGCGGCCCCGCCGTAGGCGCCCGCCGTGGCGGCCCCGCCGCGGTGGCGCGGGCACGGCGACCGCGGCACGTTCCCCCACCGAACACGCCTTTCTACCGAGCGCACACACGTCCGTCACGCATGGACATCTATTGACATGTCGTGGCATCCGGTCGATGATTCCCGGTTAAACAGGCAACCTTCCTAATCGAAGGCCCCGAAGGCCCCCGGAAAGCCCCCGTGGGCAGCCCACGGCAGCCCCTCCACATCGACGAAAGGTTCGGCATGCCCAGACGATCCCGCGTTGTCGCCGCCGCCGCCGTGCCCGCTCTCGCCACCGCGTCGCTGCTCTCCCTGTCCGCCAGCCCGGCCGCGGCATCCGGGTTCCCCACACACTTCGCCGCCCCGTACATCCAGATCGGCAGCGAGTCGAAGAACGACATGTCCGCGGACATGGCGGCGACCGGCCTGGAGTACTACACGCTCGCCTTCCTCACCCCGAAATCCGGGTGCACGCCGCAGTGGGAGGACGGCAACAGCGCGATGAACACGTACGTGTCCCAGGTCAAGACGATCGAGAACGCCGGTGGCCGGGTGGCCATCTCGTTCGGCGGCGCCGAAGGCGGTGAACTGGCCGAGACCTGCACGTCGGTGTCGAGCCTGACCGCCGCGTACGAGAGCGTGGCCAGCACGTACGGCTGCTACCGGCTCGACTTCGACATCGAAGGCGGCGACCTCGACAACACCGCCGCCAACACCCGGCGCGACCAGGCACTCGCCCAGGTGCAGAAGGACAACCCGTCGATCCAGGTCGACTACACGCTGCCGGTCGACCCGACCGGCCTGGAATCCAACGCGCTCAACCTGCTGAAAGACGCGAAGAACAACGGTGTCACGGTGTCCATCGTGAACATCATGACGATGGACTTCGGCAACGGCCAGAACGCGCTGTCCGACGCCGAATCCGCGGCCAACGCCACCAACGGCCAACTGGACAGCCTGTGGGGCGCGTCGTCGAGTTGGGGCAAGCTGGGCCTGACGCCGATCGCCGGCAAGAACGACGACAATGAGAACTTCACCCAGGCCAACGCGTCGACGCTGGAGAGCTTCGCCGCCTCCAAGGGCATTCGTGAGCTTTCCTTCTGGGAGGTCCACGAGTACGACAAGCCGGCCGGGTACGCGTACTCGAGCATCTTCAACAAGATCACCGGCTGAGCGGAGAACACCGGGCCTCCGCCCCAGAACTCGGCACGGAGTTCGGGGCGGGGGCCCGGATCGCTTCCCGGGGGACCCTCACCGGAAACAGCCGTGGCGGGATAGTGTCGAGCGGATGTCCGATGGAGGTTGGTGACCAGTGACGCACGATCCCGCCGCGTACTCCCCCGAGGCGCCCGGCCCCGAAGCCGCCGACGCCTACCAGCGGCTGGTGTCGCTGCTCGACGGCGGCGGCGCGCGGTACCGGGTCATCGACCACGCGCCCGAGGGACGCACCGAGGTGGTCAGCGCGTACCGCGGCAACCCGGTGGAGTGCGCCGCCAAGTGCCTGGTCGTGATGGTCAAGATCGGTAAGCGTACGAGCCGGTACTTCCTGGCGGTGGTGTCCGGCGACGCGCGCGTGGACCTCCAGGCGTTGAAGCGACTGGCCGGCGGCACGTACGTGGCGTTCGCGTCCACCGACAAGGCCGAAACGCTGGCCGGCAGTGTCAGCGGCACCATCCTGCCGTTCAGCTTCCACCCCGATCTGGAGCTGATCGTCGACCCCGGGCTGCTGACGCATCGCGAAATCTATTTCAACGCCGGCCGGCTCGACCGTTCGTTGGCCCTGGACACCGACGACTACCAACGGCTGGCCGATCCTCAGGTGCTTCCGATCGTCGCCCTCACCGACGCGCCGTCCGCCTGACCGCGCCGGCTCCGCCAGGCGCAGTCGACGCGCCATCCGACCGCGAAACGGCCATGCCACGCTCGGTGCGGTGGCACCTGGACAACCCAGAACTCAGCCAGGAAATGTCGCGGTGGGATGTCGAGAACCCGTGCGCGGCTCCGTCCCCGCAGTGAACACGCCGCCATAATGGGACGTACCGCACTAAGGAGAACATGATGAGCAAGTACCTGCTGCTCAAGCACTACCGGGGCGTGCCGGCAACGGTCAACGACGCGCCGATGGACCAGTGGACGCCGGAAGAGGTTACGGCCCACGTGCAGTACATGCGGGACTTCGCCGATCGGCTCGAGGGCACCGGCGAGTTCGTCGACACTCAGGCGCTCTCCCCGGAGGGCACGTTCGTCCGCTACGACGGCGAGGGACGGCCGCCGGTCACGGACGGCCCGTTCGCGGAGACCAAGGACCTGATCGCCGGCTGGATGGTGATCGACGTCGAGACCTACGAGCGGGCGCTCGAACTGGCCGGCGAGTTGTCCGCGGCTCCGGGCGCGGGCGGGAAACCGATCCACGAGTGGCTCGAGGTCCGCCCGTTCCTGGGCGCGCATTCGACGTGCATCACGGAGTGACGCACGGTGGATGAGTCCCTGCTGCGGGCACTCACCCCCACCGTGATCGGGATCCTCGGCCGCCGCGGAGCCGACTTCGCGGCGGCCGAGGATGCCGTCCAGGACGCCCTGATCGAGGCCCTGCGCGTGTGGCCGGACGACCCGCCGCGGGACCCCCAGGGCTGGTTGGTCGCCGTGGCCTGGCGCAAGTTCCTCGACGCCGCCCGAGCCGATACCTCCCGACGCCATCGCGAGGTACGCGTCGAGGGCGAGCCCGTGCCGGGCCCGGGCGAGGTGGTGGACGACACGCTCCAGCTGTACTTCCTGTGCGCGCACCCGTCCCTGACGCCGGCCTCGGCCGTCGCGCTCACGCTGCGCGCGGTCGGCGGCCTGACCACGCGTCAGATCGCTCAGGCCTACCTCGTGCCGGAGGCGACCATGGCCCAGCGGATCAGCAGGGCCAAGCGTGCCGTCTCCGGCGTCCGGTTCAACCAGCCCGGTGACGTCGCCACGGTGCTGCGCGTGCTCTACCTGGTCTTCAACGAGGGCTACTCCGGCGACGTCGACCTCTCCGCCGAGGCGATCCGGCTCACTCGCCAACTGGCGGCCAAGACCAACCATGAGGAGGTCGCGGGCCTGCTCGCGATCATGCTGCTCCACCACGCACGGCGCCCGGCACGGACCGACCCCGACGGCAGGCTCGTGCCGCTCGCCGAGCAGGACCGCAGCCTGTGGAACACCCGCCTGATCGCCGAGGGCGTCGACCTGCTCCAGGCGGCCCTCACCCGCGACCGCCTGGGCGAGTTCCAGGCCCAGGCCGCCATCGCCGCACTCCACGCCGACGCCCGGACGGCCGAGGAGACCGACTGGGTGCAGATCGTCGAGTGGTACGACGAACTGGTACGCCTCACCGACAGCCCGGTGGCCCGCCTCAACCGGGTCGTCGCGGTCGGCGAGGCCGACGGCCCGCGCGCCGGCCTGGCCGCCCTGGCGGTACTCGACCCCGCCCTGCCCCGCCACACCGCCGTCGCGGCGTACCTGCACGAGCGTGACGGTAACCCGGTCACCGCGGCACGGCTCTACGCCGACGCCGCCCGATCGGCGCCCAACCTTCCCGAACGCGACCACCTCACGCGACAGGCCGCACGGCTCAACGCGCGGCTGGGCGGTTGAGCCGCGGAAGACCCGGCGGCTGCGCGGTTGAGCCGCGGGAGGCACGGCTGCGCGGTTGAGCCGCGGGAGGCCGCGCGGCCGCGCGGTTGAATCCTGGGAGGCCGCGCTGCCCGCCTCACGGGTCATCGCAGGAGGAGTGGAACACCGGTGCGGACGGCGGCCCAGTCGGTGACAGGCGGGGTGCTCAGGCGCCGGGACAGCCAGTTCGACCGATCCAGGTGCTCGGCCCGCACCTGGTCCAGGTCGAGCTGGACATCCTCCGGCGGTCCGGTCCGCTCCAACTCGTCGATCCTCTGGCCCATCGCGGCCATGAGTTCCCGATCGAGTTGCCTCGCGGCGGCGGCGAACGACTCGGCCGGTAGCGTGACCCGACCGGCCGGAGCGGCGGTGAACCGGATGTCCCCGTCGTCGCGGTGCCGCCAGGTCACCGTCACCACGTCGGCGCCGTCCGCAACGGTGCGCCAGGCCCGGATCTCAGGCGCCTGCAGCAGGTAGCCGAGATTCAAGGTGTGATCGTCGTACCAGCTCGCGGCGGCCCACCACTCGTCGGTGTCCGGTTCCAGCCAGTCGTCGCGCTCGCCGGACATGAGCGGCAGGAGGTCGTCGGGTACCGGCTGCATGACCGCCAGCGTCAGGCTGATGACGTCCTCCCACAGGCGGGCGAGGTAGTAGTCGACGTACGGGTGCTGGGCCGTGGGTACGTCCCGCCGGCGTTCCAGGATCTCCGGCGCGTACCGCAGCAGTTCGTGCTCGCCGAGCTGTATCCAGTACCAGCCGTCGGTGAGCCCGAACCAGTGCAGCCGGCGCTCCTCGCGGCCCCACGGGGCGACCTGGTCCAGAGGCGTCAACCCGAAGCGAAATCGAATCACCGGACGAGTATGACGATCACCGATGCGCTTCCCGAGCCGGCGGCGGCCTGAGTTCGAGTGGCCGGCATGCGTTCCCGGCTACCGTCCGGTATCCTCACTCAGCGCCCTCAACGGGCGACACACAGTGCCGAACTAGTGAGCCGGAATGTACGGCGTGGTAACGGGTCGGTCACGCCGAGGGCCGGGA
>DASXOA010000499.1:0-29167 GCA_036494675.1 Rugosimonospora sp.
TGCGCAGCCCCCCGGCGTGGTAGTCGAACGCGGCGCCGACCGCGAGTTGAGCCATCGGCAGCAGTGGGCGCATCGCGTACACGAAGATCTCCTGGCGCGGGCAGCCGAGCCCGACCAGCACGATCCGGGCGCCCGACCCGATGATCCGGCCCGCGATCTCGGCGTCCTCGCCCGGCCGGGCCGTGCGGAACTTGGAGGGCTCCCGGCCGGCGATCTTCAGGGCCGGGAACATCTCCTGGAGCTTCGGCACCAGCCGGTCGAGCGTCTCGTCCGTCGAGCCGTACAGGTAGACCGGCATCCCCTCGTCGGCGGCCCGCTCCAGTACGCGCAGGGTCAGCGTCGGCCCGTAGACCCGGTCGGTGAGACCGGCGCCGTACAGCGAGTTCAGCGCCCACCGCACCGGCTGCCCGTCCGGGGTGACGAGGTCGAAGCCGTTGAGCCGGGCACCGTGCACCTTGTCCTGCACGCCGGTCATCACGCCGTGCACGGCCAGCGCGGTCAGCGCGAACGGGCGGCTTTCCCGGGCCGCGGCCAGAACCGCGTCGGCGGCCTCGTCGTAGGTCGTCGCGTCGACCAGGACACCGAGCACACTGTTCTTCACTGCGCCGGCGTCCACTTGCCGACGTTGGCCTCGTGGATCTCGCCCAGGATCATCGGCACGTCGTAGACCTGCTTCCAGTCCGGGTAGTCATGCTGGAAGGTCGCGTTGGAGCCGATCCACCACTGGTGGTCACCGATCCGGTTGTCCTCGCGGTACTCGGTGATCATCTCCTGGCCCGTGATGCGCTCGGCGATGGCGAACGCCTCAAGGTGGGAGCAGTTGGAGTGCCGGCCACCGCCGAGGTTGTAGACCGCCGCGCTGCGCGGCTTGCGGAAGAACGCCTCGAACGCGGAGATCACATCGTGGCTGTGGATGGCGTCGCGCACCATCTTGCCCTTGTACCCGAAGATCTTGTACGTGCGGCGCTCCATGTTGCACCGCATCACGTACCCGAGGAAGCCGTGCAGTTCGGTGGCGGAGTGCGCCGGACCGGTCAGCGTGCCGCCCCGGAAGCAGGCGGTCTTCATGCCGAAGTACCGGCCGTACTCCTGGACCATGATGTCGGCGGCGACCTTGGACGCCCCGAACACCGAGTGCAGGCAGGAGTCGATGGACATGTCCTCGCGGATGCCCTGCTCGTAGGTGTGCCCGGGCTCGATCTCCCAGCGGGTGTCCAGCTCGACGTAGGGCAGCGAGTTGGGCCGGTCGCCGTACACCTTGTTGGTGGAGCAGTGGATCACCGGAGCTTCGATGCAGTGCTCACGGACGTTCTGCAGGACGTTGAGCGTCCCGCCGGCGTTGACGTCGAAATCGGTGAAGGGGTCGCGTACCGCCCAGTCGTGCGAGGGCTGCGCGGCCGTGTGGATCACGACGGCGATGTCCCCGGCGTACCGCTGGAAGATCTTGGCGAGCCCGTCCCGGTCGCGGATGTCCACGTCATGGTGGGTGTACGCGTCGCCCAGCTCGCTGGTGAGCCGTAACACGTTCCAGGCGGTCGAGGCCTCCGCGCCGAAGAATCTGGCCCGCATGTCGTTGTCGATCCCGACCACGTCGAGGCCGAGGCCGGCAAAGTGCCGGACTGCCTCGGAGCCGATCAGACCAGCGGATCCGGTCACCAGCGCGACGCTCACTCCGAACTACCCCTTGCCTCGACTATCGCGAACTTAGGGAGCATACGCTCCGCCGTCCCGGCCTCAATGAGTAACGGCCACCCGTGGCCGGGACGGCAGACGGCCGGCTCAACGAGCCGGCCGTCACTGGGTGGGGAAGGAGGGAGTTGAACCCTCACGCCCTTTCGGGCACACGGACCTGAACCGTGCGCGTCTGCCATTCCGCCACTCCCCCGGTGCTCAGGCCCAGGAAGGGATAAATCCGATCCCCCTGACGGGCCCCGCGGCAGCGCGGGGCAAACTGTAGCACGACTCAAACCGATCGGTGCGCGTGCGCGCGTGCGGCATCCGGATACCATCAGACCTCGGAACCCGAGGAGGAGCCGGTGAGTGTGCTGCAACGCTTCGAGAAGCGTCTAGAGGGCCTAGTAGAGGGGGCCTTTGCGAAGGTCTTCAAGGGTGTCGTCCACCCGGTCGAGATCCTTAACGCCATGCAGCGGGAGGCGGAGGCGCACAAGGCTATCCTGGCCGGCGGGCGCACTCTGGTGCCGAACCGCTACGTGATTGATCTGTCACCGTATGATCACAGCCGGCTGGCGCCCTACGCCGCCGCGCTCGCCCAGGAACTGGCTCAGTCCCAGGCCGAGTTCATCGGCGAGCAGGGCTGGACCGTGTACGGCGACGTGATCGTCGAGATCGAGCGGGGCGACGGACTGGACACCGGTATGTTCCGGGTCACGGCCGAGGTCTACACCGGCGGCGACGTGCCGCCGATGCAGTCCTACGAGCAGCCGCCCCCGCCCCAGTACCCGCCGTATGACCAGCAGCCCTACCAGCAGCAGGGCCGACCGGTCAGCGGGCCACCAGGGGCGCGGACGGTGCGGTTGGTCGCCAACGACGGCCGGACCTATCCGCTGTCCATCGGCTCGACCGTCATCGGCCGGGGCGACCAGGCCAACCTGCGGCTGCCGGACGTCGGCATCTCGCGCCGGCACGCCCGGCTCGACTACGACGGCGCACAGGTGGTGCTGACCGATCTCGGGTCCACCAACGGCACCATGGTCAACGGTCAACGGGTCTCGGCCGTCGCGCTGAACCCCGGCGACATGGTTCAGCTCGGCACCACCACATTGACGTTCCGCGTGGACGGCTAGACCTTGCCGCAGGAACTTGTCCTCACGGTCGCCCGAATCGGCTTCCTGATCCTTCTGTGGATATTCGTATTCACAGTGGTCGGAGTGGTTCGGAGGGATCTGTTCGCGGGTTCCCGGTCAAGGCTCGTCGCGGCGCCCCGGGGGGTTGGCGTCACGGCGGTGGGGGGTCGGCCGGCGAAGGTCAAGCGCGGGCGGGCAGCGCATCAGTTGGTGGTCACGGCTGGTGCGCTCGCCGGTACACGAATAACCCTCGGTGAGCATCCGATAACGATCGGTCGCGCCGAGGACTCCACTCTCGTCATCACGGATGACTACGCCTCGGCCCGACACGCTCGACTTGTACCCCGGGCGGGACAATGGCTCCTTGAGGACCTAGGTTCGACGAACGGGACCTACCTCGACCGTGAGAAGGTTACCGGACCAACCCCCGTGCCCCTCGGCGTGCCGATCCGAATCGGCCGCACTGCCCTTGAGTTGCGACCATGACCCTCACTCTGCGTTATGCGGCCCGCAGTGACCGCGGCCTGATCAGAGACGGAAACCAAGATTCCGTCTACGCCGGGCCGCGGCTGCTCGCCGTTGCCGACGGCATGGGCGGTATGGCCGCCGGTGACGTCGCCAGCAACATCACCATCGCCGCCATGGCCCCACTGGACGAAGACGTGCCCGGTGACGCCCTGGTCGACGCCCTTCGATCGGCCGTAGACACGGCCAACCAGCAGTTGCGCGACGCGGTCGACGCGAACCCGGCCCTCGAGGGCATGGGCACCACGCTGACCGCGATGCTCTTCTCTGGCAGCAAGTTCGGCATGGTGCACGTCGGCGATTCCCGCGCCTACCTGCTGCGCGAAGGCGAGTTCGTCCAGGTCACCAAGGACGACACCTACGTGCAGATGCTGGTGGACGAGGGCCGGATCAGCGCCGAGGAGGCCAGCAGCCATCCTCAGCGTTCGCTGTTGACCCGTGCGTTGGACGGCCGGGACATCGATCCCGAGTACTCCGTCCGCCAGGCCGTGCCGGGCGACAGGTACCTGCTGTGCAGCGACGGGCTGACCGCCGTGATCAGCGCCGAGACGATCGCGGAGAGCATGCGGGAGTACGTCGACCCGGGCCAGTGCGTCGAGCGGCTGGTCCAGTTGGCGCTGCGTGGCGGCGGTCCGGACAACATCACGGTGATCATCGCGGACGTCACCGACGGTGACATCGTCGAGCAGCGTCCGTTGGTCGGCGGCGCCGCCGCCCGGGACCGCGGGATGGCGCAGAACGTCGAGGGATCGACGCCGGCCTCCCGGGCTTCCGCCCTCCAGACGCCCCGGGCGGCCACGCCCGAGCCCGCTGCGGAGGAGGATCCGCGCCCGAAGCGGCACCCGGTCCGTACGTCCGTCCTGCTCGTCGTGGTGCTGGGCGTGCTGGGTGGACTGCTGTGGGGCGGCTGGGCGTGGAGCCAGTCGCAGTACTACGTCGGCGCGACGCCGGACGGTACGGTGGCCGTCTTCCAGGGCGTACCCGGTCAGATCGCCGGACTGCACCTGTACAAGGTGCACCAGTCCAGCGACACTCGGGTCGGCGACCTGACCCGGGTCGCCCAGGACAAGGTGAGGCAGGGCATCCCGGCCAGCAACGAGGCCGACGCCCAGCGCAAGCTCGCCGACCTGATCGATCCGGCCAACGGGAACGTGGTGGCCGACTGCCCGTCGCCCTCGGCGTCGGCGGTGGGTCCGTCCAGTGCCGCTCCGACCGTCCCGAGCAGCCCGGGCCTGACGTCGCCGGACACGACGACCTCCGGCGAGTCGCCGGGTTCGACCGGCGGGACCCCCGGCCTGACCCCGAGTCCGCAACTGTCCGGCCCCGACACCGGATCCGCCTCGACGGATCCCGCCATCAGGCCGAGCAGCAGTGGCTGCTGATCGCAGGGGATCACCCAGATCGTGACCGCGCCGAGCACGCCCGCCACGCCGAGCACGCCCAGTGCGCCGGCTGATCCGCGCGTATCAAACCGACGCAATACCGAGCTGGCTCTGATCCTCGCTGCGATGGCGATCGTGCTGGCCTACTCGGCGGCCGTCGAGTACGCGCTGATCGGCCGGGTCACCGCCCGGTTCTGGCTGATCCCCGCGCTGCTCACGCTGCTGTTCGTGGCCGCACACATCGTCGTGCGGGCACTGACGCCGTACGCCGACCCGGCGATCCTGCCGTGTGTGGCACTGCTCAACGGGCTGGGCGTGGCGTTCCTGCGGCGGCTGGACCTGGGCGGCGTCGACGCCGCGAAGCGCGCCAGCTACGGGGCGTTCGCCGGGCTCGGCTTCCGGCAGTTGCTGTGGACGCTGGTCTCGATCGTGGTGGCGGCGGTCGCGCTCGCCGTGGTCCGCGACCATCGCGTGCTGTCCCGGTACGCGTACACCCTCGGGCTGATCGGCCTCGTGCTGATGATGATCCCGGCGGTGCTGCCCAGCTCGCTGTCCAGCATCAACGGGGCCAAGCTCTGGATCAAGTTCGGTGGCTTCTTCCAGATCCAGCCGGGCGAGTTCGCCAAGCTGCTGCTGCTGTCGTTCTTCGCGTACTACCTGGTCCGCAAGCGCGAGGTGCTGTCGCTGGCCAGCCGGAGATTCCTGGGCATCGACTTCCCCCGTGGCCGCGACCTCGGCCCCGTGGTGGTCGTCTGGGTGCTGAGCCTGCTCGTACTGGTCTTCGAGAAGGACCTGGGCACGGCGCTGCTGTACTTCGGCATGTTCGTGGTCACGCTGTACATCGCGACCGAACGGGTCAGCTGGCTCATCATCGGCCTGCTGCTGTTCCTCGGCGGGGCGTTCCTGGCCAACGAGCTGGGTGCCACGGTCGGCGGCCCGTTCGCCAACTTCCACGAGCGGGTGGAGATCTGGCTCCACCCGTTCGCGGACGCGAACGGGGCCGGCTATCAGCTGGTCCAATCGCTGCTGGGGCTCGGCACCGGCGGCCTGTTCGGGGCCGGTCCCGGCGCCGGGCAGCCGGAGAACGTTCCGTTCGTCAACAACGACTTCATCTTCGCCGGCATCGGTGAGGAGAGCGGCCTGTTCGGGCTCAGCGCGCTGCTGGTGGTCTATCTGATCATCACGGTGCGTGGCCTGCGCGCCGCGATCGCCGTGCGCGACTCGTTCGGCAAACTGATGGCCGGCGGCCTGGCGTTCACCCTGGGACTCCAGGTGTTCGTGATCGTCGGCGGGGTGACGAAGCTGATCCCGCTGACCGGCCAGACCACGCCGTTCCTGTCTGCCGGAGGATCGTCCCTGATGGCCAACTGGCTGCTCATCGGCCTGCTGCTGCGCATCTCGGATGCGTCCCGTCGCCCGGTTACCTCCACCTCGATGCCGTCCGGTCAACCGGCCCGGCTGGCGGGCATGACGACGGAGATAATCCGATGAGCGCCCGCGAGCGGAGGAAGTCATGAACGCGCCCCTGCGCCGGGTGGGCGTGGTCGCGTTGGTCCTGTTCGGGCTGCTGTTCCTGAACCTGAACTGGGTGCAGGCGTACAAGGCGAACGCGTACCGTACCGATCCGCACAACTCGCGGACGCAGCTCACCGAGTACCAGCGCCAGCGCGGCCAGATCGCGGTGTCCGGCGGCCAGGTGATCGTGGCGCAGAGCACCGCGACCGGCGACGAGCTGAAGTTCCAGCGCAGCTACCCGCTGGGCGCGGAGTACGCGCCGTTCGTCGGGTACAAGCCGGTCAGCGGCCTGGCCACGGGCGTCGAACAGGCGGAGAACGACTTCCTGTCCGGCAACGCTCCGGAACTGTTCGCCGACCGGATCAAGGAGATGTTCGGCAACAAGACCACCGGTGGGAACATCCTGCTCACCATCAACAAGCAGGTTCAGGACGAGGCGTACAACGATCTGCTGCACAACAGGAGCGGCGTCAAGAACGCGGCGGCGGTGGTCCTCGACCCGAGCACCGGGGCGGTGCTGGGCCTGGCCTCCACCCCGAGCTACGACCCGAACCCGCTGGTCAGCCACGACACGAACGCCGCCGCGAACGCGTTCGACCAGCTCAACGCGAACGCGGACAAACCCCTGCTCGACAAGGCCACCCAGGAGACCTTCTCGCCGGGCTCGACGATGAAGGTGATCGACTCGGCGGCGGCGCTGTCCAGCGGCCAGTACACGCCGCAGACGGTGATCCCCGCCGGGGCGTCCTACACGCCGATCCCGGGTGGCACGTTCACGATGCACAACGCGGAGGCCTCGACCTGCCCGGAGCCGACCATCACGCTGATCCAGGCGCTGACGGTGTCGTGCAACACCGCCTTCGCTCAGCTCGGCGTGAAGCTCGGCTCGACGCAGATCAAGTCGATGGCGCAGGCGTTCGGGTTCGAGGACAACGGGCTCAGCCTCGGCCGGGACGGCCACACCGCCGGCCTCGGCGTCGCGGCCAGCCACACCGGGAACATGACCGACGCCAACGGGCAGGACGACCCGAACTACGTCGCCCAGTCCAGCATCGGCCAGCTCAACGTCCAGATGACGCCGATGGAGGGCGCGCTGATCGCGGCCACCGTGGCGAACGGCGGCAAGCAGATGCGCCCGTACCTGGTGGACAAGGCCCAGGCGCCGGACCTGACGGCCGCCTACACCGCGTCGCCCAAGGTGCTGCGCACGCCGATCAACACCACGGTGGCCGGCGACCTCCAGCAGATGATGCAGAGCGTGGTCCAGAGTGGTACCGGCACGAAGGCCAAGATCGATGGCTTCCAGGTCGGCGGGAAGACGGGAACGGCACAGAACGGTGAGGACGATGGTGACCACGGCTGGTTCATTGGATTCGTGATGAAGGACAACCAGCCGATCGCCGCCGTCGCGGTCTTCCTTGAGCACGCCGGTACCGGTGGCAGCGGGGAAGCCGCCCGGATCGCCGGCGACCTGATGAAGACCGTGATCTCTGCGAAGGGGATCAAATGAGTCGGGGTGGGCCGTCGCGATGGTGAACGTGGGCACCATGCTCGGTGGGCGGTACCGGCTGGACGAGCGGATCGCCGGTGGCGGCATGGGCGAGGTCTGGCGCGGCACCGACGACGTGCTGGGCCGTACCGTGGCCGTGAAGATCCTGCTGCCCGCACTGCTGGAGGATCCCGGCTTCGTCGAGCGGTTCCGGGGTGAGGCGCGCACCATGGCGACCATCAACCACCCGGGAGTGGTCGACGTCTACGACTACGGATCGGACCCGGTCGCCGGGGCGTACCTGGTGATGGAGTACGTGGAGGGCGACGCCCTGTCCCGTACCCTCGGGCGGGTCGGCCGGCTGACCCCGGCACGCACCATGGCGCTGGTCGCGCAGGCCGCCGACGCCCTCCAGGCGGCTCACGACAAGGGGATCGTGCACCGTGACGTGAAGCCGGGCAACCTCCTGGTGCGGCCGGACGGCACGCTGGTGCTCACCGACTTCGGGATCGCCCGTTCGGCGATGGTCAGCCAGCTCACCGCGGCCGGCTCGGTCCTGGGCACCGCCTCGTACATCTCGCCGGAGCAGGCGGCCGGCGCGGTGGCCACGCCGCTGTCCGACGTGTACGCGCTGGGTGTCGTGGCGTACCAGTGCCTGGCGGGGCGCCGCCCCTTCGAGGGCGAGAACCCGCTCGAGATCGCCATGCAGCACGTGCGCTCGCAGCCGCCGCCACTGCCCCGGGACACCCCGCCGGCCGTCCGTTCGATCGTCGAGCGGGCGATGGCCAAGGAGCCCACCGCCCGGTACCCGAGTGCCGCCGCGCTCGGGCAGGTCGCCCGGCGCGCGTCGGCCGGCCTGGCCAGCGGCGGCGGGGCCGGGATGGGGCCGGCCGGCATACCGGTGTCGGTCCCGCCCATCGCCTCCCAGACCTCACCCGGCCCGATCGGCTCGGCGACCGCGCCGACGATGCGGTCGCCGGCGGGGCCGGTACCGACCACCCGCGCCATGGCGGGCTACCCGGGCGCCACCGCGCGTACCAGGCCGGTCAGCCCGGCCGGGTACGCCCGGGGCAGCGCGCTGCCCCCGACCCAGACTCCGCCGCGCCGCCCCGACGCGACGTACCCTGCCGCGACCCCGGCGTCGAAGGGCAGCGGTGGCAACGGTCGGGCGGTGTTCACCGGTGTGCTGGTCGGCCTGGTGGCCCTGTTGCTGATCGGCGCGGGTGTACTCGCGTTCGTGCTCGCCTCGCGGCACAACAACGACACATCGCCGGGCTCGACCGCCTCCAGCAGCCCGACGGCGAGCGCCGCGGCGCCGACATCCACCGGCCACCCGCAGAACACGTCCACCGCGGACTCCGGGAACCAGGTCATCGATATCCACTGCAACCAGATCATCGGGAAGCAGTACGACACGGTACGGGGGCCCCTGGAAGATCTCGGCCTGGGCGTCGAGCGGGTCGATGTCGCGGACGGCGGCAAGTCGGGCCAGGTGGTGGACGCCACTCCGTGCCAGGCCCGGCCCGGCGACACGATCACGTTGAAGGTGTCGACCGGCAAGGGTGGCGGCGGTTCGGGTGGCGGCAACGGTGGTTCCGGCCCGACCGGCCGGCCCACCCCCAGCGCCACCCCGACCTGCGGGATCGGTGTACCGATCGGCAACTGTGTCAGCCCAGACCCCAAGAAATCCCAATGAACGCCATCGGGTAGGAATGGCAAGGGACGATGAACATCGATGTTAAAGGACGATTGACGACATGAGTGCGGGCCGCCTGCTCGGGGGCAGGTACCAGGTCGGCGAGTTGCTCGGCTACGGCGGGATGGCCGAGGTGCATCGCGGCCGCGACCTCCGGCTTGGCCGGGACGTGGCGATCAAGATGCTGCGTACCGACCTGGCCAGGGACCGTACCTTCCAGGAGCGATTCCGTCGCGAGGCGCAGAACGCGGCCTCCCTCAACCATCCGGCGATCGTCGCGGTCTACGACACCGGTGAGGAGCGCGCGGCGACCGGTGAGACCGTTCCGTTCATCGTCATGGAGTTCGTCAACGGCCGCACCCTCAAGGAGGTCCTGACGGCCGAGGGCAGGCTGATGCCGCGCCGGGCACTGGAGATCAGCGCGGACATCTGCGCGGCACTGGAGTTCAGCCACCGGCACTCGATCATTCACCGGGACATCAAGCCGGGCAACGTCATGCTCACCCAGACCGGCCAGGTCAAGGTGATGGACTTCGGCATCGCCCGCGCCCTGGCCAGCGGCGCGACCACGATGACGCAGACCAGCGCGGTGATCGGCACCGCCCAGTACCTGTCTCCGGAGCAGGCCCGGGGCGAGGCGGTGGACGCCCGGTCGGACGTGTACGCGACCGGGTGCGTCGTGTACGAGTTGCTCACCGGGCACCCGCCGTTCGTCGGGGACAACCCGGTGTCGGTCGCCTACCAGCACGTCCGGGAAGATCCACTGCCGCCCAGCGACTCCAACCGGGACGTGCCACCGGACGTCGACGCGGTAGTGCTCAAGGCCCTGGCGAAGAACCGGATGAACCGCTATCAGAGCGCCGGCGAGATGCGCGGCGACCTGCTGCGCGCGGCCGCCGGCCGGCCGGTGCTCGCGACGCCGGTGATGCCCGCCGACGAGCGGACCATGCCGGTACCCTCGCAGCAGCCGCGCCTGGTCGGTAACCGCAACACGGGCACGATGGCCAGGGTCGGCAACCCGCAGCGGCGGCGCGCCTCGAACTGGCTGATCGCCTGCCTGGTGATCCTCGGCCTGCTCGCGCTCGGTGCCCTGGGCGCCGGCCTGTACCTGGCCAACCGCACCCCGCAGTCGACGGTCCCGAACCTGGTCGGTCGGAGCGTGACCGATGCGCAGGGCCTGCTCCAGCGGAACAAGCTGCGCGGCGATCCGCACACGGTCGCCGGCCTGACCTGCACGAAGAACACGGTCACCAACCAGGCGACGGCCCCGCAGACCCGGGTGAATCAGAGCACCCTGATCAGCTACGACGTGTGTGGCGGCCCACAGCAGGTCCAGGTGCCCGCGGTCACGGGGATAAGCCAGGACGCGGCCACCGCCCTGCTCGGCTCGTACCAGCTCAAATCCAACATCGTCCAGGTGGACAGCCTGGTCAAGGACAAGGGCCTCGTGGTCAGCGCGGACCCCAAGGTGGGGATGCCCGCCTCTCAGGGCGACACGATCACCCTCGGCATCGGCAAGGGCAACGAGCAGCAGGTCCCGGACCTCTCCGGAATGTCCCAGGCTCAGGCACAGGCGAAGCTCACGGACCTCGGCTTCACCAACGTCACCTTCCCCACGCAGTTCACCAACGATCCGACCGAGGTCGGTACGGTGACCGGCCAGTCGCCCCCGAAGAACTCGACCGCGAAGCTGGTCGACCACATCACCGTCTTCATCGGCAAGGCGGCCCAGCAGAGCTCGCCGACGCCGAGCGTGACGGCGAGCAGCGGTTCGCCGACTCCCTAACGCAGCCGGGACCCCGCCCGGCCGTTGCCGGGCGGGTGTCTGCGTCGGGCGGGCCGGTCTGCGCCAGGTCTGCGCCGGGTCGGGCAGCGCCGGGTCGGGCCGGTCTGCGCCAGGCCGGGCGGCGCCGGGGGTCGAGGCTCGCGGGTCCGGGCTCAGGCCGCGAAGGCGGCCAGACGTCGGGTCTCGACGTCCTCGACCAGGGCCGGGGCCCGGTCCAGTGCCTCCGGGTACCCGCAGGTTGCCAGCCAGTTCGCCAGCAGCAGGTGGCCGTACTGGGTGAGGACCGACTCGGGATGGAACTGCACACCCTCGATCGGGAGGCTGCGGTGGCGCATCGCCATCACCACACCCGACTCGGTGCGGCCGGTCACCTCGATCTCGTCCGGCAGCGTGGACTCCACCACCGCCAGCGAGTGGTACCGGGTCGCCGTGAACGGGTCGGGCAGGCCGGCGAGGACGCCGTCGCCCCGGTGGTGCACCTCCGACGTCTTGCCGTGCAGCAGTTCGGGCGCCCGGTTGACGGTGGCGCCGTACGCCGCCCCGATCGCCTGGTGCCCCAGGCACACGCCGAGGATCGGCAACCGGCCGGCGTACTCCCGTACCAGCGGCACGCAGATGCCGGCGCGCTGCGGGGTGCCGGGTCCCGGCGAGAGCAGCACGCCGGCCGGGTCGAGCCGGCCGACCTCGGCCAGGTCGATCTCGTCGTTGCGCCGCACCTCGCAGTCCACGCCGAGTTGGCCGAGGTACTGAACCAGGTTGTAGACGAACGAGTCGTAGTTGTCCACGACCAGGATGCGCATGCGAGTCACCTTGTTGGAGAGGGGGAGACCGGGACCACACCGTCCTGGCTCGTGGTGCCGTTTCCGGTGGTCACCTGGCCGTCGTTGTACGGCAGATAGGGGTCGATCGCCGGGAAGGCCAGGTACCAGAGTAAGGCAGCGGCGGCGGCGATGAGCAGCACGGAGCCGGCGAGCTTGCCGGGCCATCCGAACGGCAGCCTGTGCCAGATCCAGCCGTACACGTCAACTCCCCAGTTCCGGCGGGCGCACGTCGTGCGGCGTGGTCTGCACCAGGGTGCCGTGGACGACCATCCGCTGGTAGTTGTCCCATTTCGGGTTGCAGGTGGTGAGCGTGATGTCGGCCTGCGTCGCGGCCACTCCCGGTTTGTCCGGGGTGGGTGAGATGACCTCGATCGCGTGCGGGCTCACGATCTCGTTCTGGAAGACCTGGTACACGTACCAGTTGGTCGAGGTCTCCATGACCAGGTAGTCGCCCGACTGCACCTCGTCGAGGTCCCAGAACATGCCGCGCTCCCGGTGCCCGGCGGCCGCGAAGTTGCCGATCTGTCCGGGCATCGCCGTGCCCGGGTAGTGGCCCGGCGCGCCCTGGAGATCGTCGAGCGAGATCCCCTCGACCATCACCCACTCCAGGTTGAGCTTGGGGATGTAGAGCCGGCCGATCGCGCCGCCGTCCGCCGGAACCGGCGCAGGTGCGGCGGAGGGGGCCCCGGGAGTCGGTACGGGCGGCGGCGGAGTGGCCCAGGTCTGGGCCAGGTGACGGTCGAGGTCGCGCTGGTGATCCTTGATCATCCCGACCCGGCCGTAGAGCTGGTACCCGACGAAGAGCAGGATGATCACGCCGAACGTGATCATGAGCTCCCCGCCGGTACGGGCCACCGCCCTCATCGTGCGGGCGAACCGCCCCGGCATCGGGGCGATCGGGTCTGGACCGTTGGCCTGGACCGGCACGGCCGGCCTCGGCAGCGTGTCTAGCGACACGCCCTCCACCGCGGACATCTCGATCGTGACGTCCATCGGGTCCAGATCGACGGTGGCGTCGTTGTCCGGTGCGCGGTGTCTGGGCGTGTGCGCCATGGTTTCACCCTGTCACGTGGGCGAACTGCAAATCGGTCGAACCGTCGTATGCGGGCAGGGTTACGTCGTTATGGGGTGTAACGGTGTAGCCGAGTCCGAAGGCGGTGACCGCCTCCCGGTAGATGTGCACCCCGCTCGACGCGTCGAGGGCGTCCCGGAGGTGGTTGGGGTCGCCGATCGCGGTGATCTCGAACGGCGGCGAGTACACCCTGCCGTTGAGCAGCAGGGTGTTGCCCACGCAGCGGACCGCGCTGGTGGAGATGACGCGTACCCCCATGATCGTCATGGCCTCCGCGCCACCCGCCCAGAGCGCGTTGACCACGGCCTGAACGTCCTGCTGGTGGACCACGACGTCATCGGGCTTGGCGCCGAGCGGCAGCGAGCCGTCCGGACGCTTGGCCGCGTCGTCGAGCTTGACCGTCAGACCCGGCCCGTGCACCTTGGTCAGCCCGGCCCCGGCCTGCTCAGAGTCCGCCCGGGCCTGTTCACTGGCCGTGTCGGCGTCGGAGCTGCCGACCTGGCTGGTCTTGGCGCTGTTGTCGTCGCGCAGCGTGGACTCCTGCTTGCCCAGCTGGTCGATCTGGCGGTTGCGGTCGGCGATCAGGTTGGATAGTTGCGGGGTACGGTCGTCACGGAGCGTGGTGCCCTGAGCGGTGCGTGCGCTGGTGGTCAGCAGCAATCCCGTGAGCAACGCCACGACCGGGACCAGTGCCGACCATGCGGTAGGCCGGCGTCGCCGGCGCAGCAGGACCGAACGGCTTCGCCTGAACGCCTCACGCCAGGACGAGGCGCCCGATGTGTATTCCTCCACGACCCTCCCTCATCTCGCCCCCCATCTGTTAACGCATCCGGGTGCCCCGGCGACTACGCTTGTTACGGACATTATTCTGGCTGTGCTCGGGTGTTCACATAGCGGGCAGACGCGGTAGTGTTCAGCGACGTTCCCACCAGGAGAGAACAGTGCCCAAATCCCGAGTACGACAGAAAAAGGTCTACACGCCGCCGACCGACATCGCGCCACGGGTGTCGACGATCAACAAGCGGCCGAGTCCGACCTGGCTGCCGGCAAGCGCGGTGGCATTGATCTTCATTGGCATCGGTTGGCTGGTGACGTTCTACTTGTCCACCGGCAACTACCCGGTCTTGGCCTGGGGATATTGGAACCTCGCGATCGGGTTCGGTGCGATGGTCGCCGCCCTGGCGCTGCTTGCCCGCTGGCGTTGATCCGGGCCGCCGCGCGGCGGCCGACGACGATTTGATCAAGGCGTGAGGCGTGTGGGTGGTCCATGTCCTCATCGCCAGGGATTACACAAGTGTGGTTTTCCCCAGGCTTATCCACAGGCTGTGGGTAAGCCTTCACGCACCGAACTCCGGGCCGGCTGCGGTGGAACTCACGTTACCAACGAGTAACTAGACCGGCTAAGCTCCGGCACGAGTGGGAGTTCCGGCGTAGTAGGGAGCCGTACGGATGGGACCGGTCCAGATCGTGGCCGCCACGCTCGCCCTCGCCATCACCGTGGTCGCGATCGCGCTGGTGGTCCGAGCGGTGCGCGGCATCCTCCGGGTGGTGCGGTTGGGCCAGCCCGACCCCGAGCGGTTCGACCGCAAGCCAGCCCGGTTCGCCACGATGCTGACCGAGACGCTCGGCCACACCAGGATGCTGCGCTGGACGGTCGTCGGCGCGGCCCACTGGTTCGTCATGGTCGGCTTCGGCGCGCTGCTGTTCACCCTGATCGAGGCGTACGGCGAGACGTTGAGCCCATCGTTCGAGATACCGGTCATCGGGTACTGGGCGGTGTACGGGCTGATCATGGAGCTGATCGCGGCGCTGACCGGCGTCGGGATCGTCACGCTGATCGTGATCAGGCTGCTGAACCTGCCCACCCGGCGGTCCCGCTCCCGGTTCGCCGGCTCGACGTTCTGGCAGGCGTACTACGTCGAGTACACGATCGTCGGGATCGTGGTGTGCATCTTCCTGATCCGCGGGTTCAAGGCGGCTCGCGGTCAACTGCCGTACCCGGTCTGGGCGGCCCCGATCTCCCACGGCCTGGGCGCCATCCTGCCGGCCAGCGCGGACGCGATCACGGTCACCGCGATCGTGAAGATCATCGTGAGCATGGCCTGGTTCGTCGTGATCGCGCTCAACCTGAGCATGGGTATCGCGTGGCACCGGTTCGCCGCGTTCTTCAACATCTTCTTCAAGCGCACGGCGTCCGCCGCGCCCGCCCTCGGCGGCCTGCGGCCGATGATGAGCAACGGCAAGCCGCTGGACTTCGAGGAGGCCGACCCGGAGCGGGACCAGTTCGGCGTGGCCGCGGTGGAGCAGTTCACCTGGAAGGGCCTGCTGGACTTCACCACCTGCACCGAGTGCGGCCGCTGCCAGTCCCAGTGTCCGGCGTGGAACACCGGCAAGCCACTGTCGCCGAAGCTGTTGGTGCTCTCGCTGCGCGATCACGCCTACGCGAAGGCGCCGTACCTGCTGGCCGGCGCCGGTGGCGGTGCCGCAGGCGGCGGTGCATCCGCTGGCGGTGCCTCCGCAGCAGCGTCGACGGACGCCGCCCCGGCCGGCGGCATCGACCATTCGAAGGTCAACGCGCTGGCCCTGGCCGAGGCCCAGCGGCCGCTGATCGGCGGCCCGGACGAGCTCGGAGTCATCGACCCGGACGTACTGTGGTCCTGCACCACCTGCGGCGCCTGCGTGGAGCAGTGCCCGGTGGACATCGAGCACGTGGACCACATCGTGGACATGCGGCGCTACCAGGTCCTCATCGAGTCCAACTTCCCCAGCGAAGCCGGCGTCATGCTGCGCAACCTGGAGTCCAAGGGCAACCCGTGGGGTGCGCCGCCGGCCACCCGGGAGGACTGGACCAAGGGACTCGACTTCGAGGTCCCTCGGGTGAGCGACGGCGGCGACTTCGAGTACCTGTTCTGGGTCGGCTGCGCCGGCGCGTTCGAGGACCGGGCCAAGAAGACGACGCGGGCCGTGGCGACCCTGCTGCACGAGGCCGGGGTCTCCTTCGCGATCCTGGGCAACGGTGAGACCTGCACCGGCGACCCGGCCCGGCGTATCGGCAACGAGTTCCTGTTCCAGACGCTGGCCGCCCAGAACGTGGAGACGCTGAGCGAGGCCGGGGTCACCAAGATCGTTGCCAGCTGCCCGCACTGCTTCAACACCCTCGCCAACGAGTACGGGCAGCTCGGCGGCCAGTACCAGGTCGTCCACCACACCCAACTGCTCGCCGAGCTGGTCGGCAGCGGGAGGCTCACTCCGGTACAGCCGCTGGACGGCGGCCTGACCTACCACGACCCGTGCTACCTCGGCCGGCACAACCGGGTGTTCACCCCGCCCCGGGAGGTGCTGGGCGCCGCCAGCGAGAGCCTGGTCGAGATGCCCCGCAACTCCGAGCGCTCGTTCTGCTGCGGTGCGGGCGGCGCGAGGATGTGGATGGAGGAGCGGATCGGGAAGCGGATCAACGTGGACCGGGTCGAGGAGGCGGTGGCCACCGGGGCGAAGACGGTCGCGGTCGGCTGTCCGTTCTGCATGACCATGCTCTCCGACGGCGTGAACGGGGTCGCTCCCGGCCAGGCCGAGGTGGTGGACGTGGCGACGGTACTGCTGCGGTCGATCAAGCCGGAGCCAGCAGCCGGCTGAGGCACTCCGGCCCGCGCGCCGCGGGCTGAGACACGCCGGCCCGCGCCCTCCGCGCGCTGAGACCGCCGGCCCGCGGCCGCCGGCGCTTATCCGGCACAATGGATGCCGAGGTGAGTCGACCATTACCGCGCTACTGACTGTTCTTCCCCTTCTGGCATTCGTGCTGCTCACCGCCGCCAACGCATTCTTCGTCGCGGCCGAGTTCTCGCTGGTCACGGTCGACCGGGCCGCGATCGAGAAGAGCGCCCAGAGCGGCGACCGGGCCGCCCGGACGGTGCGGGCCGCGTTGCGCGAACTGTCCTTCCAGCTCTCCGGCGCGCAGCTCGGCATCACCCTGGCCGCGCTGCTGACCGGGTACCTGGCCGAGCCCGCGCTGTCCCGCCTCCTCCGGCCGATCTTCGGTGGCAACCACGCGCTGACGTACTTCGTCGCGCTGGCCATCGCCACGCTGTTCTCCATGCTCTTCGGGGAGCTGGTACCGAAGAACGCCGCACTCGCCCGCCCCATGCCGCTGGCCCGCGCCACGGCCCGCCCTCAGCGCACCTTCTCCCGGGTGCTGCGCTGGTTCATCCGGGGCCTGAACGGGTCGGCTAACTTCATCGTGCGCCGGTTCGGCGTCGAGCCGCAGGAGGAGCTGGCCAGCGCCCGGTCGCCGGAGGAGTTGGGGCTGCTCGCGGCGATATCCGCCCGCGCCGGCGCACTTCCCGAGGACACGGCGCTGCTGCTCCAGCGCACCATCCGGTTCGGCGACAAGCGCGCGGCCGAGGCGATGACCCCCCGGGTCGACGTGATCGCGCTGCCGGCCGCGACCAGCATCGCGGACCTGCTCACCACCGCCAGGGACACCGGGCACAGCCGGTTCCCGGTGTACGAGTCGACGGTCGACCTGGTCACCGGCGTGGTGACCGTGATCGACGGGCTCGGGGTGCCGCCCGCCCAGCGGCTGACCACCACGGTGGCCAGCATCGCCCGGGAGCCGGTCTACGTGCCGGAGAGCCTGGACCTGGACGGCGTACTGGAGATCCTCCAGGCGGCCTCGACGGACCTGGCGATCGTGGTCGACGAGTACGGCGGCACCGACGGCGTGGTCACCGTGGAGGACCTGGCCGAGGAGCTGGTCGGTGAGATCGCCGACGAGTACGACATCGCGCCGGCGGCCTTCGAGATCACCGCGCCGTCCGGCGACCGGAGCGTGCTGGTCGAGGGCGTGCTGCGCGAGGACGAGGTGGCCGAGGCGACCGGGTTCCGGCTGCCCGAGGGGCCCTACGAGACCCTGGCCGGGTTCATCATGGCCAGGCTCGGGCACATTCCCAGCAACGGCGAGACGCTGAGCGAGCAGGGCTGGGAGTTCACCGTCGTGGAGGTGGACCGGCACCGGATCGAGCAGGTCCGGGTGACCCGGCCGGAGCCCACCGATGACTAGTCTCATCATCATCGTTCTGCTGCTGGGCAACGCGTTCTTCGTGGCGGCCGAGTTCTCGCTGATCGCGTCCAGGCGTACTGCCGTCGAGCCGCTGGCCGCGACCTCGCAGATGGCCCGTTCCGCGCTGCGGGCGATGGAGCAGATACCGGTGATGATCGCCGGAGCCCAGCTCGGCGTGACCATCTGCTCCCTGGGCCTGGGCGCGATCGCCGAGCCGGCACTGTCCCGCCTGGTCGGCCAGGGCCTGGGCGCGACCCACATGCCCACCTCGGCGGCCCGCCCGATCGGGTTCGTGCTCGGGCTGGTCGTGGTGGTCTTCCTGCACACGGTTCTGGGCGAGATGGTGCCGAAGAACCTGACCCTGGTCGGCCCGGAGAAGGCGGTGCTCTGGCTCGGGCCGCCGATGCTGTGGTTCTGCACCGCGACCAGGCCACTGCTGGTCGCGATGCGGTGGGCGGCCCGGGTGGTACTGAAGATCTGGCGGATCGAGTCGACGGACGCGGTGAAGACCGTGTACACCGCCGAAGAACTGGCCGGCCTGGTCGCCGAGTCGCGCACGGAGGGCCTGCTCGATCCAGAGGAGCACCGCCGCATCACCGGCGCGCTGGCGCTGCACCAGCGGACCGCCGGCGACGTGCTGCGACCGTGGGCTGTGGTGACCACCGTTCCGGAGGACGTGTCGCCGGCCTCGTTGGAGGTGCTGGCCACCCGTACCGGCCTGTCCCGCTTCCCGGTGGTGGACCGGGAGACCCGGCGGGTACGGGGTTTCGTGCACGTGAAGGACGTGCTCGGGGTGGTCGGTCAGGCGCGCCGCGCCCCGATCGCGCCGACGCTGATCCGGCCGCTGCCCGTCCTGCCTCCGGACCGGACGCTGGCCGAGGCTCTGCTCGCCATGCGCCGGGAGCGCCGGCACATCGTGCTCATCACCGACGGGCGTACCCCCTTGGGACTGCTCACCCTCGACGACGTACTGCGGGCCGTGGTGGGTGCCAGCGATAGGGCGTCGAGCAATTCGGCGGTACGCAGCGTGGCCACCTGACTGCGTACCGAATTATCCGGGGAGCCAGCTTGATTGCGTACCGGCGCCTTCCCTAACCTTGGGGATCGTCCCGCTCCGTCCCCCCGGGAGCGAAGGAGTCCAAACTCTCGTGAGAATTCCCCTCACCGTGTCCATGTCGCGGCGCTCGCGCCGCGCGCTCGTCGTCGTTGCGGCCGGCGTCGTTGCGCTCACTGCCGCTCTGTTGCCCGGCGCACCGGCGCGCGCCACGCCGTCGGTGACCGACATCGAGGCGCAGATCGACCAGAAGTGGAACCAGCTCGAACCGCTGGTCGAGAAGTACAACAGCGTGCACGACCAGCTTCAGCAGAACCAGAGCAAGCAGGCCACGCTGAACAAGCAGTTGGCGCCCCTGCAGACTCAGGTGACGCTGGCTCAGGTACGGGTCGGTGCGCTGTCCGCACAGCTGTACATGAACGGCCCCGGCTCCAACCTGAACGCGTTGCT
Source organism: Rugosimonospora sp. (assembly GCA_036494675.1). GTDB lineage: Bacteria > Actinomycetota > Actinomycetes > Mycobacteriales > Micromonosporaceae > Rugosimonospora. Next base: position 19,651 of record DASXOA010000499.1, read on the forward strand.
GGAAAGCGGCTCGCCGACCAGTCTGGTCGACGAGTTGACGAGCCTCAACCAGGTGGCGCGGGACCAGCAGCGAACCGTTTCGGCGGTGCAGGAGCAGGTCAAGAAGTACGCCAGCCAGAAGCAGTCGCTGGACGCGCTCGTCGCGCAGCAGAAGAAGCAGGATGCCGCACTGGCGGCGGAGAAGAGTTCGATCACCTCTCAGATCGACGCTCTGGAGAAGCTCCGCACCGCCGCGTACGGCACCGGTGGCGGCTCTGGAGGCAACCTCCAGCCGGTGGCCTGCCCATTCACGCTGACCGGCGGCGCGGGCGCGACGGCGGCGAAGAAGGGATGCTCGCTCATCGGCAAGCCGTACGGCTGGGGTGACGCGGGCCCGACGTACTACGACTGCTCCGGCCTGACGATGACGGCGTGGAAGGCGGCCGGCGTGTCGCTTCCCCACAACGCGGCGAGCCAACACGGCGACACCAAGCGGATCAGCGCGAGCCAACTGCAGCCAGGCGACCTGATTTTCTACGGTTCCGATCTGCACCACGTCGCGCTGTACGAGGGCGGCGGTTGGGTCGTGCACGCGCCGAAGCCGGGCGACCACGTGCGGATGGCTCAGATGAGCGCCATCGGATCCATCAACAGCTACGGCCGTCCCGGCTGATCTGACCCGATTTTCCCGGGCTTTCTGGCGGCGGTGTCCATTGTGGACACCGCCGCTGCCGGTCTCGTCGACGTTTCAACGACCGACCCGGCCGACGGATACGGCGGTTACGGCGTGTCGAGGAGAGAAATTCGACGAGTAGTAGTCGTCGAGTTCGCTTGCGCAGCACGGTCCCGTATCCCTACCGTTATGAATCGCCGCCCGGAAGTCGGTCGCCCGCAAGGGGAGACCCCGGCCGGCACCGCCGAATCGACGCAACGAACCGGGGACCCACCAGCACCAGTGGGGTGAATCCGCGCAACGCGCGGTAGGGCGCTTCCCAGCCCGAACCCGTCAGCTAACCCGGTAGGCGGCGAAGGCCGATGGCCTTCACAGGGAAGAAAGGGTCGTAGCACAGTGGCAGGGTCTGCCGCACGCCCCCACCGCACCCCTCCTATGCGCACCATCCGCCTCCTCGGCCTGCTCGCCGCCGTCGCCGGCCTGGTGATCGCCCCGGCAACCGTCGCATCAGCGGCCCCGGCCAGCCCCGGCCAGATCGAGGCGCAGATCGACCAGAAGTGGAACCAGCTCGAACCGCTGCTGGAGCAGTGGGACGGCGTCCACGAGAACCTGGTCAACAACCAGAAGAAGGTGGCCGTCCTTCAGGCGCAGATCAAGCCGCTGAAGACACAGGTCGACCTCGCCATGACCCGGGTCAGCGCGGTCGCGTCCAAGTACTACGAGTACGGCCCGAGTTCAACCCTGAACGCGCTGCTGGAAACCGGCTCACCGACCACATTGGTCGATCAGCTCGGCATGCTGAACGAGATGTCCCGCGCGCAGACCGAGAACATCTCCGACGTGGTCAAGCTGCGCCAGAAGTACGAGGCACAGGAAGCGCCCATCGACGCGATGGTCGCGAACCTCACCAAGCAGCAGGCGGCGTTGGACGCGCAGAAGGCGCAACTCCAGGGCCAGCTCAACCAGTTGCAGCAGCAGCGATTGACGGCGTACGGCAGCGGCAGCGGCACAGGCAGCCTGGAGCCGGTCCCGTGCCCGCCGGTCTACACCGGTGACCCGGGCAGCAAGGCGGCACAGTACGCCTGCAAGCAGATCGGCAAGCCCTACGTGTGGGACGCGGACGGACCCGGCTCGTACGACTGCTCCGGCCTGACCATGGCGTCGTGGCGGTCGGTGGGCGTCACGCTGCCCCACAACGCGTACCAGCAGAAGCAGACCACCAAGTCGGTCAGCTACTCGAGCCTGAAGCCGGGCGACCTGGTCTTCTACTACTCGGACGTGCACCACGTGGTCATCTACGTGGGCCAGGGCTGGGTGGTCAGCGCACCGACCTTCGGTGAACCGGTGCAGATGCAGAAGATCGACATGTCCCGGGTCAACGGATACGGCAGACCCGCCTGATACACGCGACGGCGTCGCGGGCGCACCACGGTCCGCGACGCCTGCCGTGTCTTGCCGGGTAGCACCTCCCCGCTGCCCGGTTCGACGATCACCGGGCAGCAGTCGTCCCCACCCGCTCCCCTTAATCGGCTTGCTGGTCCCGCAGTTCCTTGCCACGCTCTGACTTTGCTCATTACGGCGCCCCGCCCCCGCAGTGCCCTTTCCCCCGGCGTGCACTTCCCCCCTCGCCGAGCCTGCGTGAGCGGGGCGCCGTGCCGCCCACCCCTGGGGTGGCCCTGTAAACGTTCCGGCGGCGCCGAAGGCTCATGTCAGGGCGTGCGCGTCGGCCAGACCCGCCAGTTCTTCCACGAGCGGCTCGGGGTCGGACCGCGCTGCCCCTGGTAGCGCGAGCCGTACACCGCGGACCCGTACGGGTGCTCCGCCGGTGAGGACAGCCGGAAGATGCACAGCTGGCCGATCTTCATGCCCGGCCACAGCATGATCGGCAGGTTCGCGACGTTGGACAACTCCAGCGTCACGTGCCCGGAGAATCCGGGGTCGATGAAGCCGGCGGTCGAGTGGGTCAGCAGCCCCAGCCTGCCGAGGCTGGACTTGCCCTCCAGCCGCCCGGCCAACTGGTCGCCAAGCGTGATCACTTCGAGCGTGGACGCCAGCACGAACTCGCCCGGATGCAGCACGAAGGGCTGCCCCTCGCCGACGTCGACCGGCGCCGTCAGCTCGTCCTGCTGGATCGCCGGATCGATGTGCGTGTACAGGTGGTTGTTGAAGACCCGGAACAGCCGGTCGAGCCGGACGTCGATGCTGGAGGGCTGCACGAGCTCCGGCTCGAACGGGTCCAGCTCAAGCCGCCCGCTCTTCAGCTCGTCGATCAGGTCACGGTCGGAAAGCAGCACGTTTGGCAGCTTACCCAGGGCCGTGCTGCGCGGTCGGATTGATGGCGGGCGAGTACCGATCTCGAACATATGTTCGATAGACTCTAGAGATGGCATCGTGGTCCGAATTCACCGCCGCCAACCCCGGGCTCGCGTCGGCGGTGCGTGAACTCATCCATCAGTACGGGTCGGGCCTCGGGTACCTGGCGACGGTCAGGCCCGACGGCGGCCCCCGGGTGCATCCGGTGGCCCCAGTGATCATGGACGACGGGCTCTACTGCTTCGTCATCGACTCACCGAAACGGGGGGACCTGGACCGGGACGGGCGCTATGCGCTGCACTCGTTCCCACCCGAGGACAACGACGACGAGGCGTACCTGTCGGGGCGCGCACGACCGGTGACGGATCGCCGCCGGGTGGAGCGGCTGGCGGAGGCGTACCGGGCGGAGAGGCGGATCGACTGGCGCCTGTACGAGTTCTCGGTGGAGGTCGCGATGGTGGCCCGGCGACTCGACGGCGGCGGGCCGGCAGCCACGGTCACGGAGATCTGGCGGGATGAGCGGGTCGGCGAGGCGGCGGACGGGCCGGCGATGCGGTCGGGGCCGGCGATCAGGTAGAGTGATGCCGCTCGCGGGTGTAGTTCAATGGCAGAACATCAGCTTCCCAAGCTGACAGTGAGGGTTCGATTCCCTTCACCCGCTCCAAGTCAGAGGCACTGGTCGGGATCCGACTACCCAATCATGCCGGCCGTCGAAGCTAAGACACGTCGAGCAGTTCAAGACCCTCGTATTGGGCGAAGTCGACGAAGTCCTTGGTGTTGAAGGTGGCCAGCGGAAGCCCGTTGACCAGGCAGCAGGCCGCGATCCAGGTGTCATTGACCGGCCGAGGTCGCCCGCGTAGCTGTGCCCGCGCCTGCAGTTGGCCCCAGGCCGTCGCCACCCGCCGATCGAAAGGCAGGAGGACGACACGCTGCTGCCACGCCTCCAGGCTCGACCGGCGTCGAGGCCCCCAACTACGGATCTCCGTCCATTTGGTCAATTCGCCCAGCGTGATGAACGTGATGCAGGCGGTCTGTGCCGCCAGTCGCGCATAGAGACGCCCGGGGAGTCGACCAAGAAAGCTTGCGGAGGCTACGTCGGTGTCCAGGACGACGAAGTTCACGCCATGCCGGCCCGCCGCGAGGCATACAGGTCGGCGAGGAACTCGTCCAACTCTTCGTCAGAGTCGAACGCACCGGGCTGGATCAGATCATCGGCAGAAGCGAGAGGGCGGACCCCCTGACGGCGAGCCAGCTCCTCCACCGGCACATGCTCTCCGCTGGCCCATCCCGGCAGCCGCTCCGCATTGTTCGATGTCATGATCCTCGCCTCCTTCGTCCGTCTACTTTTATCCTCTCACGGAGCCACCCTGCCGCCGGTCCCTCGGACCCGGTAGATGAGGCTCAGGGTCGAGCACCCTGGCCGCTCCGGCAGTGGTTCCGGGTTGCCGGTCGTCATCGTTCCCACCTCCTCCAACAGGTCCGCTCCCACCATCCCCACCTCGACTCGCCCGCCAGGCGCATGTCGACGAGGTCATTCCGGGCCAACTCGGAACCGCGGATGCGAATGATGGCAACGACCACGGTCGATGAGCTAATTGCTTGACGTAAGCCAACAATCGGAGCGTGTTGACTGACGGTAAACGATTCGCGACAGAATTCGACGCGAGAAAGGGCCGATCGGCCGAAACATAGCACCAGAATTCAGACACATTTCTTTGAGGCCTTGACGCCTACCGGTCTCGACTCGATACGGTCTCCGACGGCCATACTGTCGATGAAGGGTGCTGACTTTGCCCGGCAGACACGCCGCCACCGAGCGTCGCTCTTCGCCGTTCCGCAAATTCGTGCCGCTTGTCTCGGCCGTCGCACTGGCCGGCGTCCTGGTGGTCGCCGCGGTCGCGGCGATGGACCTGGGGCCGGCGGCCGACAGCCACACCGTCGCGGACGACGCCGCACCTGCCGCCGCACCGCTGAGCGCGGTGCCTACGCGCAGCCAGGACGACCGTGCCTCGCGCAGCGGTCTGCGCGCGCTTCCGAGCCCGTCCACGCCGGCGACCTCGGTGTCGGCGTCGCCGAGCCCGAAGAAGCCGAAGCCGACGCCGACCGAGCCTTCCGGCGGCGGCACGGTGTCCAGTTCGGGTACCTGCGGTATCTCGTATTACAGCGACGGCACACACACCGCCAACGGCGAGAACTTCGACCCCAACGCCTTCACCGCGGCGAGCAAGACGCTGCCGTTCAACACCCGGGTCCGGGTGACCAATCCGGCAAACGGGAAATCCGTCATTGTCCGCATTAATGACCGCGGGCCGTATGTGTCGGGAAGGTGCCTGGATCTGACGCGTGCGGCATTCGCCGCTATCGCCAGTCTCGGCTCCGGAGTCTTGTCGGCGGCCAAGTGGGAGGTACTGAGCTGACCGCACCGGCGGCGGTCCACGGGTCGTAGTACGCGGCCGTGCGCCACTGCCGGTCGCCGTCCGGGTGCGGAGCGCGAGTCACGACAGAGGTTGCAAACCGGGGCGGGAATCAGACTCGCGGTCAGGGTCGCCGGCCGTTCGCCTGGACATCGCCCTAGACGGTTTGGTAACGGCGCAAAATCCGGCATGCTGTCCGCGTAACCATGAAACTCAGGATGCCGGGTCGCAGCCCGATCAGCCCCGAATCCCGCGCCGGACTCGGCGCGGCCGCCGTGCTGCTCGTGATCATCAGCGGCGTGGAGCTGGCGGACGGCCCGCAGCCGCACTACATCGGACTGCTCGCCGCGGTGCCGTTCCTGACGGCGCTGTTCGTACCGTGGCGCGACGTGCTGATCGCTGGCGCCACGGCCACCGCGGTCGCGATCGCGTTCGGCTCATTCCCGCACGGCATGAACATGTGGAACGCGCTGAACGTCTGCGGGATCATGGCGGCGACCGGCATCGCGGCGGTGGCCGGGACCCTGCGCGCCCGCCAGGCCGAGCGGCTGGCCGAGCTGGCGAAGCTGGCCAGCGTCGCGCAGACGGCGGTGCTGCGCCCGCTGGGGCCCGAGGTCGGGACGCTGGCGGTGGCCGGCCGGTACATTTCGGCGACCGCGGCGGCGGACATCGGCGGCGACCTGTACGAGGCGATCGACACGCCGTACGGCGTACGGATGATCATTGGCGACGTCCGGGGCAAGGGCCTGGACGCGGTACGGCTGGCCAGCATCGTGCTCGGCTCGTACCGGCACGTGGCCTACGAGCGTGCCGACCTGCGGGCGATCGTCGCCGACCTGGATCGCGCGGTGGCCCGCTCGGTGGGCGACGAGGACTTCGTCACGGCCGCGCTGGTAGAGGAGCGGGGCGGGACGCTGACGATCGTCAACTGTGGACACCCGGCTCCGTTGCTGCTGCGCCACGGCGAGGTGATCCCGCTGGAGCCGCCGGCCAGCGCCCCGCCCCTGGGCTTCACGCCGGTCGTGCGGCCACGGGTGGAACGCCTCGAACCCGGTGACCGGCTGCTGCTGTACACCGACGGACTGGCGGAAGCGCGCCGGGACGGTGAGTTCTTCCCGACTGCGGCGCGGGCGTGGCGGCTGCTCGGCCACGGTACCGTCGGCGACGGCCTGGCCTCGCTGGAAAGTGCGCTGATCGAATGGGTGGGGGGCCGGCTCGACGACGACATCGCGCTGGTGCTCATGGAGTACGCGGGTGTCCGGTCCGCCACCGCGAACGTCGCCGTACCCAGCTGGGAGCTCGGCGCCGACGCGTGACCACCGGCCGGAAGCCGGGGGCCTACGCGTCGTTGCGGCGGGACCGGCACGCCTCAGGCCTCCCGGCGGGTCGGCAGTACTCGCAACAGTCCTCCGGCGCGGTGCCGGCCGTTGTAGCGCTTGGGCTGCTTGAATGCGAGCAAGTTGACCAATATGTTGATGAACATCTAATTTCTCCGTAAAAAGGGTCAATGTCATAGCGCCCAACGACGGCCGGATATGTGGGTGACGCCCTCCTCTAGAGTCGTTGGCCCCATCTGCGTCATTGATCCAATTTTGGTTCGATTATCGCAAGGACCGGAGTGTCGCTAAACACTGACGGGTACTGTCTTGCTCGGCCTTACCGGCGGGTAATAAACTGGTGTTACTCGTTAGTAACCTCGCCGATCCGGGGGACTTGGCACCGATGAGCCACTACAAGAGCAACCTGCGGGACCTCTACTTCAACCTGTTCGAAGTCTTCGGCGCCGATGAGCTGCTGGGCAGCGAGGCGTATCCCGACCTCGACATCGATACCGCCCGCAGTGTCCTCGTCGAGGCTGAGCGCCTGGCCCGCGCAGACCTCGCGGGCAGCTATGTGGAGAGCGACCGGCACCCCCCGGTGTTCGACCCCGAGACGCACAGCGTCCGGATGCCCGAGGCGTTCCGCAAGTCCTACCAGACCTTCATGGACAGCGAGTTCTGGAGGCTGGACATCCCTGCCGTGCTCGGTGGGACGCCGGCTCCGAGGATCTTCTGGTGGTCCTTCGCCGAGCTGGTCCTGGGCGCCAACGCGCCGATCTGGATGTACTCCTCCGGGCCCTCGTTCGCGCAGACTCTGTGGTCGGAGGGCACGCCGGAGCAGAAGGAGCTGGCCAAGCTGCTGGTCGACAAGCGCTGGGCGTCGACCATGGTGCTCACCGAGCCGGACGCCGGCTCGGACGTCGGGGCGGGGCGCACCCGCGCGATTCCGCAGCCGGACGGCTCCTGGCACATCGAGGGCGTCAAGCGGTTCATCACCAGCGGTGAGCACGACCTGACCGAGAACATCATCCACTACGTGCTGGCCCGGCCGGTGGACACGCCCGGCGCGGGCGGCCCGGGCACCAAGGGGCTCTCGCTGTTCATCGTGCCGAAGTTCCACTTCGACCCGAAGACCGGCGAGTTGGGCGAGCGCAACGGCGCCTTCGTGACGAACGTCGAGCACAAGATGGGTCTCAAGGTGTCCACCACCTGCGAGATCACCTTTGGTCAGCACGGCGTGCCGGCGCAGGGCTGGCTGCTCGGCGACGTGCACGACGGCATCCGGCAGATGTTCCTGATCATCGAGTACGCGCGGATGATGGTCGGTACGAAGGCCATCGCCACGCTGTCCACCGGCTACCTGAACGCCCTGGAGTATGCGAAGAACCGGGTGCAGGGTGCCGATCTGGCCAGCCAGGGCAACCGGGCGGCGCCGCGGGTCACCATCACGCACCACCCCGACGTGCGGCGGTCGCTGCTGCTCCAGAAGTCGTACACGGAGGGGTTGCGGGCGCTGGTCGCCTACACGGCACGGTGGCAGGACAGGGTTCGCGAGGCGGAGGTCGCCGGCGACGAGCACGCCGGGAAGCTCGCCCGGCGGGTGAACGACCTGCTGCTGCCGCTGGTCAAGGGCGTCGGCTCGGAGCGGGCCTACGAGTTGCTCGGGCACGAGGCGCTGCAGACCTTCGGCGGTTCCGGCTTCCTGCAGGACTACCCGCTGGAGCAGTACGTCCGGGATGCCAAGATCGACACTCTTTACGAGGGTACGACCGCCATCCAGAGCCTTGACCTGGTGTTCCGGAAGATCGTCAAGGATCAGGGTGTGGCCGTGATGACGATCGCCGGCGAGATCGAGTCGTTCCTGGACGAGGAGACCGGCAACGGCCGGCTCAAGGAGGACCGGCAGGCACTGGGCCGGGCGCTGTCCGAGGTCCAGCACATCATGGGCGTGTTCATGGGGTGGCTGACCGACGCGGGTACCGGCGATGCGACCGAGGTCTACAAGGTCGGTCTCAACTCGCGCCGGTTCCTGCTGGCGTTGGGCGACCTCGTCGTCGGGTGGCTGCTGCAGAGGCAGGCCGACGTGGCGCTCTCAGCACTGGCCGGGGACGTGTCCGAGGCCGACAAGCGGTTCTACGAGGGCAAGGTGGCCGCGGCGCACTTCTTCGCGCACGAGGTGCTGCCGCGCATCGGCGCCGACCGCCGCATCATCGAGTCCACCACGCTCGACGCCATGGAACTGCCCGAAGAGGCGTTCTAGTCCGAATTACCGATAAGCGGCCGTTCTCGGATTCCGGGGACGGTCGCCGTCGTTTCCGCCCATTGACGCCGTAGTCGCCGTCCGGGTTGCGGGTATCGGATGACCGACTAGCCTGATAAGTGAGCAAGGGAGCGTTTTATGGGCATCGGTGGCGGTGTATTCCTGATTGGCATAGGCGCTATCTTCACGTGGGCTGTCCACGCCAACATCTCCTGGCTCGATCTGCACGTGGTCGGCTGGGTGCTCATGTTCGCCGGGCTCGCGGTCATCCTGCTCACGCTCTACTTCTGGAACGACCGGCGCCGGCGCAACCAGTACACGCTGGTGGAGCAGGCCAGGTACGTCCACGATCCGGATGGCCCGATCACCCCGGAGCCGCCGCCAGACGCGCCGCCGGGCGGCGGTCCCTGAGAGCCAGCAGGCGCTCAGGCCCTAGCGGTGTGCGTCGTGACCACCGGCGCACTGCCGGGCGCGAGGGCATCCCAGGTGACGTCCGGGGCGTGGACCGCCAGCCCGCTGGTCCGTAGCCCTTCCGAGTCCGCCGGTGCGGACGGGTCGA
>DASXOA010000500.1:0-7702 GCA_036494675.1 Rugosimonospora sp.
GCGCCGGGCGGTGTTGAACGCGGGCAGCAGCGCGGTCGCGTCCTTGCTGTACGCGTTGGACCAGCCGCCGGAGCCGACCGTGCCGTCCAGCATCGCCGCCGGCAGCGTGCCCGGGGCGCCGGAGTAGCTGGCATCCGCCTCCGGGTGCGCCGGGCTGCCGGAGCCGGCGAGATTCTGGCCGGTCAGCACGTCGCCGGTGACCCGGACGGTGGCTCGCGCCGCCAGGCCGCCGGCGACGGTACCGGTGACGGTGAACTGGCCCGGGCCCGCGTACCGGGCCGGCGGCACCGGCGCCCACGCCACCGGTACGGCGAGGTCGACCCCGTCGCTGTAGACCAGCCGCAGGCTGGCCGGCAGGACCGGCGGCGTACCGGCACCCACCGCCGTCGAGTAGGTCTCGACCGCGGCCGGCGCGTACACGGTGATGGCCGCCTGCGCCCGTAGCGGGGTGCCCGCGACGGTTCCGGATACCTGGTAGACGCCGGCCCGGTGGCGCACCTGCTCCGGCGTCCCCGACCAGTGGACCGCCAGCGCACGCTGGCTGCCGTCGGCGTAGACGCCGGTGACCGTGCCGGGCAGCCGGGGCTGCGAACCCAGCGGGATCCGCAGGGTCACCGGGTCCAGCGTGATCAGCCGGGTACCGGAGGAGTCCGCGGCGTACATGGTGTCGGTGGCGTACACCGACGCGGCGGCCGGCAGCAGGTCGGCCGCGCTGGCGGTCACCGTGATCCGGCCGGGCTGGCCGGTGGACTGCACGATCGCCAGCGCCTTGCCCTTGAACGCCTCCCGGGTGTCCGTGTTCTGGTACCGCTCCGCGCTCTCCTGCCGGCCGTTGTCGAGGCCGGCCAGCACCGCGCCGTCGACGCGGAATCTCACCGGGTGCGCCGCACCCGGCACCACGACGCCGTGCGCGTCGACGATCTCGGCGGTCAGGTACACCAGCGAGCGCCCGTCCGCCACGACCACCTTGCGGTCCGGGGTCAGCCGCACCGCGTGCGCCGGCCCGGCGGTGCGCAACTCGTCCCGGGCCACCTCGGCTCCGCCACGGCGGGCGACCGCGGTCAGGGTTCCCGGCGCGAACGGCACGGTCCAGGTCAGGTGCAGCTTTCCGGCGCTGCCGTTCGGGCTGGTGTAACTGCCCGGGTACGGGCCGCCGGTCACCGTCTTGTCGTCGTGTGTCGCCTCGGTGGTCTCCAGGTACTCCAGGCCGTACGTGGTCGTCTTGCGGTCGAACGTGCGGGTACCGAGGCTGTGCCCGTTGAGGAACAGCTCCACGGTGTCCACATTGGAGTATGCCCAGACCTCGACGGACTCCCCCGGATCGTGGTCGGTCCAGTCCATCGGCAGCAGGTGGACCATCGGCTGGGTCGTCCACTGGCTGCGGAACAGGTGGTACATGTCCTTCGGGAAGCCGGCGGTGTCCACCGCGCCGAAGAACGAGGCCTTGACCGGGAAGACGGAGTAGGGCGTCGGCTCGCCGATGTAGTCCATCCCCGACCACAGGAACTGGCCGGCGAAGAACTCCCGGTCGCGGTCCTTTTTCAGCCCGTACTCGCCGCTCATCGTCCAGGACGCGAGATTGTTGTCGTACGAGGACGTGCCGCGCCGGCCCGGCGTGTAGTTCTCCCCGGTGTTGAGGTGATCGGGCTCCTGGTACACGCCGCGGGTCGAGGTCTCCGACGACGACTCCGACTCGAACAGGAACAGGTGCGGGTAGCGCGCGTGCAGCGCGTCCACCGACGCCGCCGTGTTGTAGTTCAGGCCCAACCCGTCCAGCTTGGCCAGCATCAGGTCGGCGGGAGAGCCGACGGCGGGCAGGCCACGGTACTTGTCCGACCCGATGACCACCGGCCGGGTGGTGTCCACCGCCCGGATGTCGTCGATCAGCCGCTGCCCCATCGCCAGCCCGGGAGTGGAGGTGGAGTCCGGGATCTCGTTGCCGATCGACCACATGATGACGGCGGGCGAGTTCTTCGCCGCGTTGACCATCTCGGTGATGTCGGCGTCGCTGTTGGCGTCGAAGAAGCGGCCGTAGTCGTACCGGTTCTTGCCGGTGTGCCAGCAGTCGAACGCCTCGACCATCATGACGATCCCGAGTCGCTCGCAGACCCGGATCATCTCCGGCGACGGTGGGTTGTGCGAGGTGCGGAAGGCGTTGACGCCCATGCTCTTCATGATGCTCATCTGGCGCGCGAGCGCGTCGGGGTGCACCGCCGAGCCGAGCGCGCCCTGGTCGTGGTGCAGGTCGACGCCACGCATCTTCAGGTGGACGCCGTTGAGCGACAGGCCGTGGTCGGGATCGATGCGCACGTACCGGATGCCGAACGTGGTCAGGTACGTGTCCACCACGCGGCCCGACACCGACAGTTCGGTGCGCAGCGTGTACAGGTGGGGGTGGTCGACCGACCACAACTGCGGGTGGGACACCTGGATGGTCGTGGTGTCGGTGTGCCCGTCCGGCGTCACGGTCGCGTCGACCGCCGCCCGGCCCACCTGCCGGCCGGCCGGGTCCAGGATGGTGGAGGCGATCCGGACCGTGGCGGGGGCGCCGGAGTCGTTGGCGACCTGGGTGCGGATCTGCACGCCGGCCCGGCCGGAGCCGATCGTGTCCGCCAGGTCCGGGGTGGTGACGAAGGTACCCCAGCGGGCCACGTGCACCGGGTCGGTGACGACCAGCCGGACGTTGCGGTACAGCCCGCTGCCCGAGTACCAGCGACTGCTCGGCAACTGGTTGCGCACCTGCACCGCGACGACGTTCGGGGTGACCCCGTCGGTGTGCACCCGGCCGGTCAGGTCGAAGCTGAACCCCGTGTACCCGTACGCGTGGTTACCCACGAGGGTGCCGTTGACGTACACGGACGAGTCCATGTACACGCCGTCGAACTCGATCGACAGCCGCTTTCCGGCCAGCGCCGCGGGCAGCGTGAACGACTTGCGGTACCAGCCCAGGCCGCCGTGGAAGAAGCCGGTGCCGCCGTTGGTGTCCGGCGCCTGCTCGGGTGCGAGTTCGATGCTCCAGTCGTGCGGCACGTCCACGGTGCGCCAGCCGGAGTCGTCGAAGCCGGGCGCGGCGGCGCCGGCGTACTGACCGGTCGGGTCCGTGGCGGCGTCCGGGTTGGCCAGCGCGAACCGCCATGACCGGCCGAGGTCGATGGTGCGCCCCGGACTGCCGGGGACCTGCTGCGGCCCGGTCAGTTGCGGGCCGGTCCGCGACGCCCCGGTGGCCGCCAGGGCGATGGACGGTTCCAGCACACCGGCCGCTGCCACGAGCGGCCCGACCGTGCCGGCGATGAGGACGGATCTGCGCTTGAGAGACACGGTCGGCTCCTCAAGGGTGGGGCGCAAGCCTGGGATCGAGGGCTGCCGGCGGCGGTCGCGGACCAGATCATGGGAATCTAGTGCCGTCGATAGCCGACAAATTCAATCACGAATCCACAGGGGTTGTCATCGGCCCGATCCCGGATCTTGTCCAACACCTTGCCGCCGGCGGCCCGGCCGGCACGTGCCGGTCCGCCGGCTCGGCACGGTGAGTGACAATGGGCCGGTGGACTTCCGGCTGCTCGGCCGCCTGACGGCGGTGCACGATGGCCGGCCCGTCGAGTTGGGCCGCCGTCGTGAGCGCTGCCTGCTCGGCGTGCTGCTGCTGGAGGCGAACACGGCGATCACCATCGACCGGCTGGTCGACCTGCTGTGGGACGGGCAGGCGCCGTCGACGGCCCGGTCGAGCCTGCACACCCACGTCTCGCGGCTGCGCGCCCAACTCGACCCGGACGGTACCGGCCGGAGCGGTGTCCGGCTGGTGAGCCGCAACGGCGGGTACGCCGTCGAGGTGGAGCCGCAGGACGTGGACGCGCACCGCTTCGCGGCGATGGTCGAACGGGCCCGGGGCGCACGGCCGGCCGACCGCACCGACCTGCTCCGGCAGGCCCTCGCGCTGTGGCACGGCCCGGTGCTCGCCGACGTGGCGAGCGACCGGCTGCGGGAACGGATCGCGGCCGGGCTGACCGAGCTGCGGATGTCGGCCACCGAGCTCATGATCGAGGCAGAGCTGGCCGGCGACCAGTCCCGGGACGTCATCGGCGAGCTGTCCGCGCTGCACGCCGAACACCCGTACCGGGAGCGGCTGGCCGGGCAGCTGATGCTCGCCCTGTACCGGGCCGACCGGCACGCCGACGCGCTGATCGTGTACCAGCAGCTCTCCGACCGCCTCGCCGACGACCTCGGCGTGGACCCCGGACCCGAGCTGTGCGACCTGCACGCCGCGATCCTGCGGCGCGAGCCAGCCCTGATCCGTCCCCGCGCCGGGGCCCACACGCCGAGGCAGCTGCCGGCCGCCACCAGGCTGTTCACCGGCCGGGCCGAGGAACTGGCCGCGCTGAGCAAGGCGCTGACCGGCGCCACCGAGCGGAACGCGACGGTGGTCGTCTCGGCCGTCGGCGGCGTCGGCAAGACCTGGCTCGCGCTGCACTGGGCGCACCAGAACCTCGACCGGTTCCCGGACGGGCAGCTGTTCGTCAACCTGCGCGGGTTCGACCCGTCCGGGCAGCCGATGGCGTCGGCCACGGCGGTACGCGGATTCCTGGACGCCCTCGGAGTGGCCGCCGCGGCGGTACCGGCGGACCTGGACGCGCAGGTCGGCCTGTACCGCAGCCTGCTGGCCACCCGGCGCATGCTCATCGTGCTCGACAACGCGCGCGACGCCAGCCAGGTGAGCCCGCTGCTCCCCGGCACGGCGACCTGCTCCGTGATCGTGACCAGCCGTGACCGGCTCACCGGCCTGGTCAGCGGCCACGGCGCGCTCCCGCTGCCGCTGGACGTGCTGGACGAGGCCGGTGCCCGCGAGTTGCTGGCCCGGCGGCTGGGCGAGGAACGGCTGGCCGGCGAGCCCGAGGCGGTGACCGCGCTGGTGAACGGGTGCGGTGGCCTGCCGCTGGCGCTGGGTGTCGCCGCGTCCCGGGCCGCCCTGGCACCGCAGCTTCCCCTGTCGGTCATCGCCGCGGAACTGCGCGACGCCACCACCCGGCTCGGCGCGTTCGACGAGGACGATCCGCAGGCCAGCCTGCGCGCGGTCCTGTCCTGGTCGTACGCGGCGCTCACCCCGGTGCAGGCGCGGGTGTTCGGGTTGCTCGGGTCGGCGGCCGGCCCGGACATCAGCCTGGCCGCCGTCACCGCGCTGGCCGGCCTGCCCACGGCCGAGGTGGCCGCGACCCTGCGTGCGCTGCAACGCCAGTCGCTGGTTCAGCAGCACGCGCCGGGCCGTTGGCGGATGCACGACCTGATCCGGCTGTACGCCGCCGAGCGAGCCGAGCGCGACGAACCCGCCGATCGCGACGCCGCGCTGCGGCGCCTGGTCGACTTCTACCTGCACACCGCGTACGCGGCCGATCGGCTGCTGGACCCGAGCCGGCCGGCGCTGAACTGGGCCCTGCCCGAACCCACGTCCGGTGCCTACCCGCTGCCGGACCGCGCGGCGGCCCAGGCGTGGCTGGACGATGAGCACCTGTCCGTCCAGGGGGCTCAGCGGCTGGCGGAGCCCCGGGGGTGGCATGCCGAGCGGTGGCAACTGGCCTGGTCGCTGAACACGTTCTACGGGTGGCGGGGACACCTGCACGACCTGGTCGCCGTGTGGCGCGACGGGTTGGCCGCCGCGCAGCGGCTGGGCGATCCCGCCGTCGAGGCGCAGGCCCACCGGTACCTCGGCCGGGCCTGCATCCTGGTGGGACGGCACGTCGAGGCCGCCGATCAGTTGGACCGGTCGCTGTCCCTGGCGGAGCAGGCGGACGACCTGCCCGGTCAGGCCCGCGCGCACTGGACGCTCGCCTGGGCGTGGGAGTGGCGGGGCGATGACGAGCGTGCGCTGGAGCACGCCACCCGCGCCCTGTACCTGTACCGGGCGTGCGGCGACCCGGTGGGCGAGGGCGGCGCGCTCAACGTGGTCGGCTGGTACGCGACCCGGCTCGGGCACTACGAGCAGGCCCGTACCCACCTGGAGTCGGCCCTGATCCTGTCCCGGCGCACCGGCAACCGCCCCGGGGAGGCGGACACGCTGGACAGCCTGGGTCTGGTGGCGCACCACACCGGCGAGTACGCGCAGGCGGTGCGGCACTACCAGCAGGCCCTGGCGGCGTACCGCGAGCTCGGCAACGCGTACGAGGAGGCCGACACCCTGGAACGGCTCGGCGACACGCATGCCGCGACCGGCGAACCCGAAGCGGCCCGCCACGCCTGGCACGAGGCGCTCCGGCTCTACCAGACCCAGCGCCGCACTCCCGATGCCGAGCGGCTCGATCGGCGACTCGACGGGCTCCACCAGCCCGCTGCAAAAACGTTGCAACACAGCCATACCAAGCCGCGGCCGCCTCGCGCATAGATTGACAGTCGCGGATGTTACCGTTAACGTCACAGCGCTGGGAGCCTCTGACTTCCCGATGCCCTCGGGAAGCATCGCCAACGCCTCGGGTGCGGTCACCCGGTGGCGGTATCGATACGCGAGGGCGGCTCTCCGCGCATTGCCGCCGTCCCAGGAACAGAATGGACGGGCGAAGTGAAACGACTTAATCAACGGCGCATCCGGTACCGGCTGCTCGCCGCCGGTACCGTCGCCGCCCTGAGTACCACCGGGCTCGTCGCGGTCGGCGCACTGGGCGCGCACGCGGCCACCAGCGGATGCAGCGTGGACTACACGATCGGCTCGCAGTGGCAGGGCGGGTTCGGCGCCAACGTCACCGTCACCAACCTCGGCGATCCGATCAACGGCTGGCACCTCACCTGGTCGTTCGGCGCGGGACAGACCGTCACCCAGGCCTGGAACGCGACCGTCACGCAGTCCGGTACGACCGTCACCGCCGCCGACGCGGGCTACAACGCGGCGCTGGCGACCGGGGCGAACACGGCGTTCGGCTTCAACGCGTCCTGGAACAACTCGACCAACCCGGTACCGGCATCCTTCGCCCTCAACGGCGTCGCCTGCACCGGCGCGGCCAGCAGCGGCCCGACGCCGACGACGACCCCCACCCGCACCGCGAGCCCGACGCCGACGCCGACGCCCACACCCACCCGGACCGCGAGCCCGACACCCACTCCGACGGGCAGTGCCACCCCGCCGGCGGCCGGCGCGCGCCAGATGGAGAAGCTGAACCGGGGCCTGATCTCGGTACGTTCCGGCAGCGGCAACCTGGTCAGTTGGCGGCTGCTCGGCACCGACCCGCAGAACGTCGCGTTCAACGTGTACCGGGGATCCACCAAGCTGAACTCGACACCCATCACCACGAGCACCAACTATCTCGACTCCGGCGCCGCGGCCGGCTCGGCCTACACGGTGCGCGCCGTCGTGAACGGCGTCGAGCAGGCCGCGTCCGAGGCCGCGCTGCAGTTCACCAACGGGTACCTGGACGTGCCGATCCAGCCTCCGGCGGGCGGTACCACGCCGGACGGGGTCGCGTACACGTACACCGCCAACGATGCCAGCGTCGGCGACGTCGACGGAGACGGCCAGTACGAGTTCATCTTCAAGTGAGACCCGACCAACTCCAAGGACAACTCGCAGTCCGGCTACACCGGGGACGTCTACGTCGACGCGTACCGGCTCAACGGCACGCGGCTGTGGCGCATCGACCTCGGCCGCAACATCCGGGCCGGCGCGCACTACACGCAGTTCCAGGTCTACGACTACGACGGGGACGGCCGGGCCGAGGTCGCGATG
>DASXOA010000501.1:0-3709 GCA_036494675.1 Rugosimonospora sp.
TTTCTCGCCGCCGCGATGGACACCGACCTGGAGCACGGGGTGCGGCACACCCTCAGGAACGTGGTGGCCAGCTCCGACGTAAGGATATGGGAGACCGATCTCTCGGTGTCCGACGAAACGTACTGCTGTGCCCCCGCAGTGGTGTGGTTGCAACGCCTCGACAAGGGTCGGGTGCGCGAACTGCACCTGCTGCACCGCCGAAGCGATCCGTAGCCGGTAGGGCAAACCTCCGCCTTGCCGGACGCCGCCTGGTTCGCGGCTCGCTCGGCCAGAGGTTTGCCATCAGGCTCGTGGGGCTCGTCGTCACCTGCCTGCTTGACGGGCCGGCACCGCGGTCCGTGCCTCGGCTGCCGCCTTGATGCACTGTGCCGTCTCGTCCGGGTGGGAAACCATAGCGAGGTGGCTGGCAGGGACTTCGATGGTGGTCGCGCCCATGCGGTTGGCGAACATGTGCTGCGCATCCGGGGGAATCGCCTCGTCCTGTGTGGCGACCAGGTACCAGGACGGTAGCGACTTCCAGGCTGGGACGCCCATCGCGTGGGAAAAGGCCGAGCTGGCTATCGGCTGCTGCGCGGCGTGCATCGCCTTGGCCCGGACCGGATCGACGTCGGCCGCGAAGTGCTGGACGAAGTCGTCCTGCGGCAGCCACATGAAGCCCTGCTCGTCGGTGAACGGGTGCGCCAGCGCTGGCGGTGTGGGTCCCTGCGACAGCAGGGCGCTGAGCGTTTCCCCCTGATCCAGCCCGAAGGCCGTGATGTACACCAGCCCGGCCACGTTCGGCGCGTCGGTGCCGAGGGCGGTGATGATCTGCCCACCGTAGGAGTGTCCGGCCACGATCGTCGGACCGTCCTGGAGGTTCAGGACCTGGCGTAGCCGGGAAACGTCATCGGCCGTCGAGGTTTCCGGAAACTGCGGGGCCGTCACGTGGTAGCCGTCGGCCTGCAGGCGCTCGATGACGTCGATCCAGCAGGAGCCGTCGGCCCACGCGCCATGGACGAGTACGACGTTCGGTCGGCCATTCATGTGGTGAATCCCTCCAGCGGCGGGGGAAGTGGTCGTTTCCGCCCATCCGGGCCTTCTGCCTTCCGGGCGACGGCGAACATCCGCACGTCGACCGCGCCCGTCACCCAGATCAGGTGCGGTCAAGGTGCCAGTACCGCGGCAGGCTCGGTGTAAACATGCCTCGCGACGGCCAACTCCACCGCTGGATCGGCACTCCGCTCCGGCGCGGACGTACCCGGGGTCGCCGGGTACGTCCGCGCCATGAGTGCCGAAGGTCAGACCCGGGCTACGAGACCGGCGGCGGGGCGGCCTGGCACAGGTGGACCGGCACGACACCCTCGCCGGTCACCGCGAGCGCGACCCGGCCGATGGCCTGGGTACCGACCCCGATGTTGAGCCGCAGGTCGGTCGAGCCGTTCTCCCGGTTGCTGAAGGCCGCGTCCGGCAGCGGTACGGCGGCGGTCTTCCAGGTGTCGGTGCCGGTGTCGGTCACCCGTACCGAATCCCGGAAGGCGTTGTTCGACACGTCGGCGAACGAGTCGTACTGGATGTCCCAGCTGCCGGTGCCGTGGTCGTAGTAGCTGACGTAGGCGGTGGCCTGGTAGCTGCCGCCCGGTACCACGGAGTTGTCGAGGTCGAAGTACATGTAGAACGACCCGGAACCGGTGGTCGTGCGGGCTGGAAGGCCACCGGCCGTGGTCGCCGTCGTGTGCCCGTCGCCCTCGTCTCTGACCGTGACGCCGTTGGCTGTGTCCGGGTTGCCGAGGTCGTCACACACCATCGCGGTCTGATCGTCGGCCTGGGCCACCCCCAGCGCGAACACGTGCATCGCCGGCCCCTGGGTGACCTGACCGTTGTCGGTCACGTGCGGCAGGATCACGTACCGCACCGTCTTGGTCGGGTCCAGCGACACCCACGCGGCGTACACGTGGACGGTCTGGTTCTGCCGGCTGGCGTTGGCACCGCTGTTGATGTACTGCGGACTCGCCGCGATGGACGTGCCGGCCACCGGGTTCGCCGACCACCAGTCGCCGAAGGTGAGCGTGTACGGCTGGGTCGTGCCATCGGAGTACACCACCGTGCCGTTACCCGACGTGGTCGCTCCGCTGCTCGCACCCAGGAAGCCCAGCAGGTGACCGGAGCCGGACACCGGCAGCACCTGACCGCTGGCCACGACGTTGTCCGGCACGTTCGGCGACGGCCAGGTGAAGCCGATCCCGGCCGCGGTGACCTGGCCGCCAGGTGCGAAGCGGGCCGCGGTCAACGCCTGCGCGGACCAGCTCAGCGCGCCCCCGTCGAACGTTCCGCTGAACGGGGCGTTGTCGTTGCTGATTCCGGTGTTGTCGTACGCCGCGGCCACCGAGGCGTAGGGCACCTGTACCTGGCCGCTGGAGCTGAACGCCCCCTCGCTGGAGGTCGCCGTGAACTCGATCGCGTACGTCCCCGGCGCGACGCCGGGTCTGGGGGACACCTTCCAGGTCGCGGTGCGAGAGGAGTTCGCGTCCACCTTCTTGGCGCTGGTCGGGGTGATCGGGGTGGCCGTCCAGCCGTCCGGGACGGTGATGCCGAGGTTCAGGTTGTGGACGGGCTTGATGTTCCCGTTGGTGAAGGTCGCGGAGACCGTACCCGACGAGCCCGCGTCCATAATGGACGGTACCGTGTTGGTCAGCGTGTTCTGCACGACGATCGGTACGCTGCCGGAGACGCCGTTGACCGTCACCGTGATGGTGGCGACACCGTTCTTGATGGCCCGGACCAGACCGTTCTTGTCCACGCTGGCGACGCTCGGGTCGCTGCTCGCGTACTTCACCTTCGCCGTGGACAGGTCCACAAAGGACTGGTCGTTGTCGACCGCCTCCACGACGCCGTCGGCCGTGATGCTCAGGTCGCGGTCCGCTTCCTCGGACGCCTTGGTGTCATCGGCCAGCCACTGGTTGCGGCCGGTCAGGTCGAAGCTCTGCCCGGCCTGGTAGACCACCGATTCCGGCTGCACGGTCACGAACCGCACCGCGGACTTCAGTGCGCCGGTCACCTTCACGTCCTGCTCCGACACGAACGAGGACGCGTTCGTACCGATCCTGAGCTGGTACGTGCCGTCGGGTACCGTCTGGCGGGAGTGCGCGGTGTCCCACAGCGCCAGGTCGGGGATGTTCACGCTCACCGTGAGCTTCTGCGACTGCCCCGGCGCCAGGTCCTTCGTCTTCTGGAAACCGGCCAACCGCTCCTGCGGCACATCGGCCGTCCCGGCACCCGGTGTCGTCGCGTACAACTGCACGACCGTGGCACCCGCGGTCTGCCCGGTGTTCTTCACCGTCAGGGTGGCCGTCACCGTGCCGTTGGCGGACACCGACTTCTTGTCCACGCTCACGTTGGAGATGCCGAACTGCGTGTAGCTCAACCCGTACCCGAACGGGTACGTCGGCGTACCGGTGAAGTACTGGTACGTGCGCCCCAGCCCACCGGTGCTCGACGCGTCCAGCCCGTAGTTCATGACCGACGGAAGCTGCGCGTCGTCCTGGTACCAGGTGAAGTTCAGGTGCCCGTCCGGATTCTGCTTGCCGAACAGCACATCCGCCAACGCGGCACCCTGCGACTGCCCGTTGTACCCGCTGAACAGGATCGCCGGCACCTTCGCCTGCACGTCGCCGAGCACCACCGGACCATCCGACTGGATCACCAGCGCGGTGCGCGGGTTGCCCAACGCGGC
>DASXOA010000502.1:0-12906 GCA_036494675.1 Rugosimonospora sp.
CCGCCGTCAACGCGACGGCGGCGCGCCCCACCCGCACTCCCGTGCGGGAGACGCCGGATGGCTCACCAGGTGGAGATCTCCGGGATGATGTGCTCGCCGTACGCCGCGACGAGTTCGGGTCCGTCCGGACCGCGCAGCGACCCGATGGCCGTCGTGATGCCGAGGTCGTGCAGCTCCCGCAGCGATTCGAGCACCTTGCCGGCGTTCTCGCCGTCCTTGGTGAGCTCGAACGGGGTGGTCGCGGTCTTCTCGACGCTGTCGTAGTCCCGGCCGAGGTTGGCGCAGTGTTCGCGCAGCACGTCCAGCTTGTGGGCCAGCTCGTTGGTGTTGAATAGGTTGCAGGCGTCGGCGTACTGGGCGACGAGGCGGAGCGTCTTCCGCTCGCCGGACCCGCCGATCAGGATCTTCGGTCGGGGCGAGCTGAGCGGCTGCGGCGCGTTGAGCGTGCGCCCGAGCTGGTAGTGCCTGCCCTCGTAGGGACCTTCGTCCTCGCTCCACATCTGGAGGATGATCTGCAGGGTTTCTTCGAGCCGCTCGAACCGTTCCGCCGTCGGGGGGAAGGCGAAGCCCAGGCCGGCGGATTCGTCGCCGTTCCAGGCGGCACCGATGCCGAGCACGGCCCGGCCGCCGGAGAGGACGTCGAGGGTCGTGACGGCCTTCGCGAGCAGGCCGGGCTGGCGGTAGGTGACGCCGGTGACGAGCGTGTTCAGGGTGATCGTGCTGGTGTGCGCGGCGAGGAAACCGAGGGTCGTGTAGGCCTCCAGCATGTCGTGCTCGGGCGGCCCGATGTGTGCGATCTGCCAGAAGTGGTCCATGACGCTGAGCCGCGTGAAGCCCGCGGTTTCGGCGTCGTGGGCGAGGCGGACGAGCGTCGGTGCGAGCGCCGGCGCTCCACCGGGCCAGGTGAAATCGGAGACGTGCAGGCCGAGTTTCATGTGGGTCAGTCCTTCGACGTTCGGGTTGGGGCGTGGGCGTCGCGGGTGGTACCCGCACGGACAACCACCCGGCGACCGCCAGCGGTGGCCGGGTCGGCGGAGCGAACCGTGCTACCGCGGCTACCGTGGTCGTACCCGGCCACGCCCGCTCGGTGTGCTGCGGCATAAACGGAGGATTCTCCGCTTATGCTCCAAGATTACCCGGGGGCCTGCCGGTTGGCAACATCGGCCGTGCGGGGGAGTGGCGGGGCGGCGGTGCCTCGACTTGTGAGCGGTGCTGAGGGCCGGTTACGCTGGGACGCGCCAGTCGAAGCGCTTCGACAGTGAGGATGGGGCGTGGTTACGATCGCGGATGTCGCTGCGGCGGCCGGTGTCTCCACGAGTACCGTCTCGTATGTCCTCAGTGGACGGAGGCCTATCTCGCGGGAGACCCGGGCCAGGGTGGAGGCGAGCATCGCCTCGCTGGGGTACCGGCCGCACGCCGGCGCCCGGGCCCTGGCGAGCCGGCACACCAACGTGCTGGCCCTGGTCGCCCCGCTGCGCACCGACGTCAACGTTCCGGTGATCATGGAATTCGTCACGTCGGTGGTGACCGCGGCCCGCTCGTTCGACCACGATGTGCTGCTGTTGACCGGGGACGAGGGTGCGGACGGGCTGGACCGGGTCGCGGGCGGCGCGATGGTCGACGCGCTCATCGTGATGGACGTCGAGGCGGACGATGTGCGGGTGCCGACGCTGCGCCGGCTCCGCCAGCCCTCCGTCCTGATCGGCCTGCCGGGCCGGGCGGCCGGCATCAGTTGCGTGGACCTGGACTTCGCCGCCACCGGGTACGCCGCCGCCGCTCACCTCGCCGAGCACGGCCACCGCAGCGTCGCGCTGATCGGACCGCCGCCCGCCGTGTACCAGCGCGGAACGGGCTACGCCACCCGGTTCCTCGCCGGCTTCGACGACGCGGTCGAGCACTTCGGACTCGCCTCCGCCACCCACCCGTGCGAGCCGACGTTCGACGGCGCGGCGGCCGTCATGCGCGACATCGACGCGCGCCTGCCGGCGGTCACCGGGCTGGTGGTGCACAACGAGGCGGCACTCGCGCCGGTGCTGTCGATCCTGCGCGCGGCGGGCCGGCGGGTACCGCAGGAGGTGTCGATCGTCGCGGTGTGCCCGCAGAACGTGGCGCTCGGGTTGCCGGTGCGCGTGACGTCCATCGACGTCCCGGCGCCGCAGCTTGGCGCGTTGGCGGTCGAGATGGTGATGCACCTGCTCGACGGCAGCCATGGCGTGCAGACCCGGCTGCTGGCACCGGTCCTGACCGAGGGCGACAGCTGCGGCCCACCCCCGCCCGGTACGGCGCGGCCGCACACGTCCGTCCACTGACGAACGGTCACCCGACCGCGCGGCCTCCCAGGCGCACCTCGCAGGTCGCCACGGTGGCTTCCAGTTCGATGAGACAGCCTCGCCCGGTGTCGGTGACCGTACCCGTCGCCGCCCGCGCACCCGCCTCGCCGACGAGCAGGATCCGCCACGGCACGGGGTCGCCGGCGAGTTCGACGCGCTCGACGCGTACGACGTCGCCGTCGCGCCGGACGGTGAACTCGCAGCGCCGCGCCCCCGACGTCGTGGGGATCGCGGTGCTCACCCGCTGGCCGTCGGCGAGCTGGTAGACCTGCAGCGTCACGCCCTCGGCGTAGTCGTAGTCGGGCCGGTCGTCGCGGGCGCCGACCGGCAGCACAGAGCCCGGGCGGACCAGCAGCGGGAGGCTGTCGAAGCCGTGCGCCTCGTGGACCCAGGTCGGTCCCTGCACCGTGGCGCCGGTCTCGAAATGCGTCCACCTGCCGGCCGGCACGTAGTAGGACATCTCGCCGGTGGCGCTGAAGACCGGCGCGACGAGGAGGTCGTCGCCGAGCAGGTACTGGCGGTCGAGGTAGGCGACCGCGGGATCGTCGGGGAAGTCGAAGACGAGCGGGCGCGTCATCGGCGTACCGTCCGTGTGCGCGGTGACCGCCTGACCGTAGAGGTACGGCATCAGGCGGTACTTGAGCTTGGTGAACTTGCGCAGCACGTCGACGGCCTCGTCGTCGAAGAGCCACGGCACCCGGTAGGACTGGTTGCCGTGCAGCCGGCTGTGCGAGGACAGCATGCCGAACGGGACCCACCGCTTGAAGACGGCCGGCTCCGGCACACCCTCGAAGCCGCCGATGTCGTGGCTCCAGTACCCGAAGCCGGACATGGACAGCGACAACCCGCCGCGCAGGCTCTCCGCCATCGACTCGAACGTGGAGGAGCAGTCGCCGCCCCAGTGCACCGGGAACTGCTGGCTGCCGGTGGTTGCCGAGCGGGCGAACAGCACGGCGTCGCCTTCGCCCCGGTACTCGCGCAGCGTCTCGAAGACGGTCTCGTTGTACAGGTACGTGTAGTAGTTGTGCATCCGCTGCGGGTCGGCGCCGTCGTGGTAGACGACGTCGGTGGGGATCCGCTCCCCGAAGTCGGACTTGAAGCAGTCCACGCCCATCTCCAGCAGGGCGCGCAGCTTGCCCGCGTACCAGGCGCGGGCGGCCGGGTTGGTGAAGTCGACGAGCGCCATGCCGGCCTGCCACCGGTCCCACTGCCAGACGTCCCCGCCTTCCCGCCGCACCAGGTAGCCGGCGGCCATGCCCTCGGCGAACAGCGCGGAGCGCTGCGCGATGTACGGGTTGATCCATACGCAGATCCGGAGGCCGCGGTCCTTGAGGCGCTTGAGCATCGCCGGTGGGTCCGGAAACGCGCGCAGGTCCCACTCGAAGTCACACCAGTTGAACTCGCGCATCCAGAAGGTGTCGAAGTGGAAGACCGACAGGGGAAGGTCGCGCTCGGCCATCCCGTCGATGAAGCCGGTCACCGTCTGCTCGTTGTAGTCCGTGGTGAACGACGTCGTCAGCCACAGCCCGAACGACCAGGCGGGTGGCAGCGCGGGCCGGCCGGTCAGCGCGGTGTACTTGCGCAGGATCTCCGCCGGCGTGGGCCCGTAGATGACGAAGTACTCCAGCGACTGCCCCTCGACGCTGAACTGCACCCGGGACACGACCTCCGAGCCGACCTCCAGCGACACCCTGCCGGGGTGGTTGACGAACACCCCGTACCCGCCGTTGGTGAGGTAGAAGGGCACGTTCTTGTACGCCTGCTCGCTGCTGGTGCCGCCGTCCTCGTTCCAGATGTCGATGGACTGGCCGTTGCGCACCAGCGGGCCGAAGCGCTCGCCCAGCCCGTACACGGTCTCTCCGACGCCGAGGCCGAGTTGCTCGTGGACGTAGTGTTCGCCGGCGTCGGTGTCGATGATGCCGATGCCCTTGTGCCCGCTGCCGGTCAGCGTCCGGCCGCCGGCCACGAAGTCCAGTCCCCACCGCTCGCCGAGCCGGAACCGGGCCGCGAGGGCGCCGGATACCAGCGACGCGCCCTCGCCACTCGACTCCACCCGGACATTGACCCCCGGGTCGGTGGCCAGAGCGAAGTCGGGATGGGTCGCCGCCGTGCCGAGGAAGTGGCTGACCCGTACACCGATGACGTCGGGCATCGGTGAGGTGCAGGTGATCGTGATGATCGGTGCGTTGAGCGTGTCGTCGCGGCGCTCCACCCGGCGGGTGGACGCGTAGACGGTCAGCGACGAGGGACCCGACGTCAGATCGTGCGCGTGCGCGGGATGCAGGGCGGCCACACCGTCGCGCTTGCGCCAGAACCCGTCGCTGAACTTCATGGTGTGTGTCTCCTCTGGGACTACTTGATGGCGCCGACCGCGATGCCGCGGGTCAACGTGCGCTGGAAGACGAGAAAGAAGATCACCGCGGGGAGGATGCCGATGAGGGCCGAGGCGCTCGTGGCGGTGGCGTCCATCGACCGGTCCCCCTGGAGCACGCTCAGGGCGACCGGCACCGTCTGGTTGTCGTTGGAAATCAGGAACACCAGCGGCAGGAAGAACTCGTTCCAGGTCCAGATGAAGAAGAACGTGACCAGCACCATCAGCGTGGGCCGGCTGACCGGCACGACGATGCGCCAGAGCACCCGCCAGCGCCCGGCGCCGTCGACCTCGGCGGCGTCCAGCAGTTCGGTGGGGAAGCTCAGGTAGACGCTGGACAGGAGGTAGGTGCCGAACGACCCCTGGATCACCGTGAAGATGATGACCACGATGGTCAGCGTGTCGTACAGGTGCAGCCGCTTGGACAGGAAGTACAACGGGTAGACGAGCGCCTCCTGGGGCAGCAGGTTCGCGATGAGGAAGAAGACCAGGAACCAGACCCGGCCGCGTACCCGGCCGATGCCCAGCGCGTACGCGTTGAACACCGACAGCACCACGCCCAGTACCGCCACCACGGCGCTGACCACGAAGCTGTTGAGCAGTTTGCGGCCGAAGTCGATCCGGTTCCAGAAGTCGATGATGCCCTGCAGGTGGAACGAGTGCGGCAGAGCCAGCGGGCCGTGGCTGGCGTACTCGCCCGGGGTCTTGAACGCGTTCATCGCGATGATGAGCAGCGGGGCGAGCACCAGGAGCACCAGTACCACCAGCACCGCCAGGACGACATGCCGGGTCGGTCCGCGGCGACGCCGCCGGGATGTCGTGGCGCCGGTCATCGGGAGTCTCCCATGCCTTGGTCCCGGTGCTGGATCTGCAGGAACACGACGGTGAGCACCAGGATGATGACGGTCATCACGGTGGAGATGGCCGAGCCGTAGCCGACCGCCGCGTTTTCGAAGTAGTTCTTGTAGGCGAAGTAGGACGGCACCAGGGTGGCGTTGCCCGGGCCGCCGCGGGTCAGCACGAAGATCTGGCCGAAGATCTTCAGCGCCGCGATCGTGGTGGTGACCAGGACGACGTAGATCTCCGGCCGGATCAGGTGGACCGAGATCCGGGTGAAGCGCTGCCACCAGGAGGCGCCGTCGAGGTCGGCGGCCTCATACAGTTCGGGATCGATCCGCTGCAGTCCGGCCATGAACATCACCACCGGGTAGCCGACCTGCAGCCACACCATGATGGCCATGATGGTGTACAGCGCGTAGGTCGGGTCCCCCAGCCAGTTCTTCGCAAGGCTGGACAGGTGCAGGTCGGTCAGGATCGTGTTGAGCGCGCCGTAGCTGGGGCTCAGGATCCAGCCCCAGACGATGCCGCTGATCGCGACCGGAAGCACCTGCGGCAAGTACAGGCCGGCCCGCAGCAGGCTGGCCGACCGGTTGCCGAACACCTTGCCGATGTAGTCGAACAGCACCGCCGCCAGTACCAGCCCGATGAGCGTGGGTACCACGGCCATGGCGACGATCAGCAGCCCGATGTGCCGGAAGGAGGCCCAGAAGTTGGCGTCGTGGAACAACCGCGTGTAGTTGGCCCAGCCGATCCACTGTGGAGCGCCGACGCCGGTCCACCGGGTGAAACTGGTGTAGACGGTCATTCCCAGCGGTACCACGATGACGGCGAGCGAGAGCACGATCCCGGGGAGCAGGAACACGAGATAGCCGCGGCGCCGGGACGAGCGGCGCGGAGCCGGCCGCCGGCCCCGCGCCGCCGGGGGTGGCGCCGGAACCGTCCCGACGCCACCCCCGACCGCGGTCGTGGTCTCCGGATTCATTTGCCGATGTTCGTGAGGTTGTCGTTGTACGGCTTGGCCAACTCGTCGAGCACCGCGCCGGTGCTCTTCGACCCGTTGATGAGGTCCTGCACCGAGGCGGTCATGGTGTCGTAGTAGCCGGGTGCCGGCCAGTCCGGGTAGAACGCCAGGCCGTCGCTCTGGACCACACCGTTGAACAGGTCGATGAGTTCCTTGCTCTTCGGGTCGGTGATCTTCGACGGATCGGCCGAGACCGGCAGACCACCACTGTTGCCCATCAGGTTCTCGACGTCGGGCTTCATGGTCGCGTCGATGAAGTCGTACGCGAGGCTCTTGTTCTTCGCGTTGGTCGGCACCACCCACAGGTTGCCGCTGGAGCCCTCGTGCAGTTTGTTGCCCGGGAACAGGAAGCTGTCCCACTGGAAGTTCTTGACCTCGCTGACGAACCGGCCGTACCACCAGGTTCCGGAGACGACCATCGGGAACTTGCCCTGCTCCCAGGCGACCCCCATGTCCTCGGCCTTGATGCCGGCCGAGTTCTTGGGGATGTACCCCTTCTTCACCCAGTCGGAGAACGTGTTCGCGGCGAAGGTGAAGGCCGCGTCGTGGAAGTCCACCTTGTGGGTGTAGAGCTGGAAGTCGTTGACCCAGGCCCGGTCTGCCTTGGACAGCGCCAGATCGTAGAAGATCTGCTGCGCCGGGTATTCGGCGCCACCGACCGACAGTGGCGTCACGCCGGCCTTGACGAAGGCGTCCATCGCCGAGACGAACGTGTCGAACGTGGTGGGTACCGGGATGTTGTACTTGGCGAACATGTCCTTGTTGTAGTAGACGAGATCGCCGATCTCGCCGTAGTCCGGGACGCCGTACCACTTGGTGCCGCCCATGTTGCCCTGGGCGTCGTACTTCGCCGTCGTCTGCAGGCTCGGGCTGAGTTGCTTGTCCCAGCCGTGCGAGGTGGCCTGCGATGTCAGGTCGGTGAGCAGGCCCTGCTTGGCGAGCAGGCCCGCGGTCGCGTTGCCCTTGTTGTACTCCATGACGTCGGGCGCCTGGTCGGAGTTGAGGATCTGCCCGGTGCTCTGCTCGATCTGCTCGAAGCTCTTCTCCTCGAACTTCACGGTCACGCCCGGGTGCGAGGACTTGAAGTCCTTGATGGCCTGCTCCCAGGCGATGCCCATGGCGCTGGTCGGACCCTCGTAATACCAGAGCGTCAGGGTCTTGCCGTCACCCGAACCGGAACTGCTGCAAGCGGTCAGGGCCAACGACGCCGCCATGAGTAACGCTCCGGCGGCCGCACCCGCTCTCGCTGTGAACATGGTTGTCCTCCTTGGGAACGTGCGGCGCGATCGCAAGAGGGGAAGCGATGCCGTCGGGGAGTGCGCCGCGGCCCGGCTGTCATCGGGGTGAGTTGACCTCAGATGGTCGAAAACATCATGTTGTCGAAGCGCTTGCGTACACCGTAGAGAGCGACCATCGAGGATGTCAACGAAGTGACGCCTTGATTTCGCCGCTATGTCGCCGCGACCTGCGAACCCCGCTCCGCGGCATTCGACGGGTGAACGTCGAAGCGATTCGAGCGGTGTCGACAGGCGACCGCCTCGGCCGGGTGACCTGCGTCGACGTGGTCGACGCCCTGGTTGTCACTGCCCGGTTGTCACTGTCGGGGTCCGTGGCCGAGCGCCGTGCCCGCCGCGCCACGAGCGCCTCGCGGGTACCCCGCGGTAGTCCGAAGTTGACGCGTGCCTTACTGTAAGGAACACTTCCAGTAAGCCAGAATCGGGGGGATCTTCGTGGACATGATCGCGGCGGCCGGAACCGGGCTGTCCGAGGCCGGTGAGTCGTTGAGCGTTCTCGCCGAGACGGTGCTTCAGCCGGGCTTCGAGGGCACCACCGCGCCCGACTGGATCCGCCGGCGGATCGCCCGTGGACTGGGTGGCGCCGTCCTGTTCGGACGGAACATCGTCACCCCGGAACAGGTCGCCGCCCTGACGGCACAGTTGCGCGCCGAGAACCCGGACCTGATCATCGCGATCGACGAGGAGACCGGCGACGTCACCCGGGTGCATGCCCGTACCGGCAGTACCCGGCCCGGCAACTACGCCCTCGCGGCGATCGACGACCCGGAGCTCACCGAGGCGGTCGCCCGGGACCTCGGCGGAGAACTGGCCCACCTCGGCGTCAGCCTCAACTACGCCCCCTCCGCGGACGTCAACAGCAACCCGGACAATCCCGTGATCGGGGCGCGGGCGTTCGGTTCGGACCCGGCCGTGGCCGCCCGGCACGTCGCCGCCTGGGTACGCGGGCAGCAGTCCGTCGGGGTGGGCGCCTGCGCCAAGCACTTTCCCGGGCACGGAGACACCCAGACCGACTCCCACCACGGCGTCCCGCTCATCGACCGCAGCCGGGACGAGATGCGCGACGCCGAACTGGTGCCCTTCCGGGCCGCCATCGCGGCCGGAGTACGGGCCGTGATGACCGGGCACCTGCTCGTACCGGCGCTCGACCCGGACCACATCGCCACCCACAGCCCGGCGATCCTCCAGGGGCTGCTCCGCGATGAACTGGGCTTCACCGGACTCGTCATCAGCGACGGCATCGAGATGGCCGCGTCGGCCGCACGGTACGGCCTCGGCGGCGCGTCGGCCCGGGCGATCGCGGCGGGTGTGGACGCCATCTGCGTCGGCGGCGAGAACTCCGACGAGGCGACCGTGGACCTGTTGCGGGACAGCATCGTCGCCGCCGTACACGACGGCAGCCTGCCGCTGGAACGGCTCGCCGAGGCGGCGGCGCGGGTCCGCGCGTACGCCGGGTGGAGCGCGGCGTGCCGCGACGCCCGCGCCGCCCACCGGTGGACGGACGAGGGGACCATCGGCAGGACGGCCGCCCGTCGCGCGCTGCGCGTCCACACGGCCGACGGCGCGAACGCGGTCCGACCGCTGACCGTGGCGCCCCACGTCGTCGAGTTCGCGGCGACAGTGAATCTCGCGGTCGGTCCGACGCCGTGGGGGCTGGCCGAGCCGTTGCGTGCGCACTTCGCCGGTACCACGGTGGCGCGCCTCGGGGCGGACGGCCCCGTCGACGGTGTCCTGCGACCCGCGCTCGACCGGCCCCTCGTGGTGGTGGTGCGCGACGTGCACCGGCACCAGTGGATGGCCGACCGGCTGGCCGAGGTGGTCCGGCTGCGTCCGGACGCCGTCGTCGTCGAGATGGGCATTCCGGTGGCGGCGCCCGTCGGTGGGACGCACATCGCGACGTTCGGGGCGGCCCGCGCCTGCGGCGAGGCCGCCGCCGAACTGCTGGCCGGGCGCCAGTAGGCGATGCCCCGTTCTGACCGACTGCTGCCCCCGCGTCCTCGAACAGCCCATTCGACCTGATCGACGCCCAAAGGGGGCCCCGCCGGGGAGGGTCTGGCGGGGCCCCGGCGGACGGAACGAGGGCCCCGGGCGGGCGAGCGAGCGGGTCACCGGCCGATGCGGGTAGACTGGATCACGCGGCTCGTCCCGTTCTGCGTCGGGCCGCCTTGGATATTGATGACCACGCGCCGCGGCCACTCGGGTACGCGCCGGGCAGAACGACCTTCCACGTTCGGAGACTTCATGGCGGCCCGCCGCCCTCACACCACTTCCCACGCCCCGGTGACCCCGGTGACATTCGCCGACTTCGACCTGCCCGCCCCGCTCGTCAAGGCGCTCGCCGCGGCCGGCATCGCGAAGCCCTTCCCGATCCAGGCAGCCACGCTGCCCGACGCGCTGGCCGGACGCGACCTCCTCGGTCGGGGCCGGACCGGTTCCGGTAAGACCTACGCGTTCGTGCTGCCGATGCTGGCCCGGTTGGCCGCCCGCCCCACGCGGCGGCAGCCCGGCCGCCCGCGCGCGCTGATCCTCGCGCCCACCCGTGAACTCGCCAGCCAGATCGAGGCCTCGATCATCCCGCTGGCCCAGGCGCTCTCGCTGCGCACCCTCACGGTGTTCGGCGGGGTGAGCCCCGGTCCCCAGATCGCCGGGTTGCGCGCCGGCGTCGACATCCTCGTCGCCTGCCCCGGCCGGCTCGCCGACCACGTCGACTCCGGCCGGGCCAGCCTCGACGCGGTCGAGATCACCGTGCTCGACGAGGCCGACCACATGGCCGACCTCGGGTTCCTGCCCGTCGTGCGGCGCCTCCTCGACCAGACCCCACGGTCGGGCCAGCGGATGCTGTTCTCGGCGACCCTCGACGGTGAGGTGAACGTGCTCGTCCGGCGGTACCTCTCCGCTCCGGCCACGCACAGCGTCGACTCGCCACTGTCGCCGGTGGACCAGATGTCGCACCACGTCCTGCACGTGAGCCAGGAGGACCGTCTCCCGGTACTCGTCGACCTGGCCGCCGCGCCGGGCCGGACGCTGGTGTTCACCCGTACCAAGCGCGGGGCGAAGACCCTGACCCGCCGGCTCATCGCCGCTGGCGTACCCGCGGTCGAACTCCACGGCAACCTGGCCCAGCCGGCGCGTACGCGCAACCTGCTCGCCTTCGCCGACGGCCGCACCGAGACCATGGTGGCAACCGACATCGCGGCCCGGGGCATCCACGTCGACGACATCACCCTGGTCATCCACGCCGACCCGCCGGTCGAGCACAAGGCATACCTGCACCGCTCCGGCCGGACCGCACGCGCGGGCGCGCGGGGAGTGGTGGTCACCCTCATGACCGACGATCAGGTGTCCGAAGTGCGCGATCTGACCCGCCGGGCCGGCATCGCCGCCAAGACCACGCGGCTCCGTCCGGGGCACCCGCTGCTCGCCGAGATCGCGCCGGGCCAGCGTTCGTTCGTGGCCCCGCCGGCGATCGCTCCGGCCGCGCCCGAGGCGCCGTCCGGTGGCCGGTCACGCCGCAAGCCCTCCGGTGCCTCCCGCGCCGGGGCCGCGGCGCCGCGGTCGGCGGGTACGCCCCGGTCGGCGGCCGCCTCGACCTCCGTCCGGGTCTCCGGAGCGGCGGCCTTCTCCGCACGGAGCCGGGCCGGCACCCGCCGCGGCGGGCGGTAGGCGGCCGGCGCTACCAGCTGCCGGTAAGGCCGAGTACGGCGGCGGTCTGCTGGGCGATCGCGCGTTCCTCGTCGGTCGGCACCACGCAGACCGCCACCCTGGACGCGGCCGGCGAGACGAAGCGGGCCGCGTCCCCGTCGCCGTTGCGCCCGGGGTCGACCTCGATGTCCAGCGGCTTCAGGCCGGCCAGTGACATGGCCCGGATCCGGGCGCTGTGCTCACCGACCCCGGCCGTGAACACGACCGCGTCGAGCCGGCCCAGCACCGCGTGGTACGCGCCGACGTACTTGCGGATCCGGTGGCAGTACACCTCCAGGGCCAGCTGGGCCTCGGGGTCGCCGCCGTCGGCGCGGGACTGCACCGCGCGGACGTCGTTGTCGCCGGACAGGCCGGACAGCCCACCGTGGCGCTGGAACTGGTCCTCGATCTGGTCCAGGCTCAGTCCCCGGGCGCGGGCCAGGTAGAAGGCGGCCGCCGGGTCGATGTCACCGGTACGGGTGCCCATCACCAGTCCCTCCAACGGGGTGAGCCCCATCGAGGTCTCCACGCTGGCTCCCGCGGCCACGGCGGTGGCGCTGGCCCCGTTGCCCAGGTGCAGCACGATCATGTTGAGCTCGGTGACCGGGCGCTCCAGCAGGCGGGCGGTCTCGCCGACCACGTACCGCACCGAGATGCCGTGGAATCCGTAGCGGCGGATCTCGTACTCCTCGGCGAGGTGACGGTCGATCGCGTAGGTGTACGCGGCGGGCGGCAGGGTGGCGTGGAACGCGGTGTCGAACAGTGCCAACTGCGGTACCCGCGGCAGGGCGGCCCGGGCGGCCCGGATGCCGGCCACCGCGGCCGGATTGTGCAGCGGCGCCCACCGTGCCAGCTCCTCGATCGCGGTCAGCGCCTCGTCGTCGACCCGGACCGGCTCACGGAACCGGGCTCCGCCGTGCACGACGCGGTGCCCGACGGCGGCGATCGGATGGTCCGGAAGGCCGTCCAGCACCTGGCCGACCGCGTGGGCGTGATCGGGCGCGTCGCCGCCGGCCTCGCCGATCCGCTGAACCTGCCCTTGATCCAGATTCTCCGGCGCTCCCGAGGTACCGCCCGCGACGAGCCGGTACTTCAGGGACGACGAGCCGGCGTTGAACACGAGAACCGCGCCGTCCTTGGCCACCGCGCCACCCCCGTCGATTGCGGTCCACCCGACCGTATGCCCCGGGACCCGGCCCCGGGCGCGTATCGCGGTCCCCGATGCCTGCCCGGGCGTCTGTGTCCGTTCCGGCGGATTGCTCGACGCCTCGCCGGGCATAGCCGGAAGGTGCGTCGACCGGATATCCGCGAGGCCCACCCCCACCAGGGAAGGGAACCAGACCATGTACGTTGTCGACGGCTCGCCGC
>DASXOA010000503.1:0-32982 GCA_036494675.1 Rugosimonospora sp.
CGAGACCGACCGGCGCAGGCATGTGCAGCGTGCGTGGCAACAACTGGCGGCGGCGGGCGCGCGGCGTACCCTGGCCCGCGGCATGGTGATCGACGCACTGGCCGGCTCGCCCTCGCACCTGTCGATCACCGCGATCCACCAGAAGGTGGCCGAGGTACGGCCGGAAATCAACATCTCGACGGTGCACCGGACCGTCGCGTTCCTGGCCGAGCACGCGGTCGTGCACCTGCTGGCGTGGCCGGGAGAGGCCCGCTACGGGCTGTGCGCCGACCCGCACGTCCACGCGATCTGCGAGGCCTGCGGCACGATCTCGGAGATCCCCGCGCCGAGCCTGGCGGAGGCGGTCACCGCGGCCGGTGACGCGACCCGCTATGACATCGGTGCCGCCGGGCTGACGCTGTTCGGGCGGTGCCCCGCCTGCCGGCCGACTCCCCCGTAGCCGTCCCGCGGTCGGCCGCCTCTCCCGCAGTCGCCCGCTCCGCCGCCGGCCCGCGTTCGGCCGCCCGTCCCGCGCTCAGCCGCTCGCCGGCCTGAGCGCCACGACGACGGTATCGATCGCCTCGACCTCACCGGCGTCGGTGGCGACCGGTCGCCGCGCGCGTTCGGCGCGCCGGATCTCCCAGCCGTCCAGGCGCGCCCGGACAGTCTCGGGGGTGTAGAGGACGGCCGGATCCTGCGGGCCGCCGGTGCCGTGCTGGATGTTCGACACGTCGTGGCCGACCACGAGCAGGAGGCCGCCGGCGGTCACCGCCGACGCCGCGGTGTCCAGGGCCGCCGCGAAATCGTCGGGCATCAGATGCAGGTACGCCACGATCACCGCGTCGAAACCGCCCCGGGGCGGGTCGTAGGACAGGACGTCGGCCACGCGCCAGTCGACCTCGTACCCCTGACGTTCGGCCCACGCTCTGCCCTTGCCGATCGCGACGGCGGAGAAGTCCACCGCGGTGACCTGCCAGCCCTGCCCGGCCAGCCAGATGGCGTTGCGGCCCTCCCCCGCGGCCAGGTCCAGCGCGCGGCCGGCCGGCACGCCGGCGAACGTCTCGGCGACGAAGCGGTTCGGTTCGGCGGCCCACAACAGCCCGCCGTCCGCGTACCGGCGGTCCCACTCCTGCGCATCCATAATTCAGAACCCTACCGAGCCACCGGTACGCGCTCACCGCGGCCGCGTCGGTGGACCCGGCCGGCCCGCTACCCCTCGCCGCCCGGGTCCACAACCGCCCACAGGCTCGGCAGGTTCACCACGACACCTTCCTGCGTGCTGCGGGCGATGACGACCACCGCCTCCTCGGCTCCCGGGTTCTCCTCCCGGTGCGGCACGAACGGCGGTACGAACAGGTAGTCGCCCGGTTCGGTCTCGATCCGCCTCTCCGACTCACCGTCGGCGAACACGAAGACCGGCCGGCCCGACACGACGTAGATGGCGGTCTCCGCCTCGCCGTGGTGGTGGTCGCCGGAGGCCGTGCCGGGCGCCACGTGGGTCTGCCCCATCCAGATCTTCGACGATCCCACGGTCTTCCCGGAGACCGCCTCGCGCCGGGTCATCCCCGCGGTCTGGCCGGTCTGCCGGGTGAGGTCCGCTCCCCGGATGTGATGCAACGGTTCATGCCATCGGTCCACCGTCGCAGGCTATCCCGACCGTGGCCGGCCGGCACCCCGGTGAGCGGCGACCGGTGCCCGCGGGGGCTATCGGTCGCCGCCGCCCATCGGTCGCCGCCGCCCATCGGTCGCCGCCGTTCAGCGATTGCCGCCGTTCACCCCTCGACGTCGTGCTCCGGCGCTTCGTCCGGCGGCCCGTCCCAGTCCGGTACGTCCGGCAGGAAGCTGGAACCGTGCTCGTGACTCTCGGCCAGTTCCCGGGCCCCTTCCGGCACGCTGACCACGTCGTCCTCGGCCAGTACGTCGGCGTGCCCGTCATCGATCACGTCTGCGTCAACACTCTCATCGGTCACGCTCTGGCCAGTACCCACTCTGGACGGTCCGCACACCACCGCCACGGCACCCGCGCGGCGCCTTCCCGGTGCGCCGGTGCCGGCCCCTACCGCGCGCCGGTTCCGGTGAAGGTACGCCGGTAGTCCGTGGGCGTCATGCCCTGCGCCCGGCGGAACTGGCGGTTGAAGTTCGCCAGGTTCGCGAAGCCGCAGTCGTGCGCGATGCCGGCCACCGGACGGTCGCTGTCGACCAGCGCCCGGCTCGCCGCCGCGACCCGCAGGGACGTGACGTACCCGGTGAGCGTCGTGCCGAGGTGATTGCGGACCAGGCGGCTGACCGACGACGGCGACATCGGTACCGCGGCCGCGACATCGTCGCGGGTGATCGGCTCGCGGAACCGCTCGTCGAGGTACCGGACCACCGCGTTCAGCGCACGCGCCGAGGCAGGCGCGACCGGCCGGGCCGTACCGGCGCCCACCAGGGTGACCGTCGAACGGCACTCGGCGAGGCGCACCAGCAGGTCGAGCAGGCCGATCGTCTGCCGTGCCCCGTCGAGCCCGGCGAGCCGCCGGGCTCCGCGCACCCACGACTGTCCCGGTGCCGCGTCGGCGACGCCCCTCGATGCCGTGCGCAGCAACGCACGCAGCCCGGCGAACTCCGCCCCACCCGCCAGACCGTCCACAAGGGAGCCGGGGAACTGGGCCACGTAGGCCAGGTGCGGGCCGTCCTGCACCCTCGAGGCGTAGGTGTGCGGCAGCCGCGGTCCGAACAGCGCGACGTCCCCGGGCCCGTACGGCGACGCGGCATCACCGGTGAACCGGCGACCCCGGCCCGACCCGATGACGGTCAGTTCGTAGAAATCGTGCGCGTGCCACGCGAAGTCGAACGTGTCCTCGGACCGCACGTGGAAGAGCCAGTCGCGCCCGGTGGCCGGGGCGATGAATTCCACCGTCGGGCGCATGCTCCGATGGTACCCACGGGGCGGCGTGAGTCGGACAGTCACCGGTTCCTGGTCACGGGAGTACCAGATCCCGGCACCTGGCGCAGTGGCGTTCCGGCACCGGTCACGCGACCGTGGAGACCGCAGACACGCCCCGCCCCGGCGAACGAACCCCGCCCACCGAACTGGAGCCCACCATGGACACGCCCGCCACAGCCAATCCCGCGACGGACACGCCCGCCGCAAGCAATCCCGGCACAACCACCGCCATCGACATCGACAGTGCCTACGAGCTACCCGCCGGCGCGGCGTCCCGGCTGGCCGAGCAGGGCTACGTCCGGCTCCCCCGGGTGCTGAGCCCCGCCACCGTCGCCCACTACGAACCGACCATCACCGCACAGGTCATCGAGCGCAACACGATGCACCTGCCGATGGAGCAACGCGACACGTACAGCCGCGCCTTCCTTCAGGTCACCAACCTGTGGCGGCACAACGACCTGGCGCGCGAACTGGTATTCTCGCCACGCCTCGCGCGCATCGCCGCGACGCTGCTCGGCGTGGACGGCGTGCGGCTCTACCACGACCAGGCCCTCTACAAGGAACCCGGCGGCGGCATCACGCCGTGGCACGCGGACCAGTACTACTGGCCGTTCGCGTCCGACCGGACGCTGACGGTGTGGCTGCCGTTGCAGGACACTCCGGTGGAGTTGGGATCGCTGGAGTTCGCCCGCGCCAGCCACCGCTTCGCATCCGGCCGTGATCTGCCGATCGGCGACGACTCCGAACGCCGGCTCCAGCGCGAACTGGCGGGACGGGGCTTCGAGACCGACACCGCCGGGTACGCGCTCGGCGACGCCAGCTACCACCTCGGGTGGACGTTCCACCGGGCCGGGCCGAACCGGTCCACGATCCCGCGCCGCGTGATGACAGTCATCTACGTCGACGCGGACATCGAGATCAGTGAACCGACCAACGACCACCAGCGCGACGACCTCGCGACGTTCATGCCCGGCGCGGCGGTGGGCGGGCCACCGGACACCGCGCTGAATCCCGTGCTGTACCGGCACTCGGCGTGAGCGGGTGCCCGGGTCCCGGCCCGGGCACCCGCCGGTACGGTGGCGGTGCCGCTACGCCGCCGCGATGCCCTCGCCGCCGACCGCCCCGGGTACGGTGACCGACCCGATCGAGGTCAGCGAGCCGTCCTTGTTCACCCGGAACTCGTCGACGATGCCGTTGGCGCCGGTCTGCGCGTAGAGGTAGTGGCCGTCCGCGGTGACGGTCGCGTCCACGGTGCCCGGGTCGGTGGCGGTGTTGCCGAGCGCCGTGAGCGAACCGGTCGAGCTGGCCCGGTACCCGGACAGGCTGCCGCTGCCGGCGTTGGAGACGTACACCTTCGTACCGGTGCCGACGATCCAGCACGTCGCGGCCTGCCCGGTCGCCTCCGAGGCGATGCCGGTCAGCGTCCCGTCAGGGTTGACGGTGAACGTGGCCACGGCGCTGGGCCCGGCCTCGGCGAGTACCAGGTGGCCCTTCGGGTCGAAGGTGGTGGCGAACGGTACCGCGCCCGGCAGCGAGTTCACGACCGGTTTGGCGGACAAGCCGCCGAGGATGTTGACGGCGAACACGTCGACGTCGTTGCCGTTGTCCTTCGTGGTCACCAGGAGCTTGGAACCGTCCGGGGTGAACGCGACCTGGCCGGGGGTGCTGGTGAACTCCGGGGTCTCGGCCGGGTCCAGGCCCAGCGCGCGGTGCCAGGTCGGGATCCGCAGCAGCGTGCCGCCGATGCGCAGGAAGCCCTGCACGGATCCGCCGTCACGGGCGTTGAGTACGTAGACGAGGTTGCCGTGCATGGCGATGCTCACCGGGAACGCGCCACCCGAGGAGAGGACCTGGCGGCGGGTCAGCCGGTCGCCGTTGACGCCGAAGACCGTCACGGTGTCGCTGCCGGCGTTGACCGCGTAGAGCAGGTTGTTGGCCTTGTCGTAGGCCAGGGAGCCCTGCGAGGCGAGGTGGTCGACGGCCGAACCGTCGAGGATGCCGCCCTTCCCACCGGTCGGGTACGTGGCGGCCTGGATGAGCCGGCCGTCGGTGGACCGGTCGTACGCGACGACCGCGTTGCCGCCGGTGTTGTCGGTCTGGACGAACACCGGATCGGTGCCGGTGTGGGCCGTCGACGCGGATGCCGGTCCGGCGAACAGCGCACCGGCGGCGAGCGCCAGGCCGGTGATGCCGGTGATGCCAGTGAGACGAGCAGCGGTACCCATGATTCTCCTGCCGTGGATGTCTTGTCGGACACCGGGTTCGCGACGGCGGCGGGAGGATCCTTACC
This sequence comes from Rugosimonospora sp., assembly GCA_036494675.1. GTDB lineage: Bacteria > Actinomycetota > Actinomycetes > Mycobacteriales > Micromonosporaceae > Rugosimonospora. Next base: position 5,199 of record DASXOA010000503.1, read on the forward strand.
CGTGGGAGTCAACGGTTAAGCGGTTGGTAATACCTCGTCCGTCCCCGGCGGTACGCCCCGGAACGACACCAGGTCGCGCACCGCGGCCAGTAACCCCTCGAAGTCCTCCGCGCACGGACCGCACGAGCGCAGGTGCGCCGCGATGCCCGGGTACCGGCGCTCCGCCTCGACCACGTCCGTGGCCGCGAGTTCGACGTACACGTGGAGCATGTCCATCGCCTCGCCGCACCCGACGTCGCGGGGGTCGGTGGTCAGGAAGCCGTCCAGCGCCGCCCAGCCGTTCATCGGGACTCCCCGGTCTCGTAGGTCAGATGCCCGTCGGCGGCCAGTGCGGTGCGCAACTTGCGCCTGGCGTCGAACATCGTCTTGTAGATGGCATTGCGGTTGGAGCCGAGCCGCTCGACCAGAACATCCAGCGGGACGCCGTCGAGCACGAGCGCGACGAAGATACGCCGCTGGTGCTCGGTGAGTTCCGTGTCCACCGCGCGATGCAGCGCGTCGAGCAGGTCGCGCCACTCCGCCTGCCGAGCGGGCTCGAAACCGAACCGGTCCGGCAGCCGGTCCCAGTCCTCGGCGTCCAGCGGCACGCTGGGCTGGCGCCAGAAATGGCGGCCGACCTTCGTCGACACCTCGAAGATGACGAACCGGTACGCCCAGGTGGTGAACCGGCTCTCGCCGCGGAACTGCCGGACCTTGCCGGTGATGGCCAGCAGCGCGTCGGCCGCGGCCTGATGCGCCAGATCGTCGAGTTCCGGGCCCTCGACGCGCAGCAGACCGCAGCGGCGCCGGACCTCGCTGCGCGCGATGCGTACCAGCAGGCCGTGCAGCCTGGTCAGCGCCGCCTCCCGCTCGGCGCCGGCGCCCCCCAGCACCCGCACCCACTCGGCCGACTCGGGATCGAGCCGATCCGTCGCGACCTGGCTCTCGCCGGCCGTCTGATCTACCCCCACCATGCGCTGGATGCTACCCAAGGCCATGGTCGCCACCGCTAAGGCATCCTAGGACAATAGGAATCAGCTGCCGACGGCTGGTTACTCCGTCCGGTTCCCGGTCGCGCGGTGGCGGCCCGGTCGCGCGGTAGCGGCCCGGTCGCGCGGTAGCGGCCCGGTCGCGTTCCACGCGCCGGATCGGGTCGACCAGCGGCGCGGCTACCCGGTCAGCGGGATCCGCCAGGAGGCGGAGCCGCGCAGGTCCAGCCAGATGTCGGTAGGCGTGCGGACCAGGTGCACGTTCACCTCGCCGCAGTACGGGCAGCGCGCGACCATGCCGGGTCCGCGGTCGTACACGTGCCGGTCGGCGAACCGTCCCGGCTGGCCGCAGCCGGCGCACGTCACCATGGACGCCGAGACCTCGGTCCCGAACACCTCGACGAACATCCCGGCGGCCGCGTTGCCGTCGACGTACCCCGCCTGACCGTCGCCGCCCATCCCGGCAGGGTCGCCCATCCCGGCCGCGTCGGCCATCCCGGCAGGGTCGGCCATCCCGGCCCGACCAGCCATCCCGGCCGGGTCGGCGATCCCGGCAGGGTCAGCCATTCCAGCAATGTCAGCCACTCCGGCGGGGTCAGTCATTCCAGCCATATCAGCCATCTCAGCCTCCAGTCGGACCGAAGCGCTCGGTGCGGATGGTGGACGCGTCGTACCCCTGCTGCTGAAGCAGGACGGCCACCGCCTCGACGAAGGCCGTCGGGCCGCAGACGTACGCGCGGGATCCGGCGCCGGACGGTGACCCGGTGCCGGCCAGGTCGTCCGCGCCGATCCGGCCCACCGGCCGCCGCGTGCCCTCGGGGGCGGACCGCGTGTACAGCAGCGACAGGTTCAACCCGCTGCTGTCGCCGGCCAGCCGGGACAGTTCGTCGGCGTAGAACACGTCGTCGGGCGAGCGGACCGAGTACAGCAGCGAGAACGGCGCCGTACTGCGTACCCTGGCCCGTTCGCGCACCATCGCCATCAGCGGGACGATGCCCGAGCCGCCCGCGACCAGCAGCACAGGCCCGGGTTCCTCGGTGCGCCAGACGAACCAGCCGCCGATCGGCCCCCGCAACTCCACCTCGTCGCCGATCATCATGTCGTCGACCAGGTACGGCGACACCTCGCCGTCGTGGACCCGCTGGACGGTCAGCTCGATCCGCTCCCGGTCGGCCGGGGCGGCCATCGAATAGCTGCGCTCCGCGCTGTACCCGTCGTCCGCGGTCAGCTTCACGTCGACGTGCTGCCCGGCCAGGTGCCCCATCCAGCCGGGGGCCTCGAACACGATGGACCGGGTCGTCGCGGTCTCCGTGCGGATGTCGGCGGCGCGTGCCGGCAACCATTTCCGGCGCTGTTCGGCCACGGCGCTCAGTCTCCCGTGTAGCGCTGCTCGCGCCACGGATCCCCGTAGTTGTTGTAACCCAGGTGCTCCCAGAACCCCGGCGTGTCCTGGGCGAGCAGTTCGATGCCGGACACCCACTTCGCCGACTTCCAGAAGTACAGGTGCGGCACCAGCAGGCGGGCCGGGCCGCCGTGCTCGCCGGCGAGGTCCTCGCCTTCGTGACGGTAGGCCACCCAGGCCTTCCCGTCACGCAGGTCCGCCAGCGGCAGGTTGGTCGAGTAGCCGCCGTACGAGTGGACCAGCGCGTAGCTCGCCGAGGTCTGCACGTTCGCCAGCAAGGTGTCCAGCGAGACGCCCTCCCACCGGGTCTGCAGCTTCGACCACTTGGTCACGCAGTGGATGTCCACGGTCGGCTCCTCGCGGGGCAGGTCGAGCAGCTCCCGCCAGGACCAGGCGTGCTCAGACCCGTTCTCGTCCCGGATCGTGAACCGCCACCGGTCGAGCGGGATGCTCGGCGTCGGGCCGGCCGACAGGACCGGGAAGTCGCGCGTCAGGTACTGCCCGGGAGGGAGATGGGCGGCCGAGGGGTCCCGCCGGCCCTTGAATCCCCGGGTCACAATGCCCATTGCCGGCTCCTCCCGTCCCCGCCGGTGCCGCGCGTCCGGCGGGTACGCGTCGGCTGCCCGCTCCCGGATGAGGAGTCGGACTCCGTCTGCGGCTCCAGCTGGGGTTCTGTCGTCGACTCCATCGTAGACTCGGACCTATCTGACGGATACACCAATCCGGACATGCCCAGCCCACGCCGGTGACGCCGACGCCGAGTCAGCCCACGCCGAGTCAGCCGACACCGCGGCCGATCCGGGCCCGCAGCTCGTCGAGCCACCCGGCCTCCGGTTTGGCGGTCTCGATCCACCAGGTGGCGCCGGCCGCGGCATAACCGGGCAGCTCCGCCGTGACCGCCGCCGGATCGCCGGCGACCTCGGCCCACACCGCGATCGTGAAGCCGTCGAGGCTGCCCCGCTCGACGGCGACCTGGTCCCGTACCGAGGCGATGTCCGCGGCGTTCGGCCGGGCGAGCCGGCGCTGTTCCCAGCGCAGCGGGACCGCCCCGTCCCAGCGGGCGGCCCGGCTCATCGGCCGGCGCAGCGGCAGCGTGCCGCCGACCCATACCGGGATCCGGGGCCGCTGCGCCGGGCGTGGCCGGAACCGCACCTCGTCCAGGTGATAGTGCCTGCCGTCGTACGCGAAACGGTCACCGGACCAGAGACCGTCGAGGATCGCCAGGCCCTCGTCGAGCATCTCGGCCCGGCGCGACGCGTCGGTCTCGTCGCCGAAGCGGCCGAAGTCGCCCTGCGCCGGAGACCCGATGCCGACGCCCAGCACCAGGCGCCCGTTGCTGAGCAGGTCCACCGTCGCGGCCTGCCGGGCCAGTACCCACGGCCGGCGCCGCGACACCGGCGTGATCATGGTGCCGATGGTGATGCGCTCGGTACGCGCGGCGATCACGGCGAGCACCGCCCAGGGGTCGACGATGTCGGGGCCGTCGCCGTCGTTGGCGAACAGGATGTGGTCCCAGAGGAAGAAGCCGTCGAAGCCGGCCCGCTCCGCGCTCACCCCGAGCTCGACCAGTTCGCCGGGGTCGCTGCTGAAGCACGGCGCGGCGAGCGCCCTCATCATCCGGTGCATCGTCTGTCCCCTCGCTGTCCGGCACCGGCCGCCGCGACCCGGCCCGGTGGGTCAATCATCCAAGGATCCGAGCAGCGCGGCGGTCACGCCGGTGTGCGCGTCGGGCTCCACCCGCAGCGAGGCGTGCCCCGCCGGTACGCACAGGATCGGCATCAGACCCACGCCGTGGCCGGGGCGCGGGCTCGTCGTGGTGACGACGACCCCGATCGTCGTCCAGCCGCGGCGGTACCCGGCGTTGTGGCGCACATCCAGGTCGCGTACGGCGAGCAGGTCGCCGAGGAGCAGGCCGGCCAGCCCCAGCGCGGCGGCGCCGTCCGCGTCGACCTGCACGTCGAGGTTCCACTGGTGCGCGGGGCGGCCGATCCCGTTGCCGATGAGGGCGGAGCCCACGATGCCGCGTACCCCGGCGCTCAGCCCGCCGTCCCCGATCTCGACGGGGAGCCGGTCCAGCACGGCCGGGTCGACGTTGAGTACCCGCCCGCCCGCCGCGGCGAGGGCCGGGGGTAGCTCGGCGCCCTGGCCGTGGCCGCGTACCGCCACGGGATCGCCGGGTACCAGCGACTCCCGTACGCCGGGCGGGAACCAGGCCAGCACGCGGCCCAGCTCACCGCGCTTGCCGAGCACGGCTCCCCGGGCACCGGAGGCGGCACCACCGCGCACGGTCACCCGGTTGCCCAGGCAGGCGAAGGCGGTCAGAGAGTGCCGGGCCGGTTGCTCGGGGTGCACGAGCGAGACCGCCGGACTGGCGTGCTCGGCGTCGAAGGCGAACACGCTGTCGCCGAGTTCCACGCCGAGCACCACCCCACTGTCGCCGACCGGGAGGTAGGGGCGGCCGTCGGCGTCGACGAGGTACGGGTTGCCGTCCAGCCCGGGGTGCTCGACGACGCCGGCGAGGTTCACCGCGACGGTCACCGGGGGCGCGGACACCGCCGTCGAGGGCTGCGTCGTCGGGGACACCGTCGTCGGTTCCGTCGGCGCGGAAGGGAGATTGCCGGTCATGCGGTCGCTCCGAGGCGGGAAAAGGCGGTGTCGAGGTTGGCGTGCTCGTCGAGGTGGACCTCAAAGGCCGAACTGGGGCCGCTCATCACGGTGCTGGGCCCCGGCCCGTGCCCGAACAGCCGGCAGTGCCCGGTGCTGATCACGCCGATCGTGGTGTACCCCTGGCGGTACCCGCGCCCGTAGCGGTGATCCTGGTCGGCCAGCACGACCACGTCGCCGAGGCGGAGCCCCTCCAGCCCGAGCGAGAGGTCCGCGCCCTGGCCGGCGTACGCGCCCATGAGGTCGGTGTTGGCGTACTCCGAGTACATGCCCGCGCCGGCACCGACCGCCTCGGCGGGGATCCGGGCGGCGACCGGTACCCGCAGCCGCCCGTCCGGCCCGGTCTCCAGGTGCAGCGCGTCGACCATGCCGGGATCGAGGTTCTTCACGACCACGTCGGGGTGGTCGGCCAGCCGCAGGCCCTGCCCGTACGCGTGGACGGTCACCTGGTCGCCGACGCAGATGCCGTCCAGGTCGCCGTCGACGAAGTCGGCCAGGACGTACGCGTGCTGACCGGTCACCCGGCCGCGTGCGCCGGCGGCCGGACCGGTGCGCACCGTGACGACGTTCCCGACGCAGGACAGATACTGCAACGCCATGTTGGCCCGCTCGTCACGGTGCCGGATGGACAGCCCCGGTTCGAGGTGATCGGCGGCGTACCCGGTCGCCGGGTCGCCGGGGTGCACGCCGAGCGTCACGCCGCCCATGCCGGGCAGGACAAACGGCGCACCATCGGCGTCGACGCGGTACGCGTGCCGGTCACCGAGCGCCGGCCACACCTCCCCGGTGAGCACCTGGGTGACCAGGCGGGTGCGATTGGTGCTGACGCTCATGCGCTCGTCCCATTTCTCGATGCGGGGGCCGCGCCCAGCCGGAATCCGTGTGCCCGGATCGCTGGTGCGGTGGTGGCTCCGTTCCAGACGTTCATCACCGGTACCGTCCCGCGCCGGTCGCCGACTCCGTCCACAGTGGACAGCAGCTCCAGTACCGGCTGGGTGAACCGCATCCCGGCCAGCGGCCGGCCCAGCGCACCGTCGACGATCTCGAAGCAGGCGTCGCGGGTGACGCCGGTGATGGTGGTCGCCGCCCGGTCGACCAGGCGGGTGTACCAGAAGCGCTGGAGGTACACGCCCCGCCGGACGCCGGCGATGAGCGACGCCTCGGTGTCCCCGCCCGCCGCCATGACGAGGTTGGCGGCGCGGGTCGCCGGGGCCTCCTCGCGGGCGATGTGAGCGTGACCGCTGGACCGCACGTCCAGCGCCGCCGCGGTCGACAGGTCGGTGACCGGCGAGCCGACGATCCCCTTGTCCAGCAGGGCGACCCGGCGCTTGGTCACACCCTCGATGTCGAACCCGATCGGCAGGCCGACGTCGGCGAGCGCGTCGTCGGCGACGCTCACCAGCGCGCTGGCGGCCCGCTCGCCGCCGCGTCGCGCGCAGACGCCGACGCCGGCCGCGGCAAGCTCGCCGGAGAAGCCGAAGGCCGGCAGGAAGCTCACCAGTTCGGCGGTCGCCTCCGGCCCGAGGACGACCGTGTACTCCCCCGGTTCGGCCTCGACGCGGCCCACCGAGGCGGCCGCCTGTGCCGCCGCGCCGTCGATGGCGTCCCGAAGGCCGAGCCGGCCCACCGCGCGGCCGAGATCGATGACGTGCGCGGTGCCGTCGCCGACCTCGAACGTGAACCCGCCCTGCGCCTCGGTCGCCAGTGTGGCCCGCCGGATGCCGGTGCTGGTCGCGACGACCAGTTGGGTCAGCGCCCGCCCGACCATCCCGGCGACCGATCCGCCCCGGGCGGCGGCCGCCGCGTGCGCGGCGCGGACCAGGTCGACCCGCTCGGCCGTATCGAACGCCGCGGTCGCGTCGTCGACGAGCAGAGCCTCCGCGGGAACAGGTTGGGGGTGCTCGCCCCCGAGTTGGCGTGGCGAGTACTTGCCCGGCGCGAGGTCCGACGCGAGGTCCGGCGTGGCGACGCGGACGCGGCCCGGCGTGCCCACGCTGGCCGCGATCGCGGCCGCCGACCGGGCCGCCGTCCGTGCCGCGGCCGGCAACCCGGCGAGGCCACCGCACGCCGCCCGGGCCGCATGCCCGTTCACGATGGCGCGCACCATCACCTGTACCTCGGTGATGTCCTGCGGCTGGTGGATCCGGCCGCCGGCGAAGCGGGTGTACTGCCCGACCCGGCCGGTGAGGAAGACGTCGCACGCGTCGGCGGCGTTGCCGTCCACGACACCGTCCACGACCGCTGATAACTCCTCCAGTGCCCGGGCCGGGTCGACCGCGGGGGCGAACTCCGTCATCACGCCACCCCGATCCGCTGGCCGCGCACCAGGATCGGCGCCGCGCCGTGGCTGAGGAATCCCCACTGCTTCGGCTCTCCCTTGCCGCACGGGTAGCCGAAGTTCCGGACCTCGCCGGGGCCGGCGACCGCCTCGACGGCCTGCCAGAACCGGGGCGTGACACCGCCGTAGGAGAAGTTCTTGTACAGCCGGCCGCGCCGCCCGCCGCGCACCTCGTAGGCGACCTCGGTGCCGAACTGGAAGTTGAGCCGCCGGTTGTCGATCGACCAGCTGCGGTTGTCGTCGAGGTAGTAGCCGTCGCCGAGCCGGTCCAGCAGGTCGTCCAGACAACCGCCGCCGCCCGGTTCGAGGTGCACGTGGGTGGAGAAGCAGACCGGCAGGTACGCCCAGCCGTCCGACCGCGCCGCACCGGTGACCGGCAGGCCGGCCCGGGCGGCGGAGTCCCGGGAGGACAGGGTGCCGACCACGATCCCCTCGGCGATCAGCGGCGTACGGCGGGCCGGCGTGCCCTCGTCGTCGAACGCGAACGTGCCCCGGGTACCGGCGACGGTCGGATCGGACGTGATGTTCACGGCCGGCGACCCGTACCGCAGCCGGCCGACATCGGCGACGCCGATGAACGACGTACCCGCGAAGTTGCGCTCGTCGCCGAGGATGCGGTCCAGCTCCAGGGCGTGCCCGCAGGACTCGTGGATCTGCAGCGACACCTGCTGGGCGCCGATCACCAGGTCGGCCGTGCCGGCCGGGGCGACCGGCGCGGTCAGCAGCGCCACCGCCTCCTCGCCCACCCGCTGCGCGTTGCCCGGCATGTCCAGGCCCAGCACGAACTCCCACCCGGCGCCGCCGGTGTTGCCGTGGAAGGAGTTGGGGAACGTGCGGCGCTGGACGTCGTGGTCGTCGGCCGCGACCGCCATCATCATCGCGCCGGTCTCCATCAGGTGCTGATGCTGGCGCGAGCCCTCGGTGTCGGCGTAGTGCCGGTGCTGCCGCTTCGCGTTCACGCCCGCCTGGGCGTCGCGTACGGCGGCCGGCCCGGTCATCGAGTCCAGCAGGCCGGACAGGAGCGCGTGGCGCTGTGCCCCGGGTACCTCGAACGGGTCGACCGCGACCCGCGTCTCGTACCGTCCGGACACGCCGGCACGCCCCGGCAGCCGGACCGGCTCACCCAGCCCGACCCCGGCGCGGGCGACCCCGACCGCCTGCCGCGCGGCCCGCGCCGGATCCCCGACGTCGGCGAGTGGCCGGGCCGCGAAGCCCCACGCCCCGTCGACGAGCACCCGGACCCCGATGCCGGCGTTGTGTTCCCGGCGCTCGTCGGGGTCGGCCCCCATCGAGTGGTACAGCCGCAACTCCTCGCACTCGATCAGCCGGGCGTCGGCGAACTCGGCATCGCCGGACACCTCCGCCAGCGCCTGGTCGAGCAGCGCGGCGGCGGTGGGGTCGTCGGCCAGGTCGCCCCAGCCGTGTACGCCGGTGTGCGAGGCCACGTCGAGGTGAGTCATGCGGTCCCTTCCGATGCCAGATAGTCGGCGGTCGCCCGCAGACCGCGAACGATGTCGGTGCCGCTCGCGGCGAGGGAGACGCGGGCGTGGCCGCGACCGCCGGCGCCGAAGGCGTCCCCCGGCGCGAGAGCGACTCCCGTGGCGGCGAGCAGGTCCAGCGCGAACCGGCCCGGATCGGTGACGGCGGCGGGCAGGCCGAGCCAGAGGTAGAACGCTCCGGCGGGGACGGCGTGCGCCAGGCCGAGCCGTCCGGCGGCGGCCACCGCCGCGTCGCGGCGCTCACGGTAGGCGTCGCGCATCCGCGCCACGGCGAGCTGCGGACCCTCCAGCGCCTCGACGGCCGCCCACTGGGCGACGGTGTTCACCGACGACCCCATGGTCTCCACCACCCGGGCCATCCGGGCCGTTGCGGCCGGGGTGCCGACCGTGTAGCCGACCCGCCAGCCGGTCATCGCGTACGTCTTGGACAGCGAGAAGACCGTGATGGCCGGGGCGTGCGGTGCGGCGACGGCGAACGTGGTGTTGGGCCGGTCGAACCAGAGCTGGTCGTAGCACTCGTCGGCGATGACCCACAGGCCGTGAGCGGCGGCCCAGTCGCCCAGCACCGCCTGGTCGGCGGCGGAGAACACGGCGCCGGTCGGGTTCGACGGGGTGTTGATGACGATGGCCCGGGTGCGCGCGGTCAGCGCGGCGTCGAGCGCGGCGGTACCGGCGAAGCCGCCGGTGCGCTCGTCGAGCCGGTACCGGACGGGTCGGGCGTCGACCGTGAGCGCGATCGAGGCGAGGTTGGGCCACCCCGGGTCGGGTACCAGGATCTCGTCGCCGGGATCGAGGACCGCCCGGTACGCGCAGTACAGCCCGCCGACGCCGCCGGGCGTGACCACGACCCGGTCCGGCGTCACGCCGTCCCACCCGTTGTCCCGCACCAGCTTCGCGCACACCGCCTCGCGCAGCCGGGGCACTCCCTGGCTCGGCGCGTAGCGGGTCAGGCCGTCGCGTGCCGCGCGGTCGGCCGCCGCCACGATGTTCGGCGGCGTCGGCCAGTCGGGCTCGCCGAACTCCAGGTGGATCGCGCCGGGCGTGGCCCAGGCCGCGTTGGCCAGGGCCCGGATGCCGGACGGCGGGATCTGCCCGACCTGCCGGCCGAGCGGCGGCAGCGCGCCGTCGGGCGGTCCGGACGCGACGGGAGCAGGCGGCGCGACGGGCACGGGCTGCGCGGCGGGCACGGGCCGCGCGGCGGGCACGGGCCGCGCGGCGGGATTCTCCATCGCGGCCTCAGTAGCCGCGGTCGCGGCGGTAGAGGTTGCGCATCGGCCGGCCGGACAGGAACCGCTGGAGATTGTCGATGAACAGGTCGGTCAGCACGGCGTTCTCCTCGGCGGCCGTCGAGGCCGAGTGCGGCGACACGAGGACGTTCGGCAGGTTCCACAGCGGCGAGGTGGCCGGCAGCGGCTCGTGCCGGAAGACGTCGAGTGCGGCGCCACGCAGCCGCCCGGAGCCGAGCGCGGACGTCAGCGCCTCCTCGTCGATGACCTCGCCCCGGGCGATGTTCACCACGATCGCGCCGGCCGGCAGCGAGGCCACCCGCCCTGCGTGGATGAGGTCGCGGGTCTCCGGCGTCAGCGGGCAGGCGAGGACCAGGATGTCGGTGCCCGGCAGGACCGCGTCGAGCTCGTCGGTGCTCACCACCCGGGCGGCGTGCCCCAGCTCGTACTCGTGGCCCGGCCGGCCGACCCCGGTCACGTGGACGCCGAGCAGTCCGTACGTCTCGGCGACCCGGCGACCCACCGCCCCGAGGCCGACGACCGTGGCCCGGAGCCCGGCCAGCTGGCCGCTGACGTGCCGCTGCCAGTGGTGGGCCCGCTGGCTCTCCCGCAACCCGGGGATGTCCTTGACGAAGTACAGCGCGCCGGCGACGGCGAACTCGGCGAGCGGCGCGGCATGGGTCCCGGCCGCGGTCGTCATGACGAGGTCGCCGGCGTCCAGCCCGTGCCGGCGCACGAAACCGCCGATGCCGGCGCTGGTCCCCTGCACCCAGCGCAGCTTCGGCGCGTTGGCCAGCAGTTCGTCCGGGGCACGCCAGTCGAAGTCGAAGCAGATCTCGGCCGCCGCGAGCATGCCGGCCCACCGCCGCTCGTCGTCCCCGGTGAGGGTGGGGTGCGTTCCGCCGTGGTCGTTGCGGTACCGGGGCCGTGGCAACAGGTCCGGCGCGTAGAGCATGTCGCAGGCGACGCTGGCGGCGATCCGGTCGACGTGCTCCGGTTCGAGGTAGGTGGCGATCAGGATGGTCGGTGGGGTGGTCACTGCGGTTCCTTCGTCGTGGCTTGGGGCGCTGTGGCTTCGGGCGCCGTGGCTTCGGGCGCCGTGGCTTCGGGCGTCGTGGCGGCGCGGATCAGGTCGAGTGCGCGGGCCTGCCGAATCGAGTCGTCGCCGGCCCGGTGGCGGGGTCGCTCGTCGCCGCGCAGTACCCGGTGGATGTGCTCGATCGCGTGCTGGAACGCCGTACCGCCGGCCGGCGTCCAGGTCTGCGCGCACGCCCCGCGTACCCACAGCTCGAGGGTGTCCGACCCGGCAGGGTGGAACGGATTGCTCACCCGCAACTCCGCGTCGCTGCCGGCGATCCGGGTGAATGTCGACGGCGGCCGGCGCATCCCGGCGGAGAGCACGAGCCGCCCCCCGCCGCCGGCGAAGTCGACGACCGCGGCGACGTCCAGGTCGACCGCCGCCGCCCCGAAGCTCATCGCGCCCGCGGCACGGACCGGCTCGGTGCCCAGCAGCAGCCGCGCCAGCCGCACCGGGTAGCACCCGACGTCGTAGAGCGCGCCGCCGCCGTGCTCGGGGCTCAGCCTGATGTTGTCCGGGCGTCCCACGGTGAAGTGGAACTCGGAGTGAATCTCGCGCGGCTCCCCGATCCGGCCGTCCGCGATCAGCCCCTGGACCACGGCGGTCTGCGGATGGAACGGGAACACGAACGACTCCCACAACAGGGCGTCCGGGCCCACCGCGGCGACCAGCCGGGCCGCGCCCGGCTCGTCGAGCGTCAACGGCTTCTCGCACAGCACCGCCCGCCCGGCCGCGCAGGCGGCCGCCGCCCAGGTCGCGTGCTGCTCGTTGGGGAGCGCGACGTACACCGCGTCGATGTCGTCGGCGTCCACGACGTCCCGGTAGGAGCCGCCGCGCTCAACGCCGTTGGCTTCCGCCCAGTCGGTCGCCCGGTCGGCGGTGCGGCTGCCGACCACGACCGCCCGGCCGCCAGCGGCGCGCAGCGCCGGCAGGAACGCCCTGGCCGCGATGTTCGCGGTGCCGATGACGCCCCACCGGATCGGCGCCTGGCCGCCGCTAGGCATGAGCGGGGTTCAGGTAGTGGTCGTACAGCGCCGCCGTCGCGACCTGAGGATCCTTGCGCCGGAACGCGCGCAGCAGCGCGACGTGCCGGCGGACCGCCTCGGACAGGTCGATGCCCTGCCGTTCCAGGGAGGAGCGCATGAGCGCGCCCATCTGCCCGTTGAGCGTGGACCACATCTCCACCAACCGGGGGTGGCCTCCGGCCAGGACGATCAGCCGGTGCAGGTCGGTGTCGGCCTCCACGATCCCGGCCAGGTCGCCCTTGTCCGCGGCGAGTTCCATCACCCCGATGACCTCGGTCATGTCCGCGACCAGGCCGGCCCGGACCGTGTCCCACGCCTCGGCGAGGCCGGCCGACTCCAGCACGTACCGCGCGTAGCACGCCTCCTCGATGTCCTCGGCCGACATCCTCGTCACGATCGTCTGCCGGCGCGGGCGCACCTCGATCAGCCGCTCGGCCTGGAGTTCCCGCAGCGCGGCCCGTACCGTGGTGCGGCTGACGCCGAACTCGTCGGCCAGGTTCAGCTCGATGAGCGGCGTACCGGCCGGCAACTCGTTGTTGAGGATGCGCAGTCGCAGCACCTGGTGCACCGACTCCGGCAGCGAGCGGTGCTCGATAACGCTGCGGAGCCGGCCGCTGTGGCTTGATTTCTCGATCATCCGATCCGCCTGTCGTCCGGGATTGTCACCCACGAATTGTTCCGCGTCCGCCGTGGTGATCAGGTCCCCGGGGCGGCGTCCGGGGTGCCCGCCTCCGCGTCGAGTGGAAAGTCGACCCACGCCCGGCTGCGGTGCGCCCGCTCGAAGGCGTTGATCGTCTGCTGCACGAGGGCGCCCTGCCGGAAGTCTCCCTTGTTCGTCGGCTCCCCGCCGAGAATCTCGTCGGCGAAGTCGCGTACCAGGTTGGAGTAGAACAGGAACGGCCACGGCTCGCGCGACGTGCCGCCGGCCGGGAAGAAGCGCTCCGGGATGTCCAGCTCGACGAACTCCACGGCGTCCTTCTTGGCCGCCTTGATGGTCTGGCAGATGCCGAACTCCTCCACCAGCCGTACGATGATCGCCCCCTCCGAGCCGTAGAGACGCACCTCGATCCCCGGAAAGTTGCCGACGGTCACGAACGAGGACTGCACCGAGGCCAGCCGGCCGTGGCCGAACTCGGCGATCCACATGTCGCCGTCGTCGATGTTCACCCGGGCCATCTCGCCGGTGTCCCGGACCATGCGGTTGGGCACAAAGTTGCGCATGGTCCCTACGACCGACTGGAGCGGCGCGTCCATCCACCAGTGCATGATGTCGATGACCGGCGCGCCGTACCCCTCGATGGAAGCCACCGCGATGCGGTCGGGATCCTCGGTGTCACGCAGCTGCCGCAGCGGGGTCTGCGGGTCGAGCCACTGGCTGTTCTGCTCGAACGCGTTGAGCATGTACGGCTCGCCGATGAAACCCTGCGCGATCAGCTCGGCGGCGTACATCGTCGCCGGCGCGTACCGGAAGGTGAAGCCGAGCTTCGTCTTGCGGCCCTTGCTCTCGGCCAGGTCGGCCGCCGCCACCACCTGGCGGAAGTCGGCGTGCACCGGCTTCTCGCACAGCACGTGCTTGCCGGATTCCAGCGCCGCCCACGACACGTCGAAGTGGGCCCGGTCGCCGGTCACCACGTCGATGACGTCGATGTCCGGGTCGTCGGTCAGCCGCCGGTAATCGTTCTCCAGCCGCGAGATCCCGAACGTCTCCCCGGCGGAGGCCAGCGCCTCGGCGTTCGTGTCGGCCAGCGCGACGACCTCGACGCGGGGATCACGCTGCCATCCCGGGATGTGCGAGCGGATCGCCCACCGGCCCGTGCCGACCACGCCTACCCGTAGTTTGCCTTGCGACACTGTGCTCTCCTGTCTGTCGACACCGCCGGACGCCGGCGGTGTCGGGGTCGTCTCTTCGTCCACTAGGGCTTCGGCGGCTTCGGCGGCTCCGGCGCACCGGTCGACGCGTGCATGGGCTCGATCAGGGCGGTACGGCCGTCGGGCGCCGCCGCGCCGACCGGAGCCGCGGTCGTACCCAGGTCCAGTACGGCATGCCGCCGGCAGCGCACCCGGCCGGTACCGTCGCCGGCGACCAGCAGTTCGGTCGGCCACTGCGCGCACCCGTCGTCGGCATAGGGGCACCGGGGCAGGAACCGGCACGTGGCCGGAAGGTTCACCAGTTGCGGCGGCGCGCCGCCGATGGTGGTCAGCGGCTCCTCCCGCGGGACGGCACCCGGCAGCGACTTCAGGAGCGCCGCGGTGTACGGGTGCCTCGGCCGGTGCAGCAGCTCATCGGTCGCGGACAGCTCCACCAGTTGGCCGCCGTACATCACGCCGACCCGGTCGCAGACCTGAGCGATGACCGACAGGTCGTGGCTGACCAGTACCAGGCTCATGCCCGTGTCGCGCTGCAGATCCAGCAGCAGGCTGAGGATCTGGTCCTGAATGATCACGTCGAGCGCGGTGGTCGGCTCGTCGGCCACCAGGATCCGCGGGTCGCCGGCCAGCGCGATGGCGATGAGGGTCCGTTGCAGCATGCCGCCGCTGAACTGGTGCGGGTAGTCGCGCATCCGGCGCTCGGGTACCGGAATGCCCACCCGGGTCATCAGCTCGATCACCCGCGCCCGCCGGGCGGCCCGCGACATCGGCGAGTGGGCGGCCACCGCCTCCCCGATCTGGGTACCGATGCGGTGCACCGGGTTCAGGGAGGTCATCGGGTTCTGCGGGACCATCGACACATGGCTGCCCCAGTACGGCCGCATGCCCCGGATACCGAGGTCGAGGACGTTGCCGTCCATCACGCCGGGGTAGCTCACCGAGCCGGTGTGCGTGGCCCGGGGCGAGGGCATCAGCCCGAGCAGGGACCGGCAGGTGACCGTCTTGCCGCTGCCGGTCTCGCCGACGATGCCGAGCACCTCACCCTGGCGCAGGTCGAGAGTGACACCGTCGACGGGGGTGACCATGCCGCCCGGGGCGGGTATCCGCACGGTGACGTTGTCGGCCCTCAGCACGACGGGCCGTGCTTGCAGAGTATTGGGCGGCGGGTGCTCGCCTCCGCCGAAACCCGGCTCCGGCTGCGCTCCCGCGGAGCCACGTGGCGAGTGCTCGCCTCCGCCAAAACCCGGCTCCGGCTGCGCTCCCGCGATCATCGGTCACCCCGCAGCAGGTCGGACAGGCCGTCACCGATCAGGCTCAGCGCGACGCCGAGGAGCACCAGGGCCGCGCCGGGCGCGATCGCGAGGTACCAGTTGGACAGGATGAAGTTCTGCCCCTCCGAGATCATCGATCCCCATTCCGGTGTGGGCTGCTGGATGCCGACGCCGAGGAAGCCCAGCGACGCGCCGAGGAGCACGTTGCCGACCGCGTCGACCATCGCGAAGATGATCACGCCGGGCAGCACGCTGGGCAGGATGTGCCGGAACATGACGCGCGGATGGGAGAAGCCCAGCGCCCGGGCGGCGACCACGTACCCGTACCCCTTCGCCGACATCGTCTGCCCGTGCGCGATGCGCGCGTAGCTGACCCAGCTCACCACCCAGAGCGCGATGAACAGGTTGATCAGGCTCGCGCCGAGGCTGGTGATGATGGCGATCACCAGCACGATGAACGGGAACGCGAAGAACAGGTCGACGATCCGCATGATGACCGTGTCGGTACGCCCGCCGATGTGCCCGGCGAGCAGACCGATCAGGGTGCCGCAGACCAGGGTCACCGCCGTGGCGCCGAACGCGATGGCCAGGTCGTACCGGCCGCCGTAGAGCACCCGGGACAGCACGTCGCGGCCGAACTCGTCGGTGCCCAGCGGGTGGCCCTTGGCGAACAGCGGCGCCAGCGGCTCGACCGGGTTGATGGCCGTCGGCGAGTACGAGGTGAGCAGCGGGGCACCCACGCACGCCACGATGAGCACGAGCAGGATGGCGCAGCCGATGATCAGCGTGTACCTGCCGCGCAGCCGCGCCGGCATCGGCAACCGTCGCCGGCGGCTCGCGGCGATGCGGTCGGCCGGCCTGTCCAGAACGAGCATTCGTCTCTCCTAGGCCGCCGCGAGTCGCGGATCGATCGCGATGTGGACAACGTCGGTGAGCAGGTTGACCACGAGGACGAACAGCGCGAACAGCAGGGTGAGCCCCTGCACGACGGGGTAGTCACGGGTGCTGACCGCGTTCACCAGCAGGGAACCCAGGCCGGGGATCGAGAACACGTTCTCCACCACCACCGTGCCGCCGACCAGGAAGGCGAGGTTGACGCCGAACACGACCACCACCGACATCCCTGCGTTGCGCAGGATGTGCCGGGCGACGACGCGTCGCCACCGGATTCCCTTGATGAGCGCCGTGGTGACGTAGTCGGCCTTGAGCGTCTCGATGACGCTGGCGCGCAGCGACCGTACGAGCACCGTCGAGAACGGTACGGCCAGGGTGATCGCCGGCAGCACCATGTGCTGCAGGTGCCCGCCGAACCCGGCCCCGTACCCGTTGATGGGCAGCACCGGTATCTTCACGCCGAAGACGAGGATGAGCAGCACCCCGAGCAGGAACCCCGGCAGCGCGAACCCGACGAGCAGGAACACCCGGGTGGACTGGTCGAGGACGCCGCCCCGGTGCAGCCCCGCGTACAGGCCGAGCGGCACCGCGATCGCGGCGGTGAAGATGCCGGCGAGCACGATCAGGTACAGGGTGGGTGCGAGCCCCCGCAGGATCAGCTCACCCACGGAACTGTTGAGCGAGTACGAGTGGCCGAACGATCCGGTCAGCGCACTCTTGAGGAACAACCAGTACTGCACCACGATGCCGCGGTCGAGCCCGAGCGAGTGCCGGATCTGCGCCGCGCCCTGCGGGGTGTAGTGGTTGCCCAGGATCAGCGTCGCCGGGTCGCCGGGGACGATCCGGATGAGGACGAAGGACACCACCGTGATGCCGAAGAGAATCGGGATCATCTGTACGAGCCGCCGCCCGATCATGCTCCAGGCGCCCATGGTGTCCTCCGCCTCGTCCGAAGTTGGGGTCAGTGGGGTCAGTGGGGTCAGTGCTGGTCGACCGTGAGGGTCAGCAGCGAGTCGTTGTAGTTGCCCAGCGGTGTCGCCTTGAAGCCGTGCACCCACTTACCGCTGGCGTACCGGTACGGCGGGTAGAGCACCGGCAGGTACGGCGTCTGGTCGTTCACGATCTGCTGGATCTGCTGGTAGTCCGCCTGGCGCTTGGCGGCATCGGTCTCCGAACGCGCGGTGTTGGTGAGCTGGGTGGCCGTCGGGTCGCTCCAGTAGGTGTCGAACGAACTGGAGCCGGCGGTGACGTCGACCCCGAAGGTGACCGCCTCGTCCGGGTCGATGATGTCGTTGGTCCAGTACCGTTCGCCGAGGCCGTAGTCGCCCGTCTTCTCCTTGCCGTACGCGGTGACCAGCTCGTAGGACTCGATGTTCACGGTGATGCCGATCTTCGCCAGGTCGTCCTTGATGACGACGGCTTCGGCCTGCCCGGCGGCGTCGCCGCTGACCGTGATGAGGTTGGTGGTGAAGCCGCTGGCGTATCCGGCCGCGGCGAGCAACGACTTCGCCTTGTCCAGGTCCACCGCCGGCTTGGGCAGGTCGGTGTCCCAGTAGAGCATCTTGTACGGCAGGAACGACGTGGCCACCGTGGCCGCGGACTGGTACGCCAGCTTGTTCATCGCGTCCAGGTCGATGGCGTAGCGCACGGCCTGGCGCACCTTGACATTGCTGAAGTACTGGTTCTTCGTGGACAGCTGGATGAAGTCCACCCGGGTCGACGGGAACAGGTCGACGTCCAGCTTCGGGTCCCCCTTGATCTGGTTGGTCAGGTTGCCCGGTGGATTCTCGATGACGTCGACGTTGCCGCTCTCCAGGTCGAGTACCCGGGTGTTGTCATTGGTAACGATCTTCACCTTGACGGCGGAGATCTTCGGCTTCGTGCCGTACCAGTACGGGTTGGCCTTCAGGTCCACCTCGGTGTCCGGCGAGTACGAGCTGACCACGAACGGGCCGCTGCCCACCGGGTGGGTGAAGAACGCGTCCCCCTGCGCCTCGACGAGCTTCTCCGGCAGCGCCGAGAAGGCGTACATGGCGAGGTCTGCCAGCAGCGGTGCGTGCGGCTGGGAGAGCTTCACGACCACCGTGCTCGCGTCGGGAGCGGTGATCGACGTGACCGGCGTGATGAGGAATCCCCATCCGCCGTCGTACTTCTTGGCGCGGTTGATGGAGTACACGACGTCGCTCGCGGTCACCGGAGAGCCGTCGGAGAACTTCGCGGCGCGCAGCGTGAACGTGTAGGTCAGCCCGTCCGGCGAGATCGTCCACGACGTCGCCAGGTCGGGAACGATCTTCGTACCGCTCGGGTCCGGCTGGACCAGGCGGCTGTAGAGGGTCTGGTCGAGCCAGATCGACTCGTTGACCGACGAGACCTCGGGGTCCAGGGTGTCCACCTTGACGGGGTTCGCGATGACCAGCGTGTCGCTGTGGGCGGCCGACGACTGGCCGGCGCCCCCACCCGAACCGCAGGCGCCGACGAGCAGGACCCCGGCCATCGCGGCCACGCCCACCGCTCCGAGGCGCCGTCGCCGGCCCGCGGGCAGGACATATGTCATGACTGGTTCTCCCTTGATGCCGTTGATGCGGTGCGGACCGGGGTGACCCGCACGGGTCGAACGCGAGTGAAGGGACGGCGGTTGGTCTAGGCGGGCGTCGGGTCGACCGGCCCGCTGGTGGCGGGGCCGGTGGTGGCGGGGCCGGTGGTGGCGGGGCCGGTGGTCGCCGGCCCGGCGTCGAGCGGCCCGGCGGTGGCCGGTCCGGTGTCGCGAGGCCCGGTGTCGCGAGGCCCGGTGTCGCGAGGCCCGCTGTCGAACGCGGATGGTCCGCTGTGCAGGTGGCACGCGACGGTGCGATCGGCCGCCGGGCGGATGGCCACCGGTACCTCGCGCCGGCAGATGTCCATGGCCTGTGGGCAGCGCGGGTGGAAGACGCAGCCCGACGGCGGCGCGATCGGGTTCGGCATCTCGCCACCGAGCGCCGCCCGCCGGGACGTGCGGCGCAGGTGCAGTTCGGGCGCGGCGTCCAGCAGCGCCTTGGTGTACGGGTGCAGGGGGCGGGCGAACAGGTCGGCGGTTGCCGCCTCCTCGACGACGCGGCCCAGGTACATCACCGCGATCCGGTCGGACAGGCGGCGGACGACCGCGAGGTCGTGGGTGATGAAGACGTACGTCAGGCCCAACTCGCGGCGCAACTCCTCGAAGAGGTTGAGCACCTGCGCCTGCACCGACACGTCCAGCGCCGAGACCGGTTCGTCGGCGACCAGCAGCCGTGGCCGTACGGCCAGGGCACGGGCGATGCTCACCCGTTGCCGGCCGCCGCCGCTGAGCTGGTCGGGACGCTGCCCGGCGAGCTCCGCCGGGAACCCGACCGTGTGCAGCAGCCGCTCCGCCTCGGATCGGCGCGCCGCCGCCGATGCCGTGTGGTGCACGGCGAGCACCTCCTCGATCGAGGCACGCACCGACCGGTACGGGTTCAGCGTCGAGTACGGGTCCTGCAGGATGATCTGGATCTCCCGGCGCAACTCCATCGAGCGCTGCCGGGACGCGCCGTAGATGTTCTCGTCGCCGAAGCGGACCTCGCCGGCGGTCGGCGTCTCCAGCCGCAGGATCAGCCGTCCGAGCGTCGTCTTGCCCGAGCCCGTCTCCCCCACCACACCGAGCGTCTGGCCGGCGCGGACCGCGAGAGTGACGCCCTCGACCGCGCGAAGGACCTGGCCGGGTTCCCGGCGCAGCCGGCTGGCGACCCCACGGTGCACGGTGAAGTGCTTGGTGAGGCCGACCGTGCGCAGGAGCACCGGCGCGTCAACGGTCGTCGTGGTCAACGGCTGCCTCCGTCCTATCTCGAGGGTCGGGGCGTGATGCGTAGACAGAACCGTAGGTCGGTTGTCGACAATCGGTCAATGGACAGCGCGAGACTTTTCACGAGCGAAACATGGCCGCCGGATCGCGCCCGCAGCGTCCGATGCGCGGTCTTTACCCCTATGCCGCAACGGAATCCGCTGACCTCGTGGCGGGGCGATTGTGTCGGTCGGGAAACATCTGCGTTTCGCACCCTTGACTGATTGTCGACAATCGACTTAGCGTGTCCCCCAAGTTCTCCGCATCAGCCGGAGACCGCACCGAGGTTCCCGTAGCCCTCCTCTGGGCGCGAGCCCGGCCGGGCCGCGCACTCCCGTCGACAGATTGCGACTGGAATGGACGTCGTATACGACTTCTCCGGCCGGGTGGCCGTGGTGACCGGCGCGGCCAGGGGCGTCGGCCGCCGCATCGTCGGCGCCCTGGTCGAGGCCGGTGCCGCGGTCGTGGCCGCCGACCGGGACACCGACGGCCTGGCGACCACCGCCGCGCCGTACGGCGACTCGGTCGTCACGGTGACGGCCGACATCCGCACCGAGGCCGGTGCGCGCGACATCGTCACCGCCGCGCCGGACCGGTTCGGGCGGCTCGACTTCTGCGTCAACAACGCCGCGGTCGCGCCGCACGCGAGCCTGCTCGACGAGCGCGTCGAGGTGTGGGACACGGTCTACGCGGTGAACTGCCGCGGCACGTTCCTGATGACCCAGGCGGCGGCCAGGGTGCTCATCGCCCAGGGAACCGGCGGCCGGATCGTCAACTTCTCCTCCGGCGTGAGCAGCCGCGGATCGGCCGGGGCGGCGGCGTACGCCAGCAGCCGCGCCGCGACGGAGAGCTTCACCCGCGTCGCCGCCATCGAACTGGCACCCCACGAGATCCTGGTCAACTGCGTGAGCCCGGGCCTGATCGACACCCAACCCAAGCCGCTGCCGCCATCGATGGCCGACAGCCTCGGCCGGCGCATCCCGGCACTGCCTCTGGCCAGACCGGGTGAACCCGACGAGGTCGCACAACTCGTGCTGTGGCTGTGCTCCGAGGGCTCCAGCTACATCACGGGAGCGGTCTACCCGGTGGACGGCGGCGCCGGAGTCGGCGGGCGCGCCGGGACACCGATCGTGGACGAGGACGTGCGCTACGACTGGGTGACCGGTCGCGACCGCGCCGCGTGAGATCCCTCGTCTACGACGAGATATCGGCGGCCGCCGGACTCTCCCAGCATCGCCGTCAACACGGCATCGCCGTCAACACGGCATCGCCGTCAACACTGCATCGCCGTCACCGGCCGGTGGGGACCGCTCGTCCTGGCGGTCCCCACCGGCTACCGGATTGGGCCGGCCCGTCGCCTCCTCATCCGTCCGGGACGACTCGAACGCGACGTCCGAAGCCCGCCAGACGTCCCCGCCGGGGTCATGGAGAGTTGTCAGTGACTCCCGCACCTCGCGGCGGGTCCCCGGAATCGATGACACGAACCAATGTGACAAGAACCGATGTCACAGGAGAGGCGAACCCGATGCATGTCGTCCCCGGCCTGAAGGTGCTCTATTTCGGGACGCCCGTCGTGCTGATCAGCTCGCGCAACGAGGACGGCACCGCGAACCTGGCGCCGATGTCCTCGGCCTGGTGGCTCGGCCAGTCCTGCATGCTCGGTCTCGGCAACAGCGGCCGGACGACCGCGAACCTGCTGCGCGAACGCGAGTGCGTGCTCAACCTGCCCTCGTCGTCGATGGTCGGCGCGGTCGACCGGATCGCGCTCACGACCGGGCGCCCGGACGTGCCGGACCACAAGGTGCGGCAGGGCTACCGGTTCGAGCCGGACAAGTTCTCGACCGCGGGGCTGACCGAAGCGCCGTCCGAGTTGGTCCGGCCGCCCCGGGTCGCGGAATGCCCGATCCAGCTCGAGTGCCGGGTCGTCTCGTCGTACCCGTTCGGCAGCCCCGAGTCGCACGCCACCGCCTTCCAGCTCGACGTGCTACGGACCCACGTCGAGGAGGACCTGGTCATCCCCGGGACGCACTACGTGGATCCGGTGCGGTGGGACCCGCTCATCATGAAGTTCTGCGAGTTCTTCGGGGGCGGAGACAACGTGCACCCGTCGAGACTCGCCGGCGGGTGGCAGATGCCGCACCGGCTCCACGATGGTGACGGTCAGCCTTCGGCCGTCGCGTACTCGGCCTGATCGGCGGGCTCGGGCTGGATGTCGGTGCGGGAGTACGCCACGTAGCCGACGAGCGCGGCGATGGCGACCGTCGCGACGGCGGACACCGTACCATCGCCGAAGCCGACCCCACCGCCGATGTTGTGCGGCTTGCCGAGCCAGTCGGCGACCGAGGCGCCCAGCGGCCGGGTGAGGATGTAGGCCAGCCAGAACGCGGCAACGGAGTTGAGTCCGAGGCGCCGGGCGATGGCCGGAAGCACGATCAGCACGGCGAACAGCACGGCCGAGGTGAAGTAGCCGAGGTGCATGCTGGCCGCGGTCAGGTCGCCGGCCGCGGTACCCAGGGCGAAGGTGACGAACACCGTGACCCAGTAGTACGTCTCGCGTCGGCGCGTCACGATGCTGTGGATCGACAGCGTGCCCTCGTTGCGGTGCCACAGGTAGAACACGACCACGAGCACCAGGGCGTAGAACGTGGTCGAGGCGGCGTACGGCACGTCCAGGGCCACGTGCAGCGCGTCGGCGGCCATGGTGCCGAACACCGCCACCATCATCACCGCGAACCAGTAGACCGGCGCGATGTACCGGCGGGTGCGGAACTGCAGCCACAGCGCGACCACGAATCCGATGACACCGACCGCGCCGGCGACGACCAGGCTGCCCTTGCCGAGATAGTCGGAGAAGGCCTCACCCATGCCTGTGGTCAACACCTTGATCACCCAGAACAGCGCGGTGATCTCCGGTACCTTCGCGCGCATCAGCCCGCGCAGCGCGCCTGGTACCTCGGTCGAAGGCCGCATGGCATCCACCATCCCGTTCTCTCGTACGCCCGTCCACACCGGCGGACCGGCCCGCGGTCAGGGCCCCGCCGTCCCCGGGGTACACTACAGGGTGTAGGAAAATCGGGTCAGCCCGGACCCGCCATGGCGATCTCCACGCAGCACAGCCCCGGCGCTGGCGCCTGTTTCGCCCGGCAACCGGCGGCACCGACCCCCTCCACGATGCCGCCGATGAAGGCGAGGCTGAGCCCGCACACCAGGGCCGGCTGCCGGGCCGCGAGCGCGTGGAACGGGCAGTTCGTGAGGCGGATGCCCCCATTCGTCACGGTAGGGCGGTATCCCGCCCCGGCCAGCGTGTCGCTCAGGTCGACGCCGGCCGCCCGCATCCGCGCGCCGAGATCGTGACCGTGGCGCCGGGCGTGACGCCACACCGCGTCGTCCGCGTGTGCCGGGTCATCGGCGACCGCGTCGGCGAGTATCCGGGCCGCCAGCGCGTACTCGCGTTCGGGCAGCGACACGGCGACCTCGTCGCCGACCGGCTCGTACACCTTCGGCGCCCGGCCACGCCCGCGCGGCTGGCCGGCCGGGGCCTCGTAGCGGGTGCGTAGGAGGCCGGCACCGACCAGCTTGTCGAGGTGGAAGGCCGCGAGCCCGCGCGAGATGCGCAGCGCGCCGGCGGCCTCCTCCCGCGACACCGGGTGCGTGGCCCGCTGCACGTACTCGAAAAGCGCGCGACGGCCGTCGTCGGCGAGCACCGCCACGGCATCCCAGACCCCGGCCACCGGCGAAGAATATCACTAGCGTTCGCTATTGAAAATCTCCCGAGCCGGGTGCAGCATCGGGACTGCACGACCGACGGTGCTGACGAGAGTTCTGGAGGCCCCCGCGATGGCGATGGTGGACTACCGACCCGCTACGGTGCCGACCGGCGACCGACGCCGCCCCGCCGAGCCGTTGCGCGTGGTCGGTCACCAGCCGTCGGTCGACCTGCCCGTCGCCGAGCGCGCCGCCGCCGACTTCCTTCGCGCACTCGGGCTTGACCTGGACTCCGACGGGATGGCGGACACGCCACGGCGGATGGCCGCCGCCTACACGGAACTGCTGACGCCGCGCGAGTTCAACCTCACGACGTTCCCGAACGACGAGGGGTACGACGAACTGGTGCTCGCCCGCGACATCCCGATCCGATCGATGTGCGAGCACCACCTGCTGCCGTTCATCGGCGTCGCCCACGTCGGGTACCTGCCCGCGGGCCGGATCCTCGGGCTGTCGAAGCTGGCGCGGGTGGTGGAACTGTTCGCGCACGGGCCACAGGTTCAGGAGCGGCTGACCAGGCAGGTCGCCGACTGGCTCGACAGCCACCTGAGTCCGCGCGGCGTCGGCGTGGTCGTCGAGGCGGAGCACCTGTGCATGACCCTGCGCGGCGTCCAGGCGACCGGCAGCCGGACGCTGACCTCGGCGCTGACCGGCGCGCTGCGCGAGGACGCGCGCTCGCGCACCGAGTTCCTCACGCTCACCGGCGTCACCCGGTAAAGGCAGCCGTCGCCGCCCGCGCGGCGATTCGACGCGCGGCGATTCGACACGCGGCGATTCAACCGACGCGTCACCGTCCGGGCAGCCCGGCCGTTGACTGGTTCCGGGCGTTCCGGCACGCTTTACGCATCAGGAACCGAACGGGTCAACCGGGGACGGCCGATGAACCAGCAGGAACAGTGGGACGTCGCCTCCGGCGTGGGCCTCACGGCCCTGGGCACCGCCGCTGCCCGCGCGGTCGAGTCGACCCGGCCCGACCGGCTCATCGAAGACCCGTACGCCGCGGCGTTCATCGAGGCCATCCCGTCCCCGATACCGCGGAACCTGCGGTGGCCCGAGGACGGCGCCGTGCTCACCGACCAGGAGGCCACGCTCTTCCACCTGTCCCCCCTTCTCGGCCTGCGTACCCGGTTCTTCGACGACGACCTGCTCGCCGCGTGCGCGGGCGGGATCCGGCAGGCGGTCTGTCTCGCCGCCGGGCTGGACACCCGCGCCTTCCGGCTCGACCTGCCGGTCGACCTGCGACTGTTCGAGGTCGACCGGCCCACCATGCTGAGCTTCAAGGACTCGGTGCTCACCCAGATCGGTGCGCGGGCCCGGTGCGACCGGCGGGTGGTCGCCATCGACCTGCGCGACGATTGGCCGGACGCGTTGCGGACGGCCGGTTTCGAGCCCGGCCGAGCGACCGCCTGGCTCGTCGAGGGGCTGCTGCCCTACCTGCCCGCCGACGCGGACCAGCGGCTGTTCGACCACCTCGACGGGCTGTCCGCCGGCGGCAGCACCCTCACCGTCGACCATTCCCCGGACACCGAGGGCCTGATGCGCGGCGGCGGGCTGGACCGGGTGCGGGACGATGCCGTCGACATGAGCAGCATCGTCCACGCCGACCCTCGACCGGACCGGGCGGCCTGGCTGGCCGGGCACGGCTGGACCGTCACCGACGAGCCGGCGACCGCCGTCGCGGCGCGGTACGGCCGCGTCCTGGTCGATCCCCGCATCCGCGACGTACCCGGCGGGGCCATGCCCATCGGCGACTACATTTCGCTGCTGTCCGCGCACCGCCGCCCCTAGGCTCCGCCCGTAGACGCCGCCCGCACGACCATCGACGGAGGACGCCGTGCATCCCGACGTGAGGGGCAACCGGGTCGCCTGGGAAACGGCGTCCGAGAAGCACACTCGCGAGTACGCGGACCTGTTGGGCCAGGCCCGCGACGGTACGTCACTCTTCGCTCGCGAACGGGAACTGCTCCGCCCGTTGCTGCGATCGTCGCCCGTGGTCGTGCATCTGCAGAGCGGCCACGGTCTCGATGACGTCGCCCTCATCGCCGCGGGCGCGCGGTCGGTCGTCGGCGTGGATTTCAGCGAGGTGGCGGCGACCGCGGCGCAACGCCGGGCGGATGAGCTGGGGGTGGAGTGCCGCTACCTCATCTCGGCGCTTCCGGGAGCGCCGTTGAAGAACGCGTGCGCCGACCTGGTGTACACCGGCAAGGGGGCACTGATCTGGATGCCGGATCTCGACGCCTGGGCCCGGGACGCCGCCCGGCTGCTGCGCCCGTCGGGCCATCTGTTCATCTATGAATCGCACCCGACGGTGCCGCTGTGGACGTGGGACGAGGATGAGCCGCGGATCCGGCCCGATCGCAGCTACTTCGGGCGGAACCATGTCAACGACACCTTCCCGGCCAACGGTGCCGTGGAGTGGCAGTGGACGCTCGGGCAGATCGTGACCGCCGTCGTCCGCGCCGGCCTCGAGGTGCGGTGCGTGGAGGAGTACCCCGAGCCGTTCTGGCGGCCGGGCAGCGTCGCGGCGGCGGCGTGGCGGGGACGGCTGCCGAACGCGTTCGCCCTGATCGCGCGGCTAGCCGACCACGCCGCGTGACCTGACCAGGCGGCGAAGTCTTCGACCGCGTCGACGACGGCCCGAAGCGCGGCGAGTGAACAGATCGAGGCGGAACGCGTACGTCCGACGGTCTTGACAGCTGTCGATGCGGTTCCTAATGTCATAGGTCAATTAGTAAGGAGCCTTAACAGTAATTGATCGCGACATCGCCGACGGACAGCACCGCCGCCGACTCCTGCGGCGGTCCAACGAGAGGAGAGTGCTCTTCGCCATGAGAAGACGTTCCGCCATGGTGGCGCTATGGTCCGCGGCCGCGCTCGCGGCGGGAGGCGGAGCGCTCGTCTTCGCCGCCAACTCCGCGTCGGCCGCGACGGGGTTCGGCCTCGCACCCTACGTCGACCTCTCCGCCAACAGTTCGGGGATGCTCGACAACGCGATCACGCAGGCCCACCTCAAGGCGTACACCGCGGCATTCATCATCGGCAGCGGCTGCACACCGATCTGGGGCGACACGCTGGACATCAACACCTCCGGCAGCAACGCGAAGATCGCCAAGGCGCAGAGCGAGGGCGCCCAGACGATCATCTCGTTCGGCGGGGCGGGCGGCGTGGAGCTGGCCCAGTCCTGTACGAACACCACGTCGCTCACCTCGGCCTACCAGAGCGTGATCAACAAGTACCACGTCAACCACCTGGACTTCGACGTCGAGGGCGCCGCCATCGCCGACTCCGGCTCGATCAACCGCCGCTTCCAGGCCATCAAGACCCTGGAGGCGAACAACCCGGGTCTGAATATCTCGGTGACCATCCCGGTGCTACAGAACGGACCGGACGGCAACGGCACCGCGTTCCTTCAGGCCGCCAAGAACAACGGCACCCGCATCGACCTGGTCAACATCATGACGATGGACTACGGCGGCGCGGTATCCAACATGGGTGCCGCGGCGATCAGTGCCGCGCAGGGTACCGTGTCGATCGCGCGGGGCATCTGGCCGAGCTTCGGCTACGGCAGCCTCGGCATCACCCCGATGATCGGGCAGAACGACCAGGCCGGCGAGATCTTCACCATCGCCAACGCACAGAGCCTGGTGAGCTTCGCCAACAGCAACGGGGTCGGCCGGCTGGCGTTCTGGTCAGTCGGACGCGACCAGCCGTGCCCCGGCGGTGCGGGCGGCGGGGCGAGCCCCAACTGTTCCAGCATCAGCCAGAGCACCCTCCAGTTCACCGGCATCTTCAACGGCGCCACCGTCGGCACCCCGCCACCGACGCCGACCCGCACCGCGTCACCGACTCCGACGCCCACCCACACCACATCACCGACGCCGACCGCGACCGGGGCCTACCCGGCCTGGGTCGTCAACCACGCCTACAAAGTCGGCGACCGGGTCTCCTAC
>DASXOA010000504.1:0-12325 GCA_036494675.1 Rugosimonospora sp.
CCGGACGGGTCGGTTCCGTTCTGGGCGCGGCGCTCGCCGGCGCCGGGTACGACGTCATCGGCGCATCAGGCCGGTCGCCCGCCGCGCAGGCCCACATCGAAGACCTTCTGCCGGGTACTCCCCGCCGGCGGCCCACCGACATCGTCGCCGAGGCCGACCTGGTGATCTTCGCGGTACCCGACGATGCCCTCGCCCCGCTGGTCGCGCACCTCGCCGAGTCCGGCGCCTTCCGCCGAGCCGATGCGCCGGACGGCCAGCCGACCGGGCAGGCGCACAGCCAGGCGACCGGGGAGCCGCACCACGGGCCGACCGGCGACCGGCCGCAGGTCGTGGCGCACACCAGCGGGGCGCACGGCGTCGGCGTGCTGCACCCGGCCGTCGCCAAGGGTGCCCGGCCGCTCGCGCTGCACCCCGCGATGACCTTCACCGGGCGTGCGGAGGACCTGGACCGCCTGCGAGCCGGCATCTCGTTCGGGGTCACCGCCCCGCCGGACGTCCAGCCGCTGGCCGAAACCCTGGTACGGCAGTTGGGCGGTTCCCCCGAGTGGATCCCCGAGCAGCGCCGGGCGCTGTACCACACCGCACTCGCGCACGGCGCGAACCACCTGGTCACGCTCGTCAACGACGCCCTGGACCGGCTGCGCGACGCGGGTGTGCGCCACCCCGAGCGGGTCCTCGATCCGTTGCTGCACGCCGCCCTGGACAACGCCCTGCGCATGGGCGACGCGGCGTTGACCGGTCCGGTGTCGCGCGGCGACGCCGGTACCGTCTCCCGGCACCTGGACGCCCTCGCCGCCGCCGCGCCGGACTCGCTGCCCGCGTACCGCGCGCTGGCCAGGCGTACCGCGGACCGGGCGATCGCGGCCGGCCGGCTCGGCGGCGCGGAGGCCGCCCCGCTGCTCGACGCGCTGGCCGATGCCGGCTACCGGGGAGACGGCGTACCCGCGTCCGAAGCGGCCGACCACGGCGGGAAGGAGCCGGTCGCATGATCGTCGCAACCAATCGGGGTGAGCTGGCCGATGCCCGGGCGAAGATGACCGGCACCGTGGCCGTGGTGATGACCATGGGTGCGTTGCACGACGGCCACGAGGCGCTGATCCGGGCGGCCGCCGAGCAGGCCGACGAGGTCCTGGTCACGATCTTCGTCAACCCGCTCCAGTTCGGGCCGAACGAGGACTTCGACCGGTACCCGCGGGCGCTCGACGCGGACCTCGCGGTCTGTGCCCGCAACGGGGTCGGCGTCGTCTTCGCGCCTTCCGTGAACGACATGTACCCGCACGGCGAACCCTCGGTACGGGTCGATCCCGGCCCGCTCGCCGAGATCCTGGAGGGTGCCAGCCGGCCCGGTTTCTTCCACGGCGTACTGACCGTGGTGCTCAAGTTGCTGCACCTGACCCGGCCGGACTTCGCGTTCTTCGGCGAGAAGGACTACCAGCAACTGACCCTGGTACGCCGGATGGTGCGCGACACCGACCTGCCGGTGCGCATCGTCGGCGTGCCCACCGTACGGGAGCCGGACGGCCTCGCCCTCTCCAGCCGCAACCGGTACCTCGACCCGGCGCAGCGCCGGGCCGCCCTCGCCCTCTCGGCCGCCCTGGCCGCCGGAGTGCGCGCGGGCAACGGCCCGGACGCGGTGGGAGTTCCCGATTCCGGCGGTCCCGACGCCGTGCTGGCCGCCGCGCGGGCCGCGCTCGGCACCGGGGTCGAACTGGACTACCTCGCGCTGACCGACCCCGAACTCGGCCCGGCCCCGCGCAGCGGAACCGCGCGGCTGCTGATCGCCGCCAGGGTGGGCAGCACCCGGCTCATCGACAACACGTTCCTGGAGATCGCGTGACCATGCTCCGCACCATGCTCAAGTCGAAGATCCACCGCGCCACCGTCACCCAGGCCGACCTGCACTACGTCGGCTCGGTGACCATCGACGAGGAGCTGATGGACGCGGCCGACCTGCTCGCCGGGGAGCAGGTGGCGATCGTCGACGTGACCAACGGCGCGCGTCTGGAGACCTACGTGATCCCGGGCGAGCGCGGCTCCGGTGTCATCGGCATCAACGGCGCGGCCGCGCACCTGGTGCACCCCGGCGATCTGGTGATCCTCATCTCGTACGGGCAGATGGACGACGCGCTGGCTCGCGCGTACCGGCCGAGGGTCGTGCACGTGGACGCCGCGAACCGGGTCATCGAGCTGGGGAGCGATCCGGCCGGGACGGCGCCCGGCATGGTCGGCGAGCCGACCCGGGGCGACAGGGTCCTGACCGGCTGACGGCCGGCGCGCTTCCCGGCCGCGCTGGCGCGCCTGCCGGACAGCCGGCGTCCGCGCGCCTCCCGGCCGGCTCTCGGGCACCTACCGGACGGCCGGCACCGGCTGATCGGGCCATTGTGCGCCGACCGCGGAACTTCATAGGCTGCGCTGCCTGCACTGACGGGGAGGGCAGCCGATGCCGCGGCGCGTACTGGTTTCCGGCGGACTGTGTGCCGCGCTCGTTCTCCTCGGTGTCCTGGGTCTCGCCGGCTGCGCCGTGCCGCCCGGCGTCGACGGCAACCTGACCAACGGCTGGCCGGCGATGCCGAAGGCGAAGGTCGCCGTACCGGTGGCCGCCGTCTGCTATCCGAGCGTGCTCAAGGGCGACATCTGGTACGGCGACTTCAATACCGTGCCGTGCGCCGGGGGCCACGGCGTCGAGACCGTGTTCGTGGGCGCCTTCACCGGCACCGCCGCCAGCCGGTCCGACATCCCCGCCGAGGGCAGTCAGGACCGCGTCGACGCCTACGCCCAGTGTCGCAAGGGTGCCGTCGACTACCTGGGCGACGACTACCACCTGGGCCTGCTCTCGCTGAGCCTCACGCTGCCCAGCCCGAACGCGTGGTCCGGCGGGGCCCGCTGGTTCCGTTGTGACATCACCCGCTACTCCGACGCCAACGAGACGGACGCCCTGCGGTCCGGCAGCGTGAAGGACGGGCTGCGTGGCGCCAGGCCACTCGCGCTGACCTGCTCGACGGTGACCGACGACGGCAAGGGCACGGTCAAGGACCAGCAGGTGACGGACTGTTCCAAGCCGCACAACGCCGAGGTCGCCGGCCTGTACTCGGCGCCGAACGTACCGTGGCCGGCCGATCAGAAGACCCGCCAGAACATGTTCGACAACGGCTGCGAGCCAGTGGTGGCGAAGTTCCTCGGGCTCCCCGGCGGCAAGGTGTACAGCGAGTACATGGGCTGGATGACCGGTGGACCGTCGCAGGACCAGTGGGCGCTCGGCGACCGTACCGTGGTGTGCTCCGCACTGGGCTTCAAGGGCGACTCCCCGAACGGGGCCCGGTTCGTCGGCAGCGTGAAGGGGCTGGGGGCCAAGGCTCCGAAGTGGTCGTGACATCGTCGTGGGGGCCACCGTTGGCGGGCCGGAGTCATAGCGGCGGGAGGAGTCCCATGCGTCGGACATTCGCGCTGGCCACCCTTCTCGCGGTGGCGTTCGCGCTGACCGGCTGCGCCAGGCCGCCCGGCGTCGACGGCAACCTGACGAACGGCTGGCCGGCGATGTCCAAGGCGAAGGTCGCGGTGCCCGTCGCCGGCGTGTGCTACCCCTGGCCGTACGACGCGGTCTGGCACGGCGACTTCGACCCGGTCGACTGCGCCACGGCGCAGCACCAGACGGAGACGGCGTACGTCGGCACGTTCACCGGTGCCGATGCCGGCCGCTCTGATCCGCCCGCCGACGACAGTCCGGCGCTGCCGGGCCTGTACGCGCAGTGCCAGAAGGGCGCGTCCGACTACCTCGGCGGCGACTGGCACACCGCGATGGTCTTTCTGGGCCTGGTGCTGCCCAGCGACGAGGCGTGGGCCGGTGGTGCGCGGTGGTTCCGCTGCGACCTGGTGCACCTCAGCGATCCGGACGGGACCTCGGTCGTCGAGCAGGGCACCCTCAAGGGCGACCTGTCCGGCCCCCGTACCGCGGCCTACGGCTGCCTCGACGTCACCACCGACGGTCAGAAGAACGTGCTGTCCGAGCGGCCGATCGACTGCGCGAAGCCGCACGGCGCCGAGTTCGCCGGCACGTTCACCGCGCCGAACGTCCCCTGGCCCAGCAGTGCCGCGAGCCGGGAGAAGCTGGAGGACAACGGGTGCGTCGAGGTGGTCGCGAAGTTCCTCGGGTACGCCAACTCCGATCAGTGGGACAACCCGGCGGTCGGGTGGTGGGAGCTGTCCTTCGACGAGGATCAGTGGGCGCTGGGCGACCGGACCGTGCAGTGCTTCGCGTACGCGTTCACCAAGAGCGGAAGCTTCGTCGGCAGTGTGAAGGGCATCCGCGGCAAGACCCCGAAGGGCTGACCGGGCCACGGTGCCCCAACGACAGCCCCGGCAGGAAGGTAGGCAGATGTCCCGGCGCGTCCTCGGCCTGATCGTCGCGCTCGTGGTGGCGGTGGCGGCGGTCGGTGTCGTGCAGTGGCGGCTCAACCGGTCCGACCCGATCCCGAGCATCACGCCGGCCGCCGCTCCCGCGGTCGGCTCGTGCTGGCAGGTGGATCCCTCGGCCGCGCGCGGTGCTCTTCCCTGGCCGGGTACCGCGGTCTCCTGCACCGCCGGGCACACCGCCGAGGTGTACCACGTCGGGCAGGTCGACCACGACCTGATCGCGCGCGGGCGCAAGGGCGGGAGGGACGGCACGGTGGCGAACAACCTCATGCTGGCCGAGGTGCGCCGGGCCTGTGGCGCCTTCGCCTCGACCTTCCTGGGCAGCGACTGGCACAAGGCGCGGGTGACCGTGCTGGCCGACTGGATCAGCCCGCAGCGGGACGGGTTCTTCGGCTGCGCGCTGGCGCAGACCGTGGACGCCGCCGGTACCCGGTTCACCACCCGTACCGCGAGTCTCAAAGCGGCCGGCGGGCAGGTCGCGGTCGCGTGTGTGGCACGCGGGACGGACGGGTCGGCGTACACCCCCTGTGACCAAGAACACGACGGTGAATTCGTCGGCGTCTACACGCTGACCCCGCCGGACGCGCCGTTCGACGCGACGGCGGTGAAGGACACCGCGAACCGTGGCTGTGGCGAGGTGGTCCGCTCCTATCTGGGCCTGTCCAGCAGCGCGAACCGTCCGGACCTGTCCGTCGGCTACGTGGGCCCGACGACGGCGCAGACCTGGCTGGGCAGCGACCAGACCTTCGCCTGCTACGCGCTGGCCGGCGTCGGGCTGCGTGGCTCGATTCGCAGTCTGGGAGCCCGACCGCTGCCACAATGAACAGGTGGGTTTCAATCGCCAGATGGCGCCGTCCACGCTCACCCCGTTCACCCCGACCCTGCCCGTCCTGCCGACCCTTCCCGCGCTGCCGGTGCGGCTCCCCGCGCCCGAGCCGGGCTGGGCCGAGAACACCGACGTGATCGTGGTCGGCTCCGGCGTCGCCGGGCTGACCGCCGCGCTGCACCTGCGCGAGGCGGGGCTGCACGTGACGGTGGTCACCAAGGTGAACATCGACGACGGGTCGACCCGGTGGGCGCAGGGCGGGATCGCCGCCGTACTCGACCCGCTGGACACGCCGTCGGCCCATGCCCTGGACACGATCACCGCGGGGGTCGGGCTGTGCGATCCGGCGGCGGTCGACGTGCTGGTCACCGAGGGACCGACGAGGGTACGGGAGCTGATGCGCTGGGGTGCCGAGTTCGACCGGTACCCCGATGGTTCGCTCATGCTGACCCGGGAGGGCGGGCATCACGCGAACCGGATCGTGCACGCCGGCGGCGATGCCACCGGGGCCGAGGTGCAGCGTGCCCTGCACGCCGCGGTGCGGCGGGACCCGTGGATCCGGCTGGTGGAGCACGCGCTCGTCCTGGACCTGCTGACCGACGCGGGCGGCCGGGCCTGCGGGCTGACCCTGCACGTGCTCGGCGAGGGTACCGAGGACGGGGTCGGCGCGATCCTGGCCCGGGCGGTGGTGCTGGCGACCGGCGGGATGGGCCAGGTCTATGCGTCCACCACCAATCCCACCGTGTCCACCGGTGACGGCGTCGCGCTCGCGCTGCGGGCCGGTGCGGCAGTGACCGACCTGGAGTTCGTGCAGTTCCACCCGACGGCGCTCGTCGCGGCGAGCGCCGCGAGCGGCCGGCTCGGTGAGCCGTCGTTCGGCGACCAGCAGCCGCTGGTCTCCGAGGCACTGCGGGGCGAGGGCGCGTACCTCGTCGACGGCGACGGCCGGCGGTTCATGGTGGGCCAGCACGAACTGGCCGAACTGGCCCCGCGCGACGTGGTGGCCAAGGGCATCTTCCGTCAGCTGCGTACCAGCGGCGACGACCACGTGTACCTGGACGCCCGGCACGTGCCGGACCTGGCCCGGCGGTTCCCCACCATCACCGCGTCCTGCCTGGCGGCCGGCATCGACCCGGCCGTGGACCTGATCCCGGTCGCGCCCGCCGCCCACTACGCCTCCGGCGGCGTGCGCACCGACCTGTCGGGGCGCACCTCGATCCCGGGTCTGTACGCCTGCGGCGAGGTCGCCTGCACCGGAGTGCACGGCGCCAACCGGCTGGCGTCCAACTCCCTGCTGGAGGGCCTGGTGTTCGCCCGCAGGATCGCGGTGGACGTGGCGGCGGACCTGCCGCCACAGGCCGATCCGGCGATCCCGGCGCGGCCGGCGGGATTCGTGGTGGACGCGGCCATCCGGCATCCGTTGCAGCGGGCGATGACCGCGAACGTCGGGGTGCTGCGCTCCGCCGGTTCGCTGGCCGGGGCGGCGCGGACCCTGGTGGAGTTGGGCCGTACCCGGTCCGCCGCCCGTACCGACACGTGGGAGGCGAGCAACCTGCTCACCGTGGCCTCGGCGCTGCTGGCGGCGGCGATCCGCCGCGAGGAGACCCGGGGCTGCCACTGGCGGGAGGATTTCCCCGACGCGTCCGACGACTGGCGCGGGCACCTGCTGGCCGCGGTGGACGACGGCGGCCGGCTCACCGAGGAATGGACGGCGACGGCATGAATCAGTCCACTGTGGACGCCCTGGTGGCCGACGGGCTCGATGTCGCGGAGGTTCACGACATCGTCCTGCGCGCGTTGGCCGAGGATCTGGGGCCGGACGGTCTCGACGTGACCAGCGTGGCCACGATCCCGGCAGAGCAGACGGACACCGGCGACCTGGTGGCCCGCGCGCCGGGCGTGGTCGCCGGGCTGGCCGTCGCCGCCGCGGTGTTCGATGTCGCGTCGTCCGACATGCCGAGCGGCGGCGCCCCTCTGCCCGGGATCGCCGGGGAGGGCGTCGGGGGCAGCGCGTCGTTCCTCGCGGCCGTGAAGGACGGCGAGCGGGTGGCCCGCGGCGACGTCCTCGCCACGGTGTCCGGGCCGACCCGGGCACTGCTGACCGCCGAGCGCACCGCGCTGAACCTGATCTGCCGGATGTCCGGCGTGGCCACCCACACCCGGGCGTGGGCGGACGCGCTGGCCGGTACCCGCGCGACCGTCCTGGACACCCGCAAGACGACGCCCGGCCTGAGGATCCTGGACAAGTACGCGGTCCGGGCCGGCGGCGGGGCGAACAAGCGCATGGGCCTGTACGACGTGGCCATGATCAAGGACAACCACAAGCTGGCGGCCGGCTCGCTGACCGCCGCGTACGACCGGATCCGCGCCGCCTTCCCGCAGGTGCCGATCCAGGTCGAGGTGACCACGGTGGCCGAGGCGCAGGAGGCCGTCGCCGCGGGTGCGACGTTCCTGCTCTGCGACAACATGTCCGCGGACCTGCTCGGTGAGGTGGTCGAGGCGGTGGGCGATCGGGCCGAACTGGAGGCCACCGGCAACCTGACCCTGGCCGTGGCCGGCCGGTACGCGCAGACCGGGGTGGATTACCTGTCGGTGGGCGGTCTGACCCACTCCTCACCGATCTTGGACATCGCGATGGACCTGCGCTCGCGGGGCGACTCCTAGAGGCAGAGGCGGAGCCCGCGGTCGCCGCCGTAGAGTTTCTGCCGTGCTCTTGTGCATCGACATCGGAAACACCAACACCGTGCTGGCCACCTTCGAGGGTGACAAGCTCGTGCACTCCTGGCGGATCAAGACCGACGCCCGGTCCACCGCCGACGAGCTGGGCCTGAACTTCCGGGGGCTGCTCGCCGCCGACAACGTCGAGCTGTCCGGGGTGGCGGCGTGCTCGACGGTACCGGCGGCACTGCGCTCGCTGCGCGGCATGCTCAGCCGGTACTACGGCGGGCTGCCCACGGTGATCGTGGAGGCGGGTGTGCGCACCGGCGTGCAACTGGCCATCGACAACCCGAAGGAGGTGGGCTCCGACCGGGTGGTGAACACCCTGGCGGCGTACACGCTCTACGGCGGACCGTCGATCGTGGTCGACTTCGGTACCACCACGAACTTCGACGTGATCAGCGCACGCGGCGAATTCCTCGGCGGCGCGTTCGCGCCCGGCATCGAGATCTCCTTCGACGCCCTGGCGGCGCGGGCCGCCCAGTTGCGCAAGGTGGAGCCGGTGCGGCCGCGTTCGGTCATCGGTAAGAACACCGTGGAGTGCCTGCAGTCGGGCATGTACTTCGGCTTCGCCGGCCAGGTGGACCGGATCGTCGAGCGGATGATCGACGAGCTGGGCGAGGTCAAGGCCGTGATCGCCACCGGCGGCCTGGCCCCGCTGGTGATCGGGGAGTGCCGCACCATCACCCATCACGAGCCGATGGTCACGCTGATCGGCCTGCGGATGGTGTTCGAGCGTAACGTCTGAGCGCAGCCGGAGCCGGTTTGTGGCGGAGGCGAGCACAGATCCACGTTGTGCTGTCTGAGCGCAGCCGGAGCCGGTTTGTGGCGGAGGCGAGCACAGATCCACGTTGTGCCGTCTGAGCGCAGCCGGAGCCGGCCCGGCCTGGCGCGGCCGAGCCTGGCGTGCCGGAGCCTCAGCGCCGAGTGGCCTTGTAGATCACCGTGACGTACGGCAGCGGGAAGATCTCCGGTAGCCCGGCGGCCAGCTCCCGGATCCGTGTCTCTAGCTCGGCCTGCCGCTCGGGTGTGGCGGTCAGGTAGTAGGACCGGGTGGAGACGAGCGCCACCAGCCGGTCCGCGGTCATCGGCACCTCGTGGCGGAAGCCCTTGCTGGTGACCGCCTCGAACCGCGGCCCGAAGTCCGGATGCTTGAGCAGCCCCTCGTGGCGCCCCCCGTCGCGCGGATCGTCGACGATCGCGGTGAGCTGGGCCACCCACGGCACCGACTCGTCCCGGATGTTCCAGACCGGGGCGAAGACGCCGCCGATCCGCAGCACCCGGGCGATCTCCGCGTGCGCCGGTTCGGGGTCGAACCAGTGGTACGCCTGCCCGGCGACGACCGCGTCGACCGAGCCGTCCTCCAGCGGGATCCGCTCGGCGGAGCCGGCCAGCGGTGTCACGTCGGGGGTTGTCGCGGTGAGCCGCTCACGCATCCCCGCGTCCGGCTCGACCGGCTGCACCCGGTGGCCGAGGGCCAGCAGCACCCTGGTCAGGATCCCGGTACCGGCGCCGAGGTCGACCACGCGCCGGGCCGGGGTGCCCAGGGCCCAGGTCAGCGCGGCTGGGGGGTAGGAGGGACGGTTGGCGTCGTAGCGGTCCGCCGCCGGCCCGAAGGACAGGGCCTGCTCGCTCTGCTCGGTCATGGGCAGCCAGGTTAACTCAGTGAGGAGGCGAAGTTGACGGCCAGTAGGCTGGGCGCCGTGACCGAAGCGCCCACGCCGCCCACCGCAGACGATCTTCCCGAGCAGATGAGGGTACGCCGCGAGAAGCGCGCCCGGATCCTCGCCGAGGGCGGGCAGCCCTACCCGATCGGCTTCCCGCGCACCGCAACGCTGGACGAGATCCGGCAGCGCTACGCCGGCCTGCCGATCGATCACGCGACCGGGGATCAGGTCAGCGTGACCGGCCGGGTGATCTTCATTCGGAACACGGGCAAGCTGTGCTTCGCGACCCTGCGCGAGGGCGACGGTACCGAGCTGCAGGCCATGCTGTCGCTCGACCGGGTCGGCCCGGAGGCGCTGGAGAGCTGGAAGCGCCTGGTCGACCTGGGTGACCAGGTCGGCGTCACGGGCGAGGTGATCACCAGCCGGCGCGGTGAGCTGTCCGTCCTGGCCGATTCCTGGGCGATGACCGCCAAGGCGCTGCGGCCGCTGCCGGTCGCGCACCGGCCGCTGAGCGAAGAGGCGCGGGTACGGCAGCGGTACGTCGACCTGATCGTCCGGCCGCAGGCCCGGCAGACGGTACGGAGCCGGGCGGCTGTGGTACGCAGTCTGCGTGACGCACTGCACAGTCGTGGTTACCTGGAAGTGGAAACTCCGATGTTGCAGTTGTTGCCCGGCGGGGCCGCCGCCCGTCCATTCGTCACGCACAGCAATGCACTCGATGCGGATCTGTATCTGCGAATCGCTCCGGAGTTGTATCTGAAGCGGTGTGTGGTCGGCGGAATCGATCGCGTCTTTGAGATAAACCGCAACTTCCGCAATGAGGGTGTCGACTCCTCTCACTCTCCGGAGTTTGCGATGCTGGAGGCCTACCAGGCGTACGGCGACTACGACACCATGGCCACCCTCACCCGGGAGCTCGTGCAGGAGTCCGCCCGGGCACTGTCCGGTTCACTAGTCGTGACCCATCATGACGGCACCGAGTTCGACCTCGGCGGGTCTTGGCGCTCGGTGACGTTGTTCGGCGTCCTGTCCGACGCGCTCGGCGAGGAAGTTTCCGTGGAAACGCCGATGGCCGCACTTCTGGAATACGCGGCCAAGCATGACGTGGCGGTGGACCCCAATTGGACCCACGGCAAGCTCGTCGAGGAGCTGTTTGAGGCGCTGGTGGTTCCCGGTCTGGTCGAGCCCACCTTCGTCCGGGACTTTCCCGAGGACACCACCCCGTTGACCCGCGCCCACCGGGTGACGGCCGGGCTCACCGAGAAGTGGGATCTGTACGTGCGGGGCGTCGAGCTGGCGACCGCGTACTCGGAGCTGGTCGATCCGGTGGTCCAACGGGAACGTTTGGTGGCCCAGTCGCTCATGGCTGCCAAGGGCGATCCGGAGGCGATGCGCCTCGATGAGGATTTCCTCCGCGCCATCGAGTACGGAATGCCACCGGCTGGCGGGATGGGCCTGGGTATCGACCGGCTTCTGATGACTCTGACCGGCCTCGGCATTCGGGAGACCATCCTGTTCCCGCTGATCCGCCCCGAGTGATTTCTGCGTTCCTATTGACGGAAAGGCGGCCATCCGGGTTATTGTTTCCGGGTCGGCATAAGCCGATTATGCGAAGGGAACCTGTACGGTGGCGAGACGGGAAGTTGTCATCCTTGAGGATGATCTGGAAGGCGGCAGCGCCGACGAGACCGTGAAGTTCGCGCTCGACGGTGTGCAGTACGAGATTGACCTCTCCAAGAAAAACGCCGCGCGACTGCGGGAATCGTTCTCCGATTTCATCGCGCACGGTCGTCGGGTAGGCCGGGGCGGCGTCGTGGTGGGGGGCCGTGCCGCGGCGCGGGCGCGTGGCAGTGCGGCGGCCGATCGCGAGCAGAACAAGGCAATCCGTACCTGGGCGAAGCGCAAGGGACGCAATATCTCCGACCGTGGCCGGATCCCGCAGGAGATCGTCGACGAGTACAACGCCGACGCCGGCCGCTGAATCGATCGCACCGACGCATCAGGAGACACCGTGACCCCGCCGGTCGCGGTGTCTCCTGATCTGTTTCGTGTCCCATTCTGTGCCGGGTCCGCACCGCGTACCCCGCGCGTGGTTCATTGACGGCTCCGGCGTCCCCGGATCGGTGGGGCCCTTCCCGGCCGAGCCCCGGAGCCGGCCGAGGCCCGGAGCCGGCCGGGGTCGGAGGTGGAATGCCGCGGGGGCCTGGCGCGTTCGACCACCCGGACGCGTATGGTCCGGCGGCGACACGCCGGGCGGTATGTGGCCCGGGCCGGCCGGAGGCGGGCGGCGTCTGCGCCCCGCGGGGTGCGTGACCGATTTCGCTCTGCGCGTAGCGCTCGCCTGGAACACCCCGGCAGCCGGTTCGGTTGGACTATGCGACCGAGGTTTAACTGCTGGTACGCGGTGGTTTGTCCGCCCATGGTCAGTCAGGCCGCCAGGGGATAGCGAAGTCTCGGCGAGGCCGAGCGTCGGCGGTCGGCGATAGAGTGATAGATGCGGTTAGGCCTTCATGGGCTTGCGAAGCGGTGCCGCAAGGCACGTGAGGAGATACCTGAAATGTTCGAGCGGTTTACCGACCGAGCACGGCGGGTTGTGGTCCTGGCTCAGGAAGAGGCCCGGATGCTCAACCACAACTACATCGGCACTGAGCACATCCTGTTGGGCCTGATTCATGAGGGCGAGGGTGTGGCCGCGAAGGCTCTG
>DASXOA010000505.1:0-3387 GCA_036494675.1 Rugosimonospora sp.
CGCCACCTCCTCTCCGCCGGCGCCTGACGTA
This sequence comes from Rugosimonospora sp., assembly GCA_036494675.1. Lineage (GTDB taxonomy): Bacteria > Actinomycetota > Actinomycetes > Mycobacteriales > Micromonosporaceae > Rugosimonospora. The sequence goes on from DASXOA010000505.1 coordinate 32, forward strand.
ACGTTCACGTTATCGCTAATAAATGCCCAGACCCTTCCTTGACAGCCTGGGGTATCACGCTCACTATCGTAGCAAATTGACGTTATCGTTAACTATAGGAGAGGAGCCTCATGCCCTGGCCACCCAGACTGCAGATCAGAGGACGGACTAGAGGACGGAGATGGCTGCCGGCGCCAATAGTGGCGGTGGCGGCGTTCACGACGGCGATCGCCGGCGGTGGCGGGACGGCTGTTGCTACGGCCGCGGTGACCCATGCGGCAGCACCTGCGGCGCAGGCGGCTTCGGCGCCTGCTGGCGGCCTAGCCAGTTACGTTAACCCGTTCATCGGCACGAACCCGGCGCCGAACTCGCACTACGGGTTCGCCTTCGACACCGGGGACGTGTACCCGGGCGCCGTCGCCCCGCACGGCATGGTGGCGTGGTCACCGGATACCACCACCGGGATTCCGGGGGACTACTGGTACCCCGACAACACGATCAAGGGTTTCAGCCTCAACCACTTCAGCGGGCGGGGCTGCTCCTACGAGGGCGATTTCCCGTTCATGCCGGTTACCGGGCCGGTCACCTCTTCCCCGGCCACCAACCCGTCGGCGTTCGAGTCCACCTTCTCCCACTCCAACGAGTCCGCGTCGCCCGGCTACTACCAGGTGGGCCTGAACTCCGGGGTGAAGGTCGCGCTCGGCGCCACCACCCGCACTGGAATCGGCCAGTTCACCTACCCCTCCAGCGCGTCGGCCTCCAGCATGATCATCAACGCCGGCGGCAGCGTCCAGGGCGACCAGAACGCGACCGTCTCGATTGACCCGGCCACCTCGACCATCACCGGGTCAGCCACCACCCACGTCGGCTGCTCAAGCGACCCGTACACGGTCTACTTCACCGTCCACTTCGACCATCCCTTCACCAAGTACGGCACCTGGAACGGCGGGACGCTGACGGACGGCTCCACCTCGGCCTCCGGTCCCAAGTCGGGTGCCTACCTGTCGTTCAACACCTCCGACGGCAAGCCGGTCACCGCGCGGACCGGGCTGTCGTATGTCAGCGTCGCCAACGCGGAGCAGAACCTGAGCACCGAGGACCCGGGCGGGAGCCTGGACTCCGTGGTGGCCAGCACCCGCGCAGCGTGGAACAACGCGCTGTCGGTGATCCGGGCCTCCGGTGGCGACACCGCGGATGAGACCATGTTCTACACCGAGCTGTACCACTTCCTGATCGAGCCCGGCGTCTTCAACGACGTCAACGGCCAGTACATCGGCTTCGACAACAAGATCCACACCGTCCCGGCCGGCCACACCCAGTACGACAACATCACCACCTGGGACGGGTACCGGTCGTTCATCGGCCTGCTGGCACTGCTGGAACCCAGCGAAGCAAACGACGCCATCACCTCGATGCTCAACGACGCCGCGCAGGGCGGGCCGGGGCTGCCCCGCTGGGAGCAGGCCAACCGCAACTCGGCCGGCATGGTCGGCGACGATCCTGACCCCTACATCGCCACGGCCTACGCCTTCGGCGCGCACGACTTCGACACCAGCGCCGCGCTGCACGCGATGGATCTCGGCGGCTCGGTGCCCACCACCACCTCCGGCGGCCACCTCGTCCGGGAGAACGACCAGCAGTGGATGTCCGACCATTACGACCCGGGCACGGCCTCGGTCAGCCTTGAGTACGGCGTCGACGACTTCTCCATCGCCGCGTTCGCCAAGGCGCTCGGCAACACCGCCCTCTACAACAAGTACATGCCGCGGGCGCAGAACTGGGAGTACACCTTCAACCCGGCCACCAATTTCGCCGAGCCGAAGGACTCCACCGGCGCGTTCCCGGCGAACTTCAGCCCGACCAGCGAAACCGGTATGACCGAGGGCGACTCCTACCAGTACACGCCGATGGTCCCGTTCAACGTGGCCGGGCTGACCGCCGCCTTCGGCGGGTCCGCCGCCTACACGAAGTACCTCGAACAGCTCTACGCCAACCCCAACACGGCCAACTCCGGGCCTAACGGCACCGGCTCGTACGTCGGCAACGAGCCGAGCGAGGATATCGCCTGGGAGCTCGACTACACCGGCGCGCCCGAGCAGGCTCAGGGCGCCATCAGGAGCGTGATCACCAACAACTACACGCCCACCCCGGGCGGCCTGCCCGGTAACGACGACGGCGGGGCGCTGTCATCCTGGTACCTGTGGGCAGCCATCGGCATGTACCCGGAGACTCCCGGCGTCGGGACCCTTGCCCTGGGCAGCCCGCTGTTCCCGCACACCCAGATCACCCTCGGCAACGGGAAAGTTCTCACCCTGAACGCCAACGGAAACACGGATAGCACGCCGTACATCCACAGCATGACCGTCAACGGCATGTCGTGGAACCGTGCCTATCTGCCACTGTCGGCGATCAACGGCGGCGGCACGATCGGCTACTCGCTGAGCTCCACCCCTGACAACAGCTGGGCCAGCGGGCCGGATGCCGCCCCGCCGTCCTTCACCAGCGACGAGACACCTGCGATTGGTTACACCACGCCGACGAGCCAGGTGACCGTCCAGCCGGGCGGCACCGCCAACGTGAACGTGGCGGCGCGGAACATCACCGGCTCGGCGCAGATGGTCAACTGGACGGCGTCGCCCGCCTCCGGGGTAAGCCTCTCCGCGGGGTCAGGCAGCTTCCAGGTTCCCGCGTCCAGCGACGGCCAGCAGCAGGTGCAGGTCATGGCCGGGAGCACTCCGGGCACTTACCCGGTGACCTTCCACCTCACCACGGCGGACGGTACCGCCCTGCCCAACGTCGTGCTCAACGTAGTCGTGTCGAGCTCGACGGCCGCCCACAACAACACCGGCCAGAAGTAAGTCCAAGGCCGGACGCTAAAGGATGGCGTCCCGGACCGGCCCTGACCGTTGGGCCGGTCCGGGACCGCCGCCTAAGCAAACCGGCGGGGCGAGCCCCGTCTCGTCACGCCCCAGTTCGCGCAGTATCGGGGCCGTACCACTTGGGCAGCGTGCGGACCTACACCGAGAGCGGCGCCGATCTGCTACAACCGGCCCGAGCCCAAAGCACAAAGAACGCAGCACTGGCGTGTTCCGTTCCAAGGGAACGCGCTACTTACGGGTCAGTGCAGCTTGTATAGGATCTCGCCCGCGTCCGGCACGGGACTGTAATTTAAACGGTGTAACTCCTGACAAACAGGGAGACACCAGTGACAGACGTGACGAACAGCGAGAACCAGGACATAGCGGGGCTGTCGGCGGCTGATGAGCAGCTGCTGCGCGAGCTCGCCGAGAGGGCCCGGGCCGGCGGGCTGAAGCTGACCGGCGAGGGCGGCCTGCTCGGCCAGCTGACCAAGATGGTGGTCCAGGGCGCGCTGGAAG
>DASXOA010000506.1:0-8812 GCA_036494675.1 Rugosimonospora sp.
GATCGGCGGTCCGGGCGGCCAGGGCCATGATGGTCAGCGCCGGGTTGGCCGCGCCCTGGGTCGGCAGCACGCTGCCGTCGGTGACGTACAGGTTCGGGACCGCGAACGTGCGGGAGTCGGCGTCGACGACCCCGTCCTGCGCCCGGGCGGCCATGCGGGCACCGCCGACGAGGTGGGCGTACCGGTTGATGACCATCACCTCGCTCGCGCCGGCGGCGTGGAGGATGTCCTCCATCGTGTGCTGCGCGGCGCTCATCATCGCCCGGTCGTTGTCACACTGGCCGTAGGCGAACCGCGCGATCGGCAGGCCGTGCCGGTCGACCTGGCTGTCGAGGGTGACCCGGTTGCCCGGCTGGGGCAGGAACTCGCACAGCGCGCCGAGGGTCGTCCAGTGGATGTAGTCGCGCATGTACTCCCGGAACGGGGTACCCCAGTGTCCCTGCGCGAGGACGTGTTCGGCGAACGTGATCGGCAGCGGGGACACCGTCTGGAGGGAGTACCCGCGCCGGTAGGGGCGGGCCGCATCCGTCTCGTAGAAGTGCTCCGTCGACACCGACGGCGGGGGAGCCTTGTACGCGCGCACCTCGGCGGTGAACCTGCCGGCGACCTGCGGCGCACCCTGCACCATCACGTACCGGCCGACCTGGTCGTGGTCGTTGCACAGCCCGTCGGGGAAGCGCCGGTTCGCGGAGTTGAGCAGCAGCCGGGGCGTCTCGATGGAGTACCCGGCGACGGCCACCAGCCGGGCGGCCTGGAAGTGCTCGACCCCGTGGCGCAGGTAGTGCACCCCGGTGGCCAGTCCGGTGCGCTCGTCGAAGCCGATCCGGCTGACCATGCAGTCCGGCCGGATCTCCGCGCCGTGCGCCATCGCGTCCGGAACGTGGGTGATCAGCGGCGACGCCTTCGCGTTCACCTTGCATCCCTGGAGGCAGAACCCCCGGTAGATGCAGTGCGGCCGGTTGCCGAAGCGGCCGTTGGTGATCGCCACCGGCCCGACCCTGGTCGGGATGCCCAGCGCGTGGCAGCCGGCCTGGAACAGCAGGCCGTCGCCGGAGATCGGGTGGGGGGAGTGGGGGTAGTGGTGCGGTTCGCCCCAGGGCCAGTGCTCCCCGGCGACCGGTAGCTCCTCCTCGATGTCCCGGTAGTAGGGGCTCAACTGCTCGTACGCGATCGGCCAGTCCACGCCGACCCCGTCACGCGCGTACGTGGCGAAGTCGGACGGGTGCAGCCGCGGCGCGTACCCGGCGTAGTGCACCATCGAGCCGCCGACGCCACGGCCGGAGTTGTTGTTCCCCAGCGGTACGGGGTCGGATCCGTCGATGACCCGCGGCTCGGTCCAGTACAGGTGGTGCGAGCCGGCCTCGTCGCTGACCCAGTCGACGTCGGGGTCCCAGAACGGGCCCGCGTCCAGGGCGACCACCCGCCATCCGGCGTGTGCCAGCCGCTGCACCAGCGTGCCGCCGCCCGCCCCGACGCCGACGATGACCGCGTCGACCTCGTCGTCGTCGCGGTAGCGGCGCATGTCCCGGCGCAGCCGGTGGTTGGTGCGCTGGTCGGTGGCCGGCAGGAGCCACGCCGAGGCGTTGCGGGCCGCGACGCCACTGCCCGAGCCCGCGAACAGCCCCCGGGCGATGCGGGAGCCGACGCCGGCCCGGGGTCGGCTCACCACTCGGGCTCGTCGCCGAGCGGATTCGGCGACAGGCCGACCACCGGCGGATCCGGGTACGCGGCATCGTGGCGCCGCGCCTCCTCCACCCGCCGGGCGAGTTCCACCAGATCCCTGCCGGGGTGGCTGTCCGCGACCTCCCAGGGTTCGCGGCGGTCCAGACCCAGGTTCTTGTACCCGCGCGGGTACGCCGGGCCGCCGAACCCGATCTCGTTCCACGCCCAGGGGTGGGAGTAGAACGCCATCGCGGCGTACCGGGTCCACAGGTTCCACACCCGCGCGGCGGGCATGCCGTGCCAGTCGTCGCCGCCCCGCCGGTGCATCCGATCGATGATCAGGCCCTGCTTCGTCCAGGTGAGGACGGCGAATCCCGCTCCGAATGCGTGGCGGGCGTCGTCGTCGAGGGCGTGCACGCTGTCCCGCCACGCCTGGGCGTCGTGCGGCAGATCGTGGTAGCGCCACCCGTCGGTCTGCTCCTCGGCCAGCCGCGCGTCGATCATCGCGAGTACCGGTACCCTCGGGTCGTCGCGCTGGTCCAGCAGTTGGTCCAGCAGGGCCCGGGCCACCGCCTCCTCGTGCCGGTCGAAGAACCGGATCGGCGGCGGCGGGCCGAGCCGGTTCAGCACCACCCCCGCGGTGACCACGTCCCAGGTGGGCAACTGCGCGACGACGTCGAACCCGGGGAACTTCTCCCCGTGATCGCCCGGGGTGCGGTCGAGTCCGCGGGGGACCCGGCGCACGGCCATCAGCGCTCCCGGCGCAGGATCGCCGCCAGCAACCCCATCCCGCCGATCATCGACATCAGCAGGGGAGCCAGCAACGGCGGTCCCATCTCGATGTTGTACCGGGCCAGCGCCCAGCCGCCGGGTCGTTGCGCGATGCCGCGCACGTGCAGGTACGTGCCCTGCACCCCGTTCGCCACGATCGCCAGCGAGGCCAGCGGCAGCGCGGTCTTGGCGGCCCGGCGGCTGACGACGCCGGCCACGCCGGCGAGGGCGCCGATCGGGCCGAGTGCCACCGGTACCCACATCATCCTGTTGCCGAAGCTGGCCCGGTCGTGTTCGAGGAAGATCTCCCCGGCGGTCACCACCGCGCCGACCGCGGTCAGCGCCGACATCGACCGCTCGAACCGGCCGGTGTCCACGTTGCGCAGCAGGCGGTCCAGCGCGTGGACGGGCGGCTGGACGTGCCGACGGCTCCCGATCATGCCTGGCTTCTTTCCCGGGTGGACTGCCTCAAACCGGAAGCCGAGTATCATTCGGCATGATTTCGGCCCCGGCGGGATTCTCCCCGAGGGCAGGCGCGAACCGCGCGAACGGCTGCTGACCGCGGCGGCACGTACGGTGATGGCATGCGACTGGTGATGACGGCGGACACGCACGTACCGGTGCGGGCCCGCGACCTGCCGGCCGTGCTGTGGTCCGCGGTCGACGCCGCCGACCTGGTCATCCACGCAGGGGACTGGGTGGATGAACCGCTGCTCGACGCGCTCACGGCGAGAGCCGCCCGGCTCGTCGGCGTGTACGGCAACAACGACGGGCCGCGGCTGCGCGCCCGGCTACCGGAGGTCGCCCGGGTCGACCTCGACGGCCTGCGGGTCGCGGTGGTTCACGAGACCGGAGCCGCGACGGGCCGGGAGCGCCGGTGCGCGGCCCGCTTCCCCGACTGCGATCTGCTCGTCTTCGGGCACTCCCACATTCCGTGGGACACCCGGGCCCCGGGCGGCCTGCGGCTGCTGAATCCGGGTTCGCCGACCGACCGGCGCCGCCAGCCGAGCGCCACGTTCCTCACGGCCGAGGTGACCGGTGGCGAACTGACCGGCGTCGAGCTGCACCGGCTGTCGCGCTGACCGCTGCGGGCAGCCGTGCCGGTCGTCCCGAGCGGCTCGGGAGCGGCGCGCCAGCCATCGGCGGCGCACGGTAGAACCTATCCCACCGGACCAGGTACGCCCAGAACGCGGAGGCCGGGTTTCGCCCGCCGGTCGGCTCGTGCTACCCGGTGCCGCGCGCGGCGGTGGCGACGTCCGCCGGGTACGTGCGGCGGGTGGCGAGTACCAGGGCGCCGTTGGCCAGCAACGGGATGAGCATGATGAGGAACGCGTCGCGCAGGCCGGCGGAGTGGCTCGTGCGGCCGGTACCGCCGCCCAGCGCATCGGCGATGAATCCGAACGCCGGCGGCGCGGCGGCCTCGGCGGTCAGCCGCAGAACCGTGCGTACGCTCTCCGCCCGGCCCCACAGCCCGCCCGGCACGATGTCCAGCCGGGCCGCGTCGAGCGGGGGATTGGTGGAGGCGAGCGCCGCGGCGCCCGCGGTGAACAGCGGTAGCGCGACCCACAGCGTGGAGCTGAACAGGCCGGGCGCGAACAGCAGGCCGGCCGCGCCGAAGCCGATCGCCGGGGCCACCACGCGGGCGGAGATCGCGCCTCGGCGCAGCGCCGTGTCGGTGAGCCGGCCGCCCAGGATGACGCCGGCCAGCGCACCCAGCCCGACGATCGGCACCAGGCCGCTGAGCTCGGTCTGGGAGATGTTGAACTGCCGCTCGACGAAGATGGCGGTGAAGGTGCGCAGCCCGGCGAAGAAGAAGTAGCCACCCGCCGAGGCGAGGATCAGGATGCGGTTGGTCGGAATGCTCAGCAGGTACCGGACCGAGCGCCACAGCGGAAGCTCGCGGGCCGGTTCGCGCAGCGTACGGGCGTCGTCCGGGGTCACCCCGGCCCGGCCGATGATCGCGATCACCGAATCGCCGGAGCGGTCGGAGTCGCCGGTCCGCGGCGCCTCGCCGGCCGGAGCCTGATCGTTGCGCGCCTCGCCGGCCGGAGCCTGGTCGTTGTCTGCCAGCGGGATGGCCGCCGCACCGTGCGGGATCCAGCTTGCCCCGCCCCGCTGCGGCTCGGGCATCCGCCGCCACACCGCGCCGGCCAAGCCAAGGCTGGCCGCCGCCAGCAGGAAGAACGCGTAGCGCCAGGACAGCACGGCCGCGATGTCGCCGCCGACGAGCAGTCCGAAGCCGGCGCCGAGCAGTTCACCGCTGAGGATCCAGCCGAAGGTGCGGGCGCGTTCGGCCGGCGGGAACAGGTCGCCGACCAGGGACGCGACGACGGGACTGGCGGCGGCCAGGGCGGCGCCCAGCGCGACCTGGGCCAGCAGGAGCCACAGGTACGAGGTGGCCAGGCCGGCGGCCAGCATCGAACCGCTCCAGATGACGATGGTCACGACCAGCACCCGTACCCGGACGGTCCGGTCGGCCAGGACCCCGACGGGCAGCGAGATCAGCGCGCCGATCGCCGCGGACACCCCGGACAGCAGCCCGAGTTGGCCGTGGTTGATGTGGAGGTCACGCTCCAGTTGGTTGGCGACGGCGCCGATGGTCCCCGCGTTGGCCGAGTTCAGCGCGAGGACGCCGGCCAGCAACAGGACGGCCCGGGTCCGCGCCGGGCCACCGATGACGGCGGAAAGCCACCCGGCGAGGCGGCGCGGCCATCGGGCTGCGCCGCCTGCGTACCTGTGCATCGCTCCTGCCGTTCCGTCGCGCTCGATCCGCGTTCGCCGTTTCGCCGGTCGACGCCGGATCGGGTCGCCACCACCCGGCTGACGTCCCCCGCCACCGGTGCGGCAAACCCCGATCGATCCGCGACGGGTACCGGATCCAGACCCGTTGCGGATCGCCGGTTCGGTGCGCCGCGGCCGGTCACGGGTGCCCGCCGCCGGTCACCGATGCCCGCGGCCGGGTCGCGACACTGCTAACATCGGCCGCTGTGACTGCGCAGACACCCGTTTCGGAGCAGGACGGTGCGAGGATCGGCCTGGGCCGCTCGAATGCGTCGACCGTCGTACTGGTGCTGGCGTTCCTCGTCATCGTGGTGGTCGTCAGCGTGCATGGCGCCTGGACCTCGGCGCAGACCTCGGCCCGGGTACTGGGGTTCGGGCTCGGGGCCGTGTTCACCGCCCCGCTGGTCCTGATGCTCGTGAAGCTTCCCCGGCTGCTGCGCCCCCGCTATGTGGTGCTGGACGCGGCCGGGCTGCACATCCAGCACGGCAGGGCGGAGGTCGTCGTACCGTGGCCGGAGATCGTCGCGCTCGGGCTCGGGTACCAGGTCCCTCCGGCCGAGGGTTGGAAGATCCCGGTGTCGCAGGACGGCGTGAAGGACCTGGCGCAGGAGTACCTCGCCGGCAAGGTGCAGGAGGCGCTGCAGATCAGCGACAAGCGCCGCATCGCGCTGGAGATCTACCCCAGCGACCCTGCCGCGAAGGGCCGCTACCCGAAGCTCGCGCCGTACTGGAAGCGGGACGTCCCACCGGTGGCCGGGCTGCCCGACTGGCTGTGGCGCTTCCCGCTGCCGCCGGTGGTGTCGATCGGGCAGGCGGTGGAGCGCGGCGCCAGGACGGTCGCGCCGACACGGTGGCTCGGATGGTTCCTGCGGCCGTGGAGCGAGTCGGAGAAGCCGTCGAGCGAGTCGAAGAAGTAGCCGTCATCGCGCCCCAGCCAGGCGCTCGATCTGCGCGAGGATCGACGGGTCTGGCCTAGCGGCCCGCGTCGGCCTCCCACTGCTCGACGGTGCGCACGTCGGCCTGGCGGGGGAAGACCTTCTCCATCAGGACCCGGTGCACCTCGGGGTCGGCGTCCAGGCAGGCGTCCGAGAGCACCGTGAGCCGGAAGTCGAGGTCCGCGGCCTGCCGCAGCGTGGAGAGCACCACGCCGCTGGTGGCGATACCGGTCAGGACCAGGGTGTCGACGTCGAGCGAGCGCAGCACCACATCCAGGTCGCTTCCGGCGAACGCGCTGACGCGGCGCTTGGTAACGATCACGTCGTCGGGCAGGGGAGCGACGTCGGGGTGGACCTGGATGGCCGGATCGGAAGGGGTCAGCCCGGCGTTGCCGGCGACCGCGGAGAAGATGCGGTTCCGTGCGCTGATCTCCGGGTACCCCGGGCGGAACGACACGGTCACGTAGATCACCGGGATGCCCCGGCCGCGCGCGACATCGATGCCGTGCGCCAGCCGTGGCAGGTACCCGCCGTCCCGCTCGCCGAAGCGCGCGACGATCCCGCGCTGGACGTCCATCACCAGAAACGCGCTACTGCTCATCCCGCGGGGATTCCTTCCGGTCGTTCGATGTCGGGTTCGTCGCTCGATGTCCGGTGCGGCGGCGGGGCTCGTCGGTGGGGGTTTCTCCGGCCGCGGACTGGTCGGTTGCGGACTGGTCGCTCGCGGACTGGTCGGTTGCGGGCTGTTCCGCCGGCGGCACGTCGGCGCGGACGCCGAGGTAGTGCTCGGCGACCGCCTGGTTGTACCGGGCGAACCCGTCGCCGACGGCGCGCAGTTCGTCCTCGGTCCAGCCGGAGAGGAGTTCGACGAGACTCTCCCGGCGCAGGCCGCGCACGTCGTTCGCGCGGGTGCGCCCCTCCGGCGTCGGGGTGACGATGCTGCGCCGCCGATCCGCGGGGGCCGGCGTCCGCTCGATGAGGCCCGCCTGCTGCATCGCGGCCACCTGACGTCCGGCGGTCGAGGGATCCAGCCCGACCGCGGCGGCCAGCGTGTTGATGTCGGCCGGCCCGATCGCCTCCAGGACGCGCAGCAGCAGATAGCCCGCCCGGTCCAGCCCGCCGTACACGTCGCCGCGGCGGCGCAGCAGTTCGAAATTGCGCACCAGGACCGCGGACTGCACCTCGATGAGGTCCAGGGCATCGGCGGCCCCGGTCGACCAGTGGCTCGCGGCCGCCACGGCCGGATCCCGGCCGGCGGATTCTGGGCCGGCGGATTCTGGGCCGGCGGATTCAGGATCGGCGGATTCCGGGTCCGTGGAGTCCGTGCCCGCGGATTCAGGGTCGGTGGATTCCCGGTCGGCCGGCTCCGGTTCGGTATCGATCATCACACCCCGTTGCCGGGTCTCGGGCGGCAAATTACCGGTACTATACATGTATTAGGCGGCCACCCCGCCGCGCCGGACGATCCGGCAGCTGGCGAGTGGCGCCAGGGGGTGGGAGAAACGGCCAGGTTGTCTTGGTTCCAGCATGTCCGGGATCGCGTGGCTGGTTCGGACCCAGGGTGGATCCGGCTGCGGATGGCGGTCTCCGGCGGCGTCGCGATCGCGAGCGTGCTGGCACTGGAGTACGGCATCGCCCGGGCCACCCACGCCGGCGCGCAGGCCGAGGTGATCGCGATGCTCCTCGGCGCCATGGTGGCCATGATGGGATCGATGGCGCTGACCGCCACCAGCATGTGGGCGAGGGTGCGCACCGCCGCGTTCTTCCCCGTGGCGCTCGGGGCCGGTATGGCCGCCGGCGTCGCCGTCGGCAGCCACACCGACCTGATGCTCGCCGTGTTCGTGGTGGTCATGTTCGCGGCCGTGATCGTCCGCCGGTTCGGCATGCCGTTCTTCTTCTACGGCTTCCAGCTCTGGATGGGCTACTTCTTCGCGTCGTTCACGCACGCCACGGCGGCCACACTGCCGTCCCTGCTGGTGACCGTGATCACCGCCTCGGCCTGGATACTGCTGCTGGCGGTCACGGTGCTGCGCGGCAACCCGCGGCGTACCCTCGCGCGCATCCGCCGGGCCTTCGACGCCCGCTCGCGCGACGTGGCGCGGATGAGCGCTGCCCTGCTGGAAGCCGCCGTGACCGACCCGTCGCAGGTGTCGCGGTGGCGGCGCCGGCTGACGGCGCGCCAGGCGCGGCTGGCCGAAGCGGCGTTGATGATCGAGGCATGGTCGGCCGAGACCGGCGCGCTGCCGGCCGGCTGGTCGGCGGTGGCGCTGCGGCGGCACCTGCTCGATGCCCAACTCGCCATCGACGGGATCGCGGCGGCGGCCGGCGACCTCGCCGGCAGTCGGGATACGGACCTGATCGTCGAGGCCGCGGGGATCGCGGGGCTGGTGGCCGGGCGCGAGTACGGCGCGGCCGGCCGGGCCGCCGGCGACCTGCTGCGCCGTGACGGTGGCGCCACCGCCTATGCGGCGACCCATGATGTGGCGGCCCCTGATGCGGCGGTCCATGATGTGGCGGCCCGGACCGCCGCGGCCCGTGATGCGGCAGCCCGGAGGGCCGCAGCCGAGGACGCGACGGCCACGGACGGGACGGTCACGCACGCGACAGTCACGGACGCGGCCTGGCTGGCTGCCCAGCATCTCGCCGCATCGACGGCCCAGTTC
>DASXOA010000507.1:0-9140 GCA_036494675.1 Rugosimonospora sp.
CTTCTGCCAGGCGCGTTCGAGCTTCGGGTCGTGCGGCTTGTACGACTCGTTGTAGAGGATCGCCATCAGCAGTTGCGGGTCGATGCCGGCCGGGCCGGCGTACCGGCGGACCTGAGGGGCGAAGCTGGCCGGATCGCCGGACGGGTCGGGGGTGGCATCGGGGCCGCCCGACGCTGACGGTGCCGCGCCGGAGAAGGCCGGGGCGGCCGGCTTTCCGGACCCGGCCGCCGCACCCGAGGCGGGCGCCGCACTGTGCCGGACCGGGTGCGACCCGCCCGCCGTACCGGACTGGGCGCACCCACCGACCGCGGCCGTACCCGCGAGCAGAGCCAGCCCGGCCGCCACCGCGAGCGTGCGCGACCCTCCGCCCGCTCCCATGCCGGTCACCGCCGCCGTCCCGGGTATCGCTGCGCGGGGACCATCGCCATCCGGACATGGTATGCGGTAACGGCGCCCGGCGAGCCGGTTCGGCATCTCCCGGTTGGTTGTAGCCAAGCCGACGTAGCCAAGCCGACGTAGCCAAGCCGAGGTAGCCAAGCCGAGGTAGCCAAGCCGGCCCCGGCCGAGGTCACCAAGTAACCGGGCGAACGCCATGCGCGCGCCATGCGCCAGCCACGGCGCCGCCGACTCCTGCCCGGGCCATCGCCGAACGCATCGGCGCCCGGCTGTTGACCCGCCGGGCAGCCGCCGTCCTCGACGCGTGGCGAGGCGCTCCTCAGGCCGGCAGCCCGTCGCCCGGGAAGCCGCGGCAGGGGTGCGCCTCGTAGCCGAAGACCCCCGTACGGAGGGTTCACTGTCCGGTGGGCCGCGGTTCGTCGATTGGCAGGTCGCCGGCCCCGGCGCCCGGCTACCGTCCGCGCAGGCGCGCCGCCACGGCGCCGCCCCGCCCAGATACCACCACGACCCGGAACCCGCCAAACCCACCCAACCGATCGGACACCGTCATGGTCAGTGCGCTCGGGCAGCCTCTGCCGCCCACCGGAGACCGGCAACACCGGACTCTGCTGGGCGGCAAGCGCCCACTGCCGGCACAGGTCGCCGTCTACCTGTTCGTCACCGTACCGTTGCTGGCTCTCCTGGTCGCCGTACCGCTGGCCTGGGGCCACGGCCTGACCTGGCTGGACGTCGTCCTCGCCGCCGCCTGGTACACCGTGACCTGTCTCGGCGTCACCGTCGGATTCCACCGCCACTTCACCCACCGCTCGTTCAAGGCGACCCGCCCGCTGCGCATCGCGCTGGCGGTGACCGGAAGCCTCGCCGTCCAGGGACCGATCCTGCACTGGGTGGCCGACCACCGCCGGCACCACACCTACTCCGACCAGGAGGGCGACCCGCACTCGCCGTGGGAGTTCGGCACGTCCCCGGCCGCGCTGGCCCGGGGTTTCTGGCACGCGCACCTCGGCTGGATCCTCAACCGGGATCTCACCAACCAGCAGCGGTTCGCCCCCGACCTGCTCGCCGACCCGGACCTGCTGCGCGTGGACCGGCTGTTCTGGCTGTGGACGCTGATCACGTTGACCGCACCGGCGCTGATCGGCGGCCTCGTCACCTGGTCGTGGTGGGGTGCCCTGACCGCCTTCCTGTGGGCCGGCCTGGTACGGGTGGCGTTCCTGCACCACATCACCTGGTCGGTGAACTCGGTGTGCCACATGATCGGCGACCGGCCGTTCGCGTCCCGTGACAAGTCAGCGAACGTCTGGCCGCTCGCCATCCTCAGCATGGGCGAGTCCTGGCACAACCTGCACCACGCCGACCCGACCAGCGCCCGCCACGGCGTCGGGCCCGGCCAGATCGACGTCTCCGCGCGCCTGATCTGGATGTTCGAGAAGGCCGGCTGGGCGCGCGACGTCCGGTGGCCGACTCCCGAGCGGCTGGCCCGGCTGCGCGCCTCCGGAGTCGACGGCTGACCGGTTCGTCCACAGTGGACCAACCGACCGGGTACGACCGGCCGCGCCGGCCGGCAGCGCCACGAGCAGCCCCAGGCTCACCCACACGTAGGCGTTGCCGCCGATGAAGCCCGCGACACCGGCCGGATACGGGGACCACAGCCAGACCACGCCGCTGCACAGCAGGACATAGGCGCCCACCGCCCCGGCAAGCAGAAGACCGCCAAGCAAGGGACCGCCAAGCAAGAGACCGCGACGGGCCGGTGCGCGAGCCGGATCCCGGCGCCCGGATCGGCCAACCCGCCCGGATCGGCCAACCCGCCCGGATCGGCCGACCAACCCGCGGTCGGCGAGCAGCACCAGCGCCGGCAGCAGCCAGACCAGGTGGTGCACCCAGGTGACCGGGCTGACCAGGCAGGCGGCGACGCCGGTCAGCGCGAAGCCCGCCGCGTGGTCGCCGCGCGATCCGGCCCGCCACGCCCGGTACGCCCAGGCCGCCAGTACCGCCACGACCGCCGCCGCCCAGGCGACCGACTGGTCGCGGGGGCTGCCGCCGAGCCGCGCGATCAGGCCCCGCAACGACTGGTTCGACACGTACGCCGTCGCCCCGACCCGGCCGGTGTCCCACATCGCCTCGGTCCAGTAGATCCGGGTGCCGGCCGGCGCCACCACACCCGCCAGGACGGTCGCCGCCAGGCAGGTCGCCCCGGCGACGGCTGCGGCACGCCAGCGCCGGGCAAGCAGGAGGTACCCGATGAACAGCCCCGGCGTCAGCTTGATCGCCGTGGCCAGGCCGGTACCCACGCCGGCGTACCGGCTGTTGGTGTGAAGGCCCCGCAGGTCGGCGAGCACGAGCACGGCCAGCAGCAGGTTCACCTGGCCGAAGCTCACCGTGTCCCGCACGGGTTCGGTGGCGGCGAGCAGCAGGGCGGCGGCGCCGAACGCGTACCCCCGGTGCCAGCCGCGCCGCCGCGCGACCGGATCGACCAGCCAGTACAACAGCAGCGCCGCGGCCGCCACGTTCAGCGCCACGCTGACCGCCACGACGGTGTGCCAGCGCAGCAGCGCCATGGGCAGCATGCAGACCGCGGCGAACGGCGGGTACGTGAAGCCGTAGGCCGTCCCGGGGCGCAGGTAGTCGTACATGACTCCGCCGTGGACCCAGTACTGCACCGTGCCGTAGTAGACGCCGACGTCGAACCAGCCGCGACGGCCGGGCACGGCGACCAGGGCGGCGGTCTCGACCGCGGCCGCGAGCAGGAGCGCCGCCACCGGGCGTGACCGGACGGACAGCCGGCGCCCGGTCATGCCGAATACTCCGGCTCCGGGCCGGGCGCCGCGCGCGCGGCCGGCCAGGTGAGCACGCCGCCGCGGACGCGGCCGGCCCCCCACAGTCCGATCCCGGCGGCCACCGCGCCCAGCGCGCACAGCGCCAGCCGGGGCACGGTGGGCGCGAACCCACCCGGTGGCACGGAGAACGCGAGAGCGACGCAGCACAGCCGCAGCCAGCGGGCAGCGCGGCCGTGCGGACTGGACACCGCGATCGGCACCAGGCCCCAGAGCAGGTACCAGGGCCGGATCGAGGGGCCGAGCACGACCACCGTGGTCAGCATGAGGCCGAGCGCGAGGACGACGCCGAGCCGGTCGCGGTACCGCCAGAGGACCGCGCACAGCCCCACGGCGGCAGCCATCCCGGCCCAGCGCCACGCCGGGGCCGCCGCGCCGGCGAGACCCTTCGACCAGATCTCCAGCGCCGGTTGGCTCACCCGGCCCAGCACGCTGGTCACCGACCAACTACCGGGGGACGCCGGCGTACCCAGCGCACCCAGCCAGCCGTACCCGAGACCGGTCGCCGCGCTGACCGCCAGCATCGTGGCCACCGCGATCCCGCCGGTACCCGCGACCGCCCTCGGCAGCCGGTGCGGCCCGGTCATCGCGCCGGACCACAACGCGGCAACGGCCAGCAGGCCCAGGGCCGCCGGGGCCTTGACCAGAGCCCCGAGGGTGATGAGCACGGCACCGAGCACCGGCCGGCGGCGGAGAGCCGCGGCCAGGCCGGTCATCAGGAACGCGAGCATCAGCGCGTCGTTGTGCGCACCGGCGACCAGGTGCAGCAGCACCAGGGGGTTCAGCCCGGCCAACCAGACCGCCGGGGCCGGCGCGATGCCGTTCGCGGCGGCGACGCGGGGCAGCGTCGCGAGCATCACCGCCAGCCCCAGCACGGCGAGCAGCCGCATGCCGAGCAGGCCCAGCAGGATGTGTGACGAGGCGACGGCGGCCACCGCCGCGGCGACGGTGAGGAAGACCGGGCCGTAGGGCGTGGGCGAGTGCTGCCAGACCGCGGGGATGTCCGCGAGCAGCGGGCCGCCGAGGGCGGCCGGACCCGAGTGGTACGGGTCGATCCGGGCAACGGTCATCGCACCCTGCGCCAGGTAGCTGTACGCGTCCCGGCTGAACAGCGGCGGGACGAGCAGCAGCGGGGCGGCCCAGGCGGCGAGCGTGAGGTACAGGCTGCGCACGCTGGGCGGTTCCGGGCCGCGTACCGTGGCGCCGAGGCGGCACCAGGCCACCACGAGGACGGTCACGCCGGCGTACCCGAGGATCAGGCCGATCGCCTCGGACTGGCGCAGATGGCCGAGGCCCCGCACCGGTAGCCCATGGTGGGCCATCCTCGCCCCGGCCAGCAACCCGCCCGCGGCGAGGATGGCCGAGCCGGCCAGACCGAGCCTGCGGCACCGTTGCGACGCTGTGGTCCCGCCCATCCCCGGCACCGGGGCAGCCTCACACGCGACGGTGGATGGCAGACGACGAGTTGCCTACGGGAGGGCAACGAACTGGCGCACGGCTCAGGCGTGCGCCTCCACGGCGGGCAGCCCGGTGCCGGTCAGGCGCTCGGCTTCGGTCCACAGCCGGGCAGCCGCGGCGTCGTCGCGCATCCGGCGGTTGAGCTTCGCGACCTTCGTCGGGCCGACCAGTTCCATGAACCCGCTGGGCCCGTAGTAGCCGCCGTTGACGGCCTCGGGGCTCGTGGCCGCGTACAGCAGCGGTTCGGTGCCCTGCTCCGCCGCCTGTGTGGGCAGGATCGGCAACGCGGTGAACGGCTGCCACTTCGGCTTGTCCCGGCCCAGGCTCGCACCGGCCGTCTGCAGGTTGGTACGGGTGAAGCCGGGGTGCGCCGCGTTGCTCATCAGGTGCCAGCCCCGCTGGGTGGCGACGGCGGCCAGGTGCCGGGCCAGGAACAGATCGGCGAGCTTGGACTGCGCGTACGACCGGAGCGGGCGGTAGCGGCGCTCCGCGTTCAGGTCGTCGAAGTGGATGTGGCCGAAGTTGGCGACGCCGCTGCTCATCGTCACCACGCGGGGCGACCCGGCGGCCAGCAGCAGCGGCAGCAGCCGCATGGTCAGCGCGAACGGGCCGAGGTAGTTGCTGCCGAACTGGAGCTCGAAGCCGTCGGCCGTGGTCATCCGGGTCGGCGGGGTCATCACGCCGGCGTTGTTGAGGAGCAGGTCCACCGGGGTGCCGTCGGCGGCCAGGCCGTCGGCGAACTCGTGGACGCTGGCGAGGTCGGCGAGGTCGATGCGGCGGACGTCCAGCCGGGCGTCGGGGTTGGCGGCGAGGATCTCCGCGCGGGCGGCCTCGCCCTTGGCGGGCGTGCGCACGGCCATCACCACGCGCACACCGGCGGCGGCGAGGCGCTTGGTGGCCTCCTTGCCGGTGCCGCTGTTGGCGCCGGTGACGACCGCGAACGTGCCGGTCCGATCGGGTACGACGTACATGATGTCCCTCGCTGTCTGGTTTTTAAGACCATCGGTCTGTTATTCGAAACGTAACGGACCGCCGGTACTTTGGCAAGGGACCACCGGTCTGTAGGCTGGGGACGATGGACACACCGACAGGGCGTACCGCCGGGGGGAACGCCGCGGCCCCCCGGACCGCACAGTTCGGGCCCGCACAGTTCCGCCGCGCCCGCAGCGACGAGCAACGGGAGGCCCGGCGCCAGGCGATCCTGCGGGTCGCGGCGGACATGGTGGCCGAGATGCCCGTCGCCGACCTCAGCCTCAACGAGCTGAGCCGCCGGGTCGGGCTGGCCAAGTCCAACGTGCTGCGCTACTTCGAGAGCCGCGAGGCGGTCCTGCTGGAACTGCTCGACAGCGCGTGGCGCGACTGGCTCCGGCGGCTCGCCGCGGCCCTGCCGGACGGTGTCGACGCCTCCGCGCCGGTCCAGACCAGGTACCAGCAGATCGCCGCCACCGTCACCGCGTCGATCGGCGACGACCGGCTGTACTGCGAGCTGATGAGCGTCTCCTCGGCGGTGCTGGAACGCAACGTCTCCACCGAGGTCGCCCGCAGGTACAAGCTCGCCGCGGTCGCGAACACGACCACGCTCGCCGACCTGATCCGCTCCCGGCTGAACGAACTCAGCCCCGAGGGCGCGACCAACTTCGCCGCCGGCACGCTGGTCGCCACCACCGGGATCTGGCCGCTGGCCCAGCCGTCCGCCGCGATGCTCTGCGTCTACCAGGATCCGGCGATGGCCCCGTTCCGGCTCGACTTCGGCTACGCGATGCGCGAGATGCTGGCCACCCTCCTCGCCGGCTGCCTCACCCGGTGGCCGGCCGCCGCGTGATGCAGATGCAACGGTTCCGCTCGGCGGTCGTCGCGTGGGCCGCGGGCGGCGCCGACGCTCCGGCGGCCGCCGACGCCGCACGCGCGATGGACATCCGGGGCCTGCGCACGGTCGTGCTCGTCGAGGGGGTCAGCGACCGCGTCGCGCTGGACACGCTCGCCGCGCGCCGCAACCGGGATCTCGACGCGGACGGGGTGTGCGTGCTGCCGATGGGCGGCGCGATGAGCATCGGCAGGTTCCTCACCGTCCTCGGGCCGCAGGGGCTCGGGGTCGGGCTGGCCGGACTCTGCGATCTGCGGGAGGAGCGTTACTTCAGGCGCGGGCTGGAACGCGCCGGGCTCGGCCGCGACCTGACGCGCGGCGCGATGGAGGCGCTCGGCTTCGGAGTGTGCGTCGTGGACCTCGAGGACGAACTGATCCGCGCGCTCGGTACGGAAGGGGTGGAGCAGGTCGTCGCCGGGCAGGGAGACCTGCGCCGGCTGCGTTCCTTCCAGAACCAGCCGGCCCAACGGGAGCGGACCGCCGAACAGCAACTGCGGCGTTTCATGGGTACGCTCAGCGGCCGCAAGGAACGCTACGCACGGGCACTCGTGAGCGCTCTGGACCCGCGAATCGTCCCGGAGCCCCTCGATCGCCTGTTCGCCGTCATGTGCCCGCAGGACGCCTGAGCGGCGGCCCGGGCTGGCCGGCACAGGCTGGCCGACACGGGCTGGCCGACACGGGCTGGCCGACACAGATGCCGACCGGCCCGTGACCCGTCAGCTCTTCGCGATCCGGCCGTCGGTGGCGTACGTGAACGGATCCTGCAGCGTACCGACGTAGTTCACCAGCGGTACCAGTTCCGCGTCCGCCGTCTGCACCACGTTGCCGGCGCTCTCCAGGACGGTGAACCCGTCGCCGCCACCGATCATGAACGAGTTGGCGGTACCGGTGTAGGTCCGGCTGGCGTCGTTCGGGATCGGCGCGCTGTCGTCGCCCGGTGCGCCGAGCCAGACCCCGGTGATCGTGCCGGATCCCTGGCTGCCCGTGTAGCCGAAGTGCAGTCCGGAGATTTGCATGATGCCACCGGTACCGGCAGCCAACTGCTGTCGCAGCAGCGCCCACACCTGGGCGCCGGTCAGGCTGAACGTGTCCACGTAGTCGTCCTGGAACGGCTGCATGGTGAACAGGTCGCCGTAGGTGACCTGCCCCGCCTGCAGGCCCGCGCGCACACTGCCGGTGTTCACGAACGCCAGGTCGGTGTGTGCGTACGCACGCTGCGCGTCGGCGATCAGGTCGCCCGCCGGGGACTCACCGGCCGCCGTCGCGCCGCCCTCGCGCTGCGACGGGACGTCGGCCGCCGCCGTGTTCACGACCCGCTGGGTCACCGGGTTCGTCGCGGTCAGCGCGGCGTCGACGATCGCCTGCACCCTCGGGTCCGGCGTCACCGCCGGCGCCGAGGGATCCGTCGAGCGCGGCACGGTGTTCTCCCACACCGGCCGCACCGATCCCCAACTCACCGCGATCGTCCGGGACTGGCGGTCCATCAGCAGGTGGACGTCGTCGTAGGCGCGGGTGTACGAGGATGCCTGGATCACGAGCGTGTTACCGACCCGGGTGTCCACCACGGTGTGGCTGTGACCGCTGATGAGCACCGACACCGCGGGGTCGAGGTGCGCCGCGATGTCGTTGATGCGGTCGTTCACCGTGCCCACCGGGTAGTTCGACTGGCTGCCGCCCTCGTGCACCACGGCCACGAACGCGTGCACCCCGGCGTGTTCGAGCTGCGAGACCACGCCGTTGATCGCCGTCGCCTCGTCGATGAAGTGCACGCCCGCGGTGCCGCCGGTGGTCACGATGCCCGGTGTGGTGATGGTCGTGGCCCCGATGAACGCCACCGGCACGCCGGCGATTTTCTTGATGGTGTACGGCCTGAGCAGGGGCTTGCCGGTCGCGTCACTGATCACGTTGGCGTCGACGACCGGGAAGTCCAGCTTGTTGAACGCGATCGACGGGTCCACGGTGGACTGTCCACCGTCGACCTGGCGCAGCATCTCGGGGACACCGCGGTCGAATTCGTGGTTGCCCAACGTCCCGACGTCGATGCCCATCGCGTTCAACGCGTCCAGGGTCGGCTTGTCCCGCAACAGGCCGGACGCCGGCGGGCTGGCCCCGACCATGTCGCCGGCCTCGACGGTCACGGTGTCCGCGGGATCGGCGGCCCTGGCCCGCTTCAGGTACGTGGTGAGCGTCGCGATCCCGCCGGCGGCATCCTTCGCCCCGGTGTACGGATCGGTGTAGGTCAGGCCGTCGTCGGTCAGGTTGCCGTGCACGTCGTTGATGGCGAGCACCTGGCCGGTCGCGTACCGGTGACCGTCCTTGAGAATGGCCGTGAGCACCGAGCCCTGCGCCTGCAGGGGCGGGTTGAAGCCGCCCAGGATGGCCAGCGTCGGCGCCAGGTCGACCGCGCGGACCCCGCGCACCGAGGGCACGTGGGCCACATCGGGCCCGCCCGCGACGAACGTGGCGTGCATGTTGACATTGTGCTTGAGGTCCACGTCGTCGGGCAGGTACCCGTGCTGGCCGAAGAACTTCGACGGCGCGACGGGCGTACCCACGGTGTTGCCGTCGAACTCGTATGGCACCTT
>DASXOA010000508.1:0-4788 GCA_036494675.1 Rugosimonospora sp.
CGGAACGCTCGGCTCGCCGCCTGGTTCCACGACGCGGTCTACGATCCGCGCCGTCCCGACAACGAGGAGCGGTCCGCCGCCCTCGCCGCCCAGGTGCTCACCGGTCTGGGACTGGGCGGACCGGTACCCGAGGTCGTCCGCCTGATCCTGCTGACCGCCCGGCACGATGCCGGACCCGAGGACCGGGACGGCAGCGCGCTGTGCGATGCCGACCTGGCCGTACTGGGCTGGCCCGAACGCGAGTACGACGGCTATGCCGAGGCCATCCGGGCCGAGTACGCCCACGTTCCCGACGAGGCGTACCGGACCGGGCGGGCGGGCGTCCTGCGCCGGCTGCTCGGCCTCCCCGCGCTGTACCGCACGCCGGAGCCGCACGCCCGCTGGGAGCAGCCCGCGCGGGCGAACCTGCGCCGGGAACTGGCCGCGCTGGGGTGATCAGCGCATCCGGGCGGGCCGGTGCTTGCGGCGTCGCAGCCCGCTGGCGTCCAGCCGGGCCACGATCTCCCGGCCGGTGACCGGTACCGCACCCAGCCACACCGCGACCGGCACCATCGATTCCGGGATGTCGTAGTGGTCGCGCTCGAATCCGCGCCGGGGCGCGCCGAGCAACTCCGCGAAGGCGTGCAACTCCGTGTAGGACACGTCGCTGACCAGGTGCGCCCAGAGTCGTCCGGCGGCCCGGCCGCGGCCCGGCCAGATGGCGCGGTCGACGTACAGCACCCTCAGCCCAGCTTTCCGACGAGTTCCACGACGTCCTCGGCACAGCCGTAGGCCAGCGTGACGCCGGCACCGCCGTGCCCGTAGCAGTGCACCACCGGGCGGCCGCGCTCCGGCGTCTCGACCCCCAGGCGCACGGCCGGACGCGCCGGCCGCAGCCCGACCCGATGCGCCAGTACCGTCGCGCCGGCGACCTCCGGCACCAGTTCGGCGCAGCGCGCCACGATCGACCGGGCCGTCGACGGTACCGGTGTGAGGCCGTCCTCACCCTCCTGCGCGGTACCGCCCAGGACCACGGTGTCCTCGCGGGGCACGACGTAGGTCAACCGCTCCTCGTCGACCTCGTCGAGCAGCCACTCGGTCAGGCCGAACTGCGCCACGACGACGACCTGGCCGCGCACCGGGGTGACCCCCGCGTCCGGCACGAGCGCGCCGGCACCGAGGCCGGTGCAGTTGACGACGACGTCCGCGGAGTCCACCAGGTCGCCGAGCGCGGTGACCCGTTCGACCTCGATGCGCACCCCGGCGCGGGCCAGCCGGTCCACGAGCCAGGCGAGGTGCAGGGGCATGTCCACCACGGGTACCACCAGGGAAAGGCCGTCCACATAGGACGGTGGAAGTTCGCCGGCCGGCACCCGGCGCAGTTCCGGTACCGCCCCGATCCACCAGGGATCCGGGGTGGGTTCCCGGAACAGCTCACGCCCCCGGCGCAGCCGTACCCCGTTGCCCGGCTCGCCGGACAGTTCCCGCAGCACCTCGTACGTGCGCGCCGACCACCGGGTGACCTGCTCCCTCGGGAAGGCCCGGTACGGGTACCAGATGGCCGCCGCCACCGCCGACGTGGTCTCGGACGGCGGCTTCTCGGCGACGATCCGCACCCGGTGCCCCGCCTGCGCCAACCGCCATCCACAGGTCAGCCCGACCACGCCGGCGCCCACTACAGTCACTCGCACCGTCCCATCATGGCCGGCCCGGCTGCGAAAGCCCACGCCGCCCGGCTCCGAAAGCTCGCGCGGGGCGGCCGGCTGTCGCCAGCCTGGGCGGGCAGTCCCGCGCGACCCCGAGGGTGGTTCAGACGCCGGGGACGGAGACCGACGCGAGGCCCCCGCGCACCTCCGGCGCACCGAGTCGGGCCGCGTCCGCGGTCAGGTCGTCCGGCATCCGCTGCGACTCCCGCTCCGCCGCGACCCGGGCGAGGTAGTGCTCAATCTCCCGGTCCCGGGTCTCCCGGTCCCAGCCCAGCACGGTGCCCATCAGCCGCGCCGCGTGTGCCGCGCTGTCCACCCCGCGATGGGTGGTCTCGATGGAGATGCGGGTACGGCGGGTCAGCACATCCTCCAGGTGCAGCGCGCCTTCGTGCGAGGCGGCGTACGCGATCTCGGCGGCCAGGTACTCGGGGGCGCCGTGGACCGGCTGACCGAGCCCGGGATCGGCGTCGATCATCTCCAGCAGTTCCAGGGAGAGCGATCCGTACCGTTCCAGCAGATGCTCCAGCACGCCGACCGACAGCCCGTGCCGGCGCGCCACGTCGGCCCGGCGAGTCCACAGTGGGCCATAGCCGTCGGCGCCGAGGAGTGGGAGTTGGTCGGTGTGCGACTCCGGAACGTCCGGGCCGATGCGCCGGGCGGCCCGGTCGATCACATCGGCGGCCATCACCCGGTACGTGGTGTACTTGCCGCCGGCCACCAGCATCAGGCCGAGCATCGGCTCGACGACGGCGTGCTCCCGGGACAGCTTCGAGGTCTGCTCGTCCTCGCCGGACAGCAGCGGACGCAGCCCGGCGTACACGCCCTCGATGTCCGATGTGGACAGTGGCCGGTCGAGCCAGTGGTTGACCTGATTGAGCAGGTACGCGATGTCCCGGGCAGAGGCCGCCGGATGGGCCCGGTCGAGCTGCCAGTCGGTGTCGGTGGTACCGATGATCCAATGGCCGCCCCAGGGCAGGACGAACAGCACCGAGGTCGGAGTGCGCAGGATCAGGCCGGCGTCGCCGGAGATCGCGGAACGGGGTACCACCAGGTGTACCCCCTTGGACGCCCGGACCCGCAGCCCCGGCCGCGCGTCGCCGATCAGCGCGGAGATGTCGTCGCTCCACACCCCGGTCGCGGCGACCACGGTGCGCGCGGCGATCTCGAATTCGAGACCGGACTCCTGGTCCCGGGCCCGCACCCCGGTCACCTCGCGGGCGTCCCGGACCAGGCCGACCACCCGGACGCTGGGCACGATCGCGGCGCCGAGGCTGGCCGCGGTGCGCGCCATCGTCGCCACGTACCGCGCGTCGTCCACCTGGCCGTCGTAGTACCGGATGGCACCGGCGAGCGCGTCCTCGCGCAGCGACGGGAACAGCCGGCGGGCGACGGTCTTGGACAGGTGCCGGTGCGCCGGCATGCCACGACCGGCCGACCTGCCGACGATGCCGGCGAACACGTCGTAGAGCGCCACTCCGGCGCCGTAGTAGGCCCGGCGCCAGGCGCGTCCGGCAGGCCCGAGCAGTCCCGGCGAGGCGGTCAGCGGCACCAGGATGGGCACCGGCCGGACCAGGTGCGGGGCCAGTCGCGTGGCCAGCAGCCCACGCTCGCGCAGGGCCTCGTGCACGAGGCCGAACTCGAACTGTTCGAGGTAGCGCAGGCCGCCATGGATCAGCTTGCTGGACCGGCTGGACGTGCCGGAGGCCAGGTCACGGGCCTCGACGAGGGCAACCGACAGGCCCCGGGCGGCGGCGTCGAGCGCGGCGCCCACGCCGGTGACACCGCCTCCGATGATCAGCACGTCGTACCGCCGGTCGCGCAGCCGTTCGAGGTCGCTCGACCGGCGCGCGGGTGAGAGTTCGCCCGCGGCGAACCGGGAGATCATCGGATCACGACGCATGGGTCAACGGTAACCAGAAGCCAGTACCGTGCGGGTGTGAGTCAGTTCGCACGATCCGCCTCCGGCGACCCGGACGAGCCGGACGGATCGGCCGGGCCGGACGAATCGCACCCCGGTTCGCCGGGCGCGCGCCCCGGTTCGCCGGGCGAAGGCAGCGACCCGGGCGAAGGCAGCGACCCCGGCCACCGCACCGACCTTGGCGACAGCTGCGACCCCGGCCACACCGGCAAGCCGGGCGAGGGCAGCGACCCCGGCGGCGCCGGCGATCCGACCGACCGACCGACCGGCACACTCACCGGGCCGGATGTCGCGGCCGTGCTCGCCGCCGTCCTGGTCGGCGGGTGGGCCGTCGCGGCGACGGCCGTGCTCCAGTCCGGAGCCTGGCTCGCCGGGCAGTTCCTGGCCGTCGAGGAGCTCACCGTGCCCTGGTGGGCCTGGCCCGCCGCCGGCTGGCTCAACGCCGTCGCGGTCGTCGTGCCCGCGGTACTGCTCGCGACCGTGCCGCGGCCCGCCTCCGCGGCACGTACGGCGGTGCGGGCGACCGGCCGGCTGTGGGTGCTCGGCGCCGTGCTGCTCGGGGTACTCGGCTCGCTGCGGGCCGTGCCGCTGGCGCACAACACGCTGTACCTGCTGCTGCTCACCCTGGTCGGCGTCGCGGCCTGGCTGGTGCTGCGCCGCCGGTACCACGTGATGCCGCGCCACACCGCGCCGTACCGGCCGGCCCTGCCCCGGGGTGGCGCCTGGCTCCCCGCCCTCGCCGCCGGCCTGGCCAGCCTCGCTCCCTGGCTCTGGCTGGGCGCGCTCGGCGGCGGCCTGGAGACGCTGTTCGCGCTCACCGCCGCCGCGGCGCTCGGGATGCTCGCCGCGTTCCCGCTCGGCACGCCGTTCTGGCTCCACTTCACCGGTTCCCCACGCCGGCTGGTCCTGCTCGGAGGGCTCGTCGCCGGGGTCTTCTTCACGCTGGTCGCGGCCGGCGTTGGCGCGAACGGCGTCCAACTGGGTGAGCTGGCGGTGCTGCCGCCGCTCGGGTTCGCGGTCGCCGCGCTGGCCCGCAGCCCGCTGCCTCCGGCCCCGGCGGGACGGCCGGGCCCGGGACAACCCGCCGCGGAACAGCCCGGCGCGGAACAGCCCGGCCCGGGACGACCGGAAGCCGGACAGCTGGGCGCGGGACGACGGGAGGCCGGACAGCCGGACGCGGGACGG
>DASXOA010000509.1:0-2631 GCA_036494675.1 Rugosimonospora sp.
GCCGAGACGAGGGGTCATGGCCGAGGATGAAGGTACGCCGCCCCATGGCGCTGGGCTTGAGGATCGAGGGATTGTCCGCGTCGGTGACACGGTGCGTCGTCCCGCCGGGCCGTGGACCGAATCCGTGCATGACCTACTGAGGTACCTGCGGCCCAGTGGCTTCGAGGCGGCCCCGCAGCCGGTCGGCCTCGACTCGGCAGGCCGCGAGATCCTGACCTATCTGCCGGGTCGCGACCAGGGCTGGCCCTTCCTGCCGCAGATCCTGACCGACGTCGGCGCCCAGTCCCTGGGCAGGCTGACCCGGCGCCTGCGCCGCGCCCTTGCTGGCTATGCCTGCCCACCGGACGCGCGATGGCAGTTCAGGACGGGCGCACCGGAACCTGGCGAGTCGCTCCAGCACGGCGACCTTGGCCCGTGGAACCTGCTGTGGGGCGACACCACCGAGGTCGTCGGCGTCCTGGACTGGGATTTCGCCGAGCCTGGTGATCCGTGGTACGACACCGGTGTCCTGGCCTGGTTCTGCGTGCCGTTCATGGACGACGAGCGTGCGCACGCACGGGGATTTCCCGAGCCGCCGGATCGGGGTTCGCGTCTGGCGAGCTTCGCGGCCGGCGCCGGCGTGGCACCGACCGACCTCATCGGCTTCGTACGCCGGGCGCAGACACAGTTCATCGAACGGGTGACATCGCGCGGGTCGTCTGCGACCGCAGGCGCGTGGCAGACCTTCCTCTCGATGGGCCTACATGAGCAGGCACTAGCCGATCGGGAGTGGAGCATCCGCCACATCGGCTGAATGCCAGGCGATGGCAGCTCGCCTGGCGTTCGCGGTCCACACGCGGGCTACGAATAGCCGTACGGCGCATGGGGGCGGTACGGGGCCTCCAGCTTTGCTACTTCCTCTGCGCTGAGAGTCAGGTCCACGGCGGCGAGGGCGTCGTCGAGGTGGCCGGATTTGGTCGCTCCGACAATCGGTGCGCTCACCGTCGGCTTGCCCAGCAACCATGCCAGCGCGATCTGCGCAGGTGGCAGGGCGCGTTCGGCGGCGACCGAGCGAACGGCGTCCACGATGTCGAAGTCGCTGTCGTCCTCTCTCGATCCGTCAGCCTGTTCGGCGATCGCCCGAGGCGTGTGCCGTACGCCGCCGCGTTCGCGGGTGCCGGCGAGGAGCCCGCGGGCAAGCGGGCTGTACGGCAGGACGCCCACGCCGTCGTCGGCGCAGAACGGGATCATCTCCCGCTCCTCCTCCCGGTAGACGAGGTTGTAGCGGGTCTGCATCGACACGAACCGGGTCCAGCCACCCGCCCGCGCGGTGTGCTGGGCCTTCGCGAACTGCCACGCGTACATCAGCGACGCGCCGACGTAGCGCACCTTGCCGGCCCGTACCACGTCGTGCAGCGCCAGCATGGTCTCCTCGATCGGTGTCTCGGGGTCCCACCGGTGGATCTGGTACAGGTCGATGTGGTCGGTGCCCAGCCGCCGCAGTGAGGCGTCGACGGCGTCCATGATGTGTTTGCGGGACAACCCGCGGTCGTTGGGTCCCCGGCCCATCGGGTAAAAGAGCTTGGTCGCGAGGACGTAGTCGCTGCGCCGGCCGAAGAGCTTGCCGAGCAGCCGTCCGGTGACCTGTTCACTGACGCCGCCGGAGTACATGTCGGCGGTGTCGAAGAATGTGACGCCGGCATCCACCGCCCGTTGGACGATCGGCTCCGCCGCGTCCTGGGACAGGTACCACGCCTCGGCGCTGGGGTCTCCGTAGCTCATCATGCCCAGGCCGATCCGCGACACCTGAAGACCGGACGAGCCTAAGCGGGCGTACCGCATCGTGTTTCCTCTCTATCGGCGTGACGGGTCGGCTGCTGGTGGATCGCGACCGCGGCGATCGCCACGGCCGCGCTGGCGACCCTGAGCCAGGCAACCCCGAATACATCCAGCCGGGCGAACAGCAGGACGGCGAACGCGGGGCCGAAGTAGTGGAATACGGCGCTGACCGCGACGAGGGCCGGGGCCGGTAGCCGGGCCGCATAGCCGGAAGTCCCTGCCGACGGCGCTTGTTCGGAGACGGCCTCGATCAGTTCCTTCATGGGAGTATCTTCCAAAGCGCAGAGCGGGCTGTGAAGGACAAGAGGAAGGCGGGAGGCTCTACTTGCCTAGAGATTCCAGGTCGAATAGCCGAAATTCCTTTGACGGCCGGGCGAAGCTGTTAGACGCGCTCAATCTGCGCCTATTGTCCGAATTGCAGGACAACCCGCGCCTGTCGATGTCGGAGCTCGCCCGCCGCGTCGGCATGTCCGCACCGGCGGTCACCGAACGGGTACAGCGGCTGGAAACCGCGGGCGTGATCGTCGGGTACCGGGTGGACATCGACCCCGCCGCGCTCGGCATGCCGGTCACCGCACTGGTACGCATCCGCCCAGGCCCCGGCCAGCTACCGAAGGTCACCCAGGCCGCACAGGAAACGGCACAGGTGGTCGAGTGCCACCGAATCACCGGAGAGGACTGCTTCCTCCTCAAGATTCACGCGCCGTCGATCGGCGAACTCGAAGAGATCCTCGACCGGTTCCTCCTCTTCGGACAGACGACCACCTCCATCGTGGTCTCCACACCCGTACCGGCTCGACCGCTGCCACTACC
>DASXOA010000510.1:0-3345 GCA_036494675.1 Rugosimonospora sp.
CGGCTTCGAGGAGCTGGGCGGGGCCCGCACCCACAACACCAAGTCGGGCAACGCGCACTACCTGGCGACCGACGAATCCGACGCCGTCGACTACGTCAGGGCGCTGCTGTCCTACCTGCCGTCCAACAACATGGACGACGCGCCGGTGTACGAGGCCGACGCCGACCTCACCATTTCGGCCGACGACCTGGAGCTGGACACTCTGATCCCGGACTCGGCCAACCAGCCGTACGACATCCACCGGGTGATCGAGCACGTGCTGGACGACGGCGAGTTCCTGGAGGTTTCGCCGCTGTACGCGCAGAACATCGTGGTCGGCTTCGGCCGGGTGGAGGGGCGCCCGGTCGGCGTGGTGGCCAACCAGCCGATGCACTTCGCGGGATGCCTGGACATCGCGGCCTCGGAAAAGGCCGCCCGGTTCGTGCGCACCTGCGACGCCTTCAACGTTCCGCTGATCACGTTCGTCGACGTACCCGGGTTCCTGCCCGGTACCGACCAGGAGTGGGACGGGATCATCCGGCGCGGCGCGAAGCTGATCTACGCGTACGCGGAGGCCACGGTACCGAAGGTCACCGTGATCACGCGCAAGGCGTACGGCGGGGCGTACGACGTGATGGGCTCCAAGCACCTCGGCGCCGACCTGAACTTCGCCTGGCCGACGGCGCAGATCGCGGTCATGGGCGCACAGGGGGCGGTGAACATCCTGTACCGGTCGCAACTGCGGGACGCCGACGATCCGGTGGAGGTGCGGGGGCAGCTCATCGCGGAGTACGAGGACACGTTGGCGAACCCGTACGTCGCGGCGGAGCGCGGGTACGTGGATTCGGTGATCGCGCCGTCGGCAACCCGGGTACAGATCGTGCGTGCGCTCCGTACGCTGCGTACCAAGCGGGAGACGCTTCCGCCGAAGAAGCACGGCAACATCCCTTTGTAATCTTGTGGGAGGATTCCCACGGGAGGCTCATTCCAGGAGGTATCGGATGACTGAGGCGTTCGCGCACGTCTTTCCGTGGACCGAGGAGGAGTACTTCGCGCTCGGCGAGACGCCGGATCGGGTGGAACTCTTCGACGGGAGTCTTCTGGTGAGTCCAGCGCCCACGGTCAAGCACCAAAATCTGTCCGCGCTGCTATGGAGCGTCCTGCTGCCTCCTGCCCGCACGAGTGGGCTGGAGGTCTACCTGGCAGTCAACGTCCGGCTGCGGCCCGGCCGGGTGCCGATCCCCGATCTGGTCATCACCGAGCCGGTGCCACCCGACACCCTGGTCATCGACGCTCGCCTGGTCCGGCTGGTCTGCGAGATCACGTCGAGCAACCCGGCCAACGACCGCGTCTACAAGATGCACTTCTACGCCGCGGCCGGCATTCCCTGGTACCTGCTGGTCGACCCCGATCCGGTGGCGCTGAGCCTGTACCGGCTCGATGGTGGCCACTACATCGAGCACGCGTCGGCCAAGCCCGGCGACATCCTGACCCTCACCGAGCCGGTGGCCGCCGAACTCGACACGGCGGCCCTAGACGCCTGACCGCAGTAGCGGCTGAATCAGCAGGTACCCGCCGAGGGCCAGGGACGCCAGGTTCACCAGGCCGAACAGCCCCACCCAGAACAGCCCCGGGACCCGGGTCAACCGGGCCAGCTGATCGGCGTCCGAGTCCGGCGCCCTGCCCTGCGAACGCAGCCGCTGAAGCTCCCCGATCGGGCGCACCCCGCCGAGGAGCAGGAACCATACGCCGGCGAAGGCGAACGCCGCCTGGGCGGCCGGTGACGCGAACCAGGACACGAGGAACACCACCGCGCCGACCACCAGTACCGCGAGGGCGCCGTACACGTTGCGGATCATCACCAGTACCGCCAGCAGCAGCACCAGGCTGACCCACAGCAGCAGCGTGATCCGGCCCAGCCCGAGCAGCCCGGCTCCGGCGAGCCCGAGCAGGGACGGCGTGACGTACCCGGCGAACAGCGACAGCACCATGCCGAGGCCGTACGGCTTGCCGCTGGAGACGGTCAGCCCCGAGGTGTCCGAGTGCAGCCGGATGCCCCGCAGCCGCCGGCCGCACAGGACACCGATCAGCGCATGGCCACCCTCGTGCGCGATGGTCACCGCGTTTCGAGTCAGTGCCCAGAGCTGGCGCGGCGTTATGACCAGCAGTGCGGCCACGCCGGTCACAATGACCAGAAGGTGGGGCGGGTCGGGCTGGGTGTTCAGGACGTTGTGCCAGAGATCGCCGAGGGTGGTCATCGCGACAGGGTATGCGCTACCGCTAAGTCCTGCCTTGGAAGGTCGACATGATCAGGTTGAAGTTGGGCAGATTCTGCGTCCAACTTGAGTCCGGTGTCGACCAGTAGAAGCCGTACGCCTGGTGGGGACCGAAGACCGCGCCGCGGTTGATGACGTGGGTACGCACGCCGTCCTTGTTGTAGGTGAACTCCCAGTCGGCGGCGGCGACGTGGTACGGGACCGCTGCGATCTTGATCTGCTGGTACCCGGGGAAGTCGCCGTGCGCGACCCGGTACTGGGCCTGGGTGGTCCAGTCGGCGACCGGGTTGGACTTTGGCTGATTGGTCTGGTCGATCCCGAGCAGCCGACCGCCGGACGGGTCGTGGAAGTAGACGATGCTGCCGCTGTGCGAGAGCGTCCAACCGTCGGGTACCGCGACCGAGAACCCGGTCGGGTCGTGGAACATGTACCAGCCGGCCGGAAGGACGGTACCGGCGGCGGTGACCGGCGCCGACGGGGGCGGCGACGACAGGGGCGGGACGCTTGCCGAGGCCGACAGGGTGGCCGCCGGGGACGGCGACGACGTCGACGCCTTGGGCAACCCGTGCACGGGATGCGGGACGGGCGATGGGGCGGTACCGGCGGTCAGCCCCGCCGGACGCAGCCCGATCCCGACGAGTACGGCGACGATCAGCACGACGATCAGGCCGCCGAGCACGACGATCATGAGGGTCCGGATGGACTCGGCGATAGGCGGCGTGACCCTGACGTACGGCCGCCGGACCGCCGCTGGTCGGTTCCGGGCGAGCCGTGGCCTGGTGACC
Organism: Rugosimonospora sp.; assembly: GCA_036494675.1. GTDB lineage: Bacteria > Actinomycetota > Actinomycetes > Mycobacteriales > Micromonosporaceae > Rugosimonospora. Next base: position 3,041 of record DASXOA010000510.1, read on the forward strand.
GGGGGCTCGATCGCGGCGAACGCCGGCCCGACGGCCGCCGGCCCGGCCGGGGTCAGTTCGGTCGCAGTCAGTTCGGTCGCAGTCAGTTCGGCGGCCAGCAGGTCGGCGGTCTCCGGCTCGGCGGCCAGTAGATCGGCGGTCTCCGGCTCGACGGTCGCCGGTTCGCCGGCCAGCAGATCGGCGGTCTCCGGCCCGGCGGTCTCCGGCTCGGCGGCCAGCAGGTCGGCGGTCTCCGGCTCAGCATCCGGCAGGTCGGTGGTCGCGGGCTCGGCGGTTGTCGAATCAGCAGCCGGCAGGTCGGCGAT
>DASXOA010000511.1:0-3706 GCA_036494675.1 Rugosimonospora sp.
CCCCGTTCCGTCGCCGCCTCGACTCCGTGCAGCGCCGCGTGGTCACCCGCCCCGTTGCCTGTGGCGGCCCCGGAAGACGCGGCCGCCCCGGACGACGCGGCCGCCCTGTCCCGGGTCGCGGCCCGGTCGCCCTTGACCTCTCCGGCCGCGGCGAGGTCGACGTGGTCGCTCTCCACCACCTCCAACTCCAGGCGGCCCCGGCTGCCGTTGAACATCACCCGGTACCCCTCCCAGGGCGAGTACGCGGTGAGGTGGTACGTCATCGTGGCGCCGGTGTCGTAGCGCACCAGTACCGCCATGTCGTCCTCGATCGTCACGCCCGGCGCGAAGACGTTGCGGTCCCGCAGGTAGCCGTCCTCGGCCTCGGCATCGAGGTACAGCTCGCGCAGCCGGGGGCGAACGGCCAGGTGCACCGCGAACGGGTCGTCGGCAGCCGCCGGATCGCCGTGGGCGCGCAGGTAACCCCGGTCGTATCCGTGCCGCGCGCCCTGCCCGCCGTAGAAGAACAGCCGGCCCATCCCGAACACCTCGACGGGGCGGGCTCCCAGCCACCAGTTGACCAGATCGAAGTGGTGACTGGACTTGTGCACCATCAGGCCGCCCGAGTTCGCCTTCTCCCGGTGCCAGCGCCGGAAGTAGTCCGCGCCGTGGCGCAGGTCGAGCTGCCACTCGAAGTGCACCGACCCGACCTCACCGATCTCGCCGCTCGCGAGCACCCGACGCACCGTTTCATGCACAGGGTTGTACCGGTAGTTGAACGTCACGGTCACCTGGCGGCCGGTACGGGCGACGGCGTCGAGGATGCGCCGGCAGCGAGGGGCGTCAATGGTCATCGGTTTTTCGCTGATCACGTCACGACCGGCGTCCAGCGCACCGACGATGTACTCGTCATGGGTGCGATCGACCGAGGTGACGAGCACGACGTCGACGGATTCCCTGTCGAGCATGGTGCCGAAACTCTCGGCGGGATAGGTTGCCGCCGGCGGTGCGCCCAGGTCGGCCAGTAAGCGGTTGTGTGCGTTCATGCGAACGGGATTGACGTCGCACAGCGCGACAACGTCGGCGGTTGCGGAGTGCTCGATGGCGAGGGCCTTGACGAACATCTCCGCGCGCGAACCGGTGCCGACAATGGCGTATCTGGTGTGGATCGCTGGCATCGGGGACCCTGCCTTTTTACCCGGGAAAGCGCTTGCACCAAGACTCTCGCCCAACGCGATGCCGTGCGTCAATGGGATCGACGGCTGCAACAAACCTGCAACACCGAGGCATTGACATGCGTCGCAAACCTTTGCATTAATGAGCCATCACGCACGCAGTTAGCTCTCGTCCCGTTTCTGCAAGCGCTTTCCAGGAGGCCGGCGTGCCGACGACGATCCGAGACGTGGCCAAGGCCTCGGGGGTGCACGCGTCGACGGTTTCCCGCACGTTCACCGCGCCGCGAATGGTCAATCCCGAGACACGCAGTCGGGTTCTGGCCGTCGCGGAGGCAATGGGATACCGGCCCAATCGGGCCGCGCGCGCGCTCATCACCGGCCGCACCCACAACCTCGGCCTGATCGTGGCCGACATCGCCAATCCGTTCTTTCCACCATTGATCAAAGCGTCGGAAAGCTATGCGCGCCAGCGCGACTATCACCTTTTCGTGGCCGACACGGACGAGGATCCGGTGGTCGAGGAGGAGCTGGTCCAGGCGATCGCCCGCCAGGTCGACGGGGTGCTGTTGTGCAGCCCCCGGATGGGCAACGGGCTCATCGACCAACTCGGCCGCGACGTGCCGCTCGTTGTGATCAACCGGGTGGTGGCCGGCCTGCCGGCGGTGGTGATGGATGTCGGGCAGGGCGCCCGCACGGCCATCACGCACCTGGCCTCGCTCGGCCACGAACGCATGATCCTGCTGTCCGGACCGCGGGGATCCTGGACCAACCGGGAGATCCGCCGGGCCGCGACCGCCACCGCGCGCAGTTGCGGTGTCGTGCTGACCGTTCATGGACCCAATCCACCCACCGAGCAGGCCGGTGCCGCCGCGGCCTGCCACGTGCAGCGCTCAGGCGCGAGTGCGGTGCTCGCATACAACGACCTGATGGCGATCGGTCTCATCGACGGCCTGCTGCGCCTGGGCATGCGCGTTCCCCAGGACGTCAGCGTGGTCGGTGTCGACGACATCCCGCTGAGCCGGCTCGTCCGGCCCAGGCTGACGACGGTGGCCACCCCGACCGCGGCCGCCGGTCGCGCCGCGGTCGACATGCTGCTGCAACACGGCGCCGACCGCCGTACCAATGCCAAGGTGACCCTTCAGACCACTCTGGTCGTCCGCGACTCGACCGGCCCCGCACCACGACCGCGCCGTGCCGCCACCGACGCCGTGCCCCGCAAGCGGGCCGGCAATCTCAAATCTCAAGGAGTGATCGTCATGCCATCCTCGCCCTCCCCCTCGGTCGACCCGCCATCGATCGCACGGCGCCGCAGCGGGCCGACGCGACGTAACGTGCTGGCCGTGCTCGGCGTCGGCGTACCGGTCGCGCTCGTCGGCTGTTCCAGCGGCAATTCGAGCGGTTCGGGCAAGCCGCAGGCGGAAGAGACCGGCCCGGTCGAGCTGAGCGTGTTCTGGTGGGGGGCGCAGGCCCGCGCCGACATCACCGACAAGGTGCTCAAGCTCTACACGCAGAAGCACCCGAACGTCACCTTCAAGCAGCAGTGGCAGGGCAACGCCGGCTACTACGACAAGCTGGCCACGATGGCGGCGGGCGGCACCACGCCGGACATCTTCCAGATCGACGACAACGGGCTGACCGAATACACCACCAAGCACATCTGTCTCGACCTGAAGCCGTACGTCGGCAGCGTCATCAAGGTCGACCGGTTCCCGGCGAGCCTGAAGAACTCGGGTGAGGTCAAGGGTCGGGTCGGCGGCATCGCCGCGGCCGAGAACACCCCGGCGATGTTCTACGACAAGACGGCGGTGAGCCAGCTCGGCCTGTCCGAGCCGACCGTGGGCATGACGTGGGACCAGCTCGTCGACTGGGGCACCCAGGTCTTCGACAAGAGCAGCGGCAAGCTGTTCGGCACGATGGACCCGAGCGCCGACTACAAGGCACTGGAAGTGTGGCTGCGCCAGCAGGGCAAGGATCTGTACAGCGATGACGGCACGTTCGGCTTCGCCGCGGACGACCTCACCGGCTGGTTCAGCTTCTGGTCCGACGCGGCCTCGAAGAAGGCCACCCCGCCGGCCGACCTGATCCACAACGCCAACGGCGGCGACGTGGCCAAGCAACTGATCGAGACGAAGAAGGGCGCCACGTCGTTCCTGTGGTCCAACCAGCTCTCCGCGTTGCAGCAGGGCACCGACCACCAGCTCGGCCTGGTGACCTACCCGGGTGACCCCAAGGGTGAGTGGGCACGGGCCGCGATGTACTGGTCGGGGGCCAGCACGACGAAGCACGCCGCCACGGTGGCCAACGTGATCAACTTCCTGGTCAACGACCCGGACGCCGGGAAGATCCTGGGAGCCGAGCGCGGGCTGGCCCCCAACCTCGACGTGCGGTCCCAGGTCGCGCCGACGCTGAAGACCACCGACCAGACGTCGGTCACCTTCGAGACCGGGCTGGCCGCCAAGTTCGGGCCGACCCCGCCGGTGCCGCCGAAGGGACACAGCCAGGTCAAGGCCCTGCTGGTCACGGCGGCCGAGAGCGTCCAGTACAAGAAGGCC
>DASXOA010000512.1:0-31205 GCA_036494675.1 Rugosimonospora sp.
TGGCGTGCGAGCCGACCGGGCATCGGTGGAAGGCGCTGATGGGACTGGCCGACGGGGCCGGCATGGGGTTCGTGTGTGTGCAGTCCCTGGCGGTGCACCGGGCCCGGGAGGGCGACGACTACACCCGCGACAAGACAGACCTGTTAACCGAACTACGGCGAGGGAGGTGCTGTTCGGAGCGGCGGGCGGTGATCAGGAGGTCTAGGTTGTCGGCTCGTGATCGCAGATGGCGAAGAGCGGGATCTGTCTCGGCTGGTGGTAGCGCAGCGTGGGGCGCTGGAGCGTACTGGGGATCTGTTCGAGCCGTATCGGCTGGTTGATGCCGCTGGGGTGGTGGTCACGCCGGCTGGGGCGTACTTGCGGGAGTTGGCCGCGTGCGGCAGGTCAGCGGCGACGCAGCGGTCGTATGGGATGGATCTGCTGCGGTGGTGGCGGTTTCTGTGGGCGGTGGAGGTCGCTTGGGAGCAGGCGACGCGGGCGGAGGCCCGGGACTTCTGCTCGTGGATCCAGTTCGTGGATAAGCCAACCCGGCCGCATTGGCGTTATCCCGATGGTGGCGCTCCGGGGGCCGGAGCGGCTCGGGCGGCGGCGGGCGCGCCGAACCCGGTGACGGGAAAGCCGTCTGCTGGGCTGAAGTACGCGGCGGCGACGGTGGCCCACTGCGAGAGCGTGCTGCGTGGCTTCTACGACTTTCATCTGGAGGCGGGCAGCGGGCCGATGGTCAACCCGTTCCCGTTGGTGCGCCGGGGTGGTCGGGTCAACGCGCATCACAACCCGATGGAGCCGTTCGTGGCCGGGCGCACTGGACGTTACCGGCCCAGGCTCCCGACGCGGCTGCCGCGGCAGATCCCCGACGAGCGTTTCGATCAGTTGTTCGCTCAGCTGAGTGGTGACCGGGATCGCGCCCTGGTCGCGTTCTGGGTGTCGACCGGGGCGCGGGCGTCGGAGCTGTTGGGCGCCTCGGTCGCAGACGCGGACCCGGGCCAGCAGTTGATCACGGTGGTGCGTAAGGGGACGCGGGCCTTGCAGCAGTTGCCCGCTTCGCCGGACGCATTCGTGTGGCTGCGGTTGTATCAGGCACGGATGCAGGGCTTGGTGCCGGCGGGCCAGGACCAGCCGCTGTGGTGGACGTTGCGTCGGCCGTTTCGCGCGTTGACCTACGATGCGGCGCGGCTGATGTTCAGTCGTGCCAACGCCGCGCTGGGCGCGAACTGGTCGCTTCACGATCTTCGACACAGCGCCGCGTATCGGATGGCCCGTGACCCGAGCATGCCGTTGACGGACGTGCAGTGGGTACTCGGTCACGCTCACCTGTCGACCACCCAGCGGTATCTCAACCCGTTGCCTGCCGACGTGATCGCCAGCGTGTTGGCGTTCCACGACCGGCGACGGCAAGGGCAGGGCGGGCCGGAGCCGTCCTCGGCGGGCTACCGCCCGGAGAGTCTGACCACGCTGTTCGGGGAGACGGTGTGGTGACCGCGGTGAGCGGTTCGACGTCACCGGCGAGCGACGTCTCGGTGACGCGGCCGGTCGGCGAGACCGGCGCGCAGTGGGCGGCCCGGTTCCCGCCGCGTCCGGTGGCCTCGTCGTGGCCGCAGACCAGCGCGTCGCGCACCCAGCTGCTGTCCCGCCTGTTGGCGGCGCCGTTCGCGTTGGACAACGCCGGCAGCCAGCAGACTCGCCGCCTCGGCGTGCTGACGGTGATCAGCTGGCTGCAGGCCCAGCCCGGCGACACCTGGCAGCAGCGGTGGATCGCCGGCGGTGCCGAAAGCGTCGCCGACTGGCGGGACCTGGTCGCGGCCGGCACGAGCGGACCAGCCAAGGCGGCGAGCCGTCCGCCGCACCTGAGCCCGGGGTTGCTCGTGCTGATCTGCGGCGATGCCGTCCGGCCCAGCCTGGACTGGCTGGCCACGTTCGCACCTGCGCGGCGCGGGCTGTCCGAGGAGATGGCCCGCACCCGCGACACCGCCGCGTTCACCCGGCTGGCCGCGATGTGTCAGACCGCAGGCATGGCCACGCAGACCGGGCAGACCGCGCTGACCCGCATCGCGTTGATGATGGCCGCCAAGGGCGGCACCGCCGCCGACATCACCGTCGGGGACTGCCTGCAACTGGTGCAGATCACCGACCAGGTGGGTGCCAAGCTGCACGGCGGTGTGCACAACCCGCTGTTCTACCAACTGCTGCGGCGTCTCGGCGGCTTGGGCGACGCCGCCCCCGCGGCGCTGCGGGTATTCACCGGCTCCGGCCAACCAACTTGCGCTCAACTGATCGACCGTTACCGCATCGTCTGCCGGCCGGTGCGCGACGTGCTGGTCGACTACCTGGCCGAACGTCAGCCGGTCAACGACTTCTCCTCTCTGCAACGGCTGGCCTACCTGCTCGGCAAGCTGTTCTGGGCCGACCTGGAAACCCACCACCCGGGCATCGACACCCTCAAGCTTCCCCGGGATGTCGCCGCAGCGTGGAAGCAACGTGTCCTGACCCGCACCCGCACTACCCGCACCGACGACGGGCAGGCCGTCACGACCACCGCAGCCCGTCTGGACGCCCGCAGCGTGCTCACCGCGGTGCGGGCCTTCTACCTTGACATCGCCGAATGGGCCGACGACGACCCCCGATGGGTGCCGTGGGCGGTGCGCTGCCCGGTCACCGCGAGCGAGGCGTCCCACAAGAAGAACCGTTCTCACCGCAAGTCCCGCACCGACCAGCGCACCCGCGAACGCCTACCGGTGCTGCCCGCCCTGGTCGCCTTCGTCGACGCCCAACGCACCGCCACCGCCGAACGGCTCGCCGCCGCCCGCGACACCGCACCGGGCGAACTGTTCACCGCCGCCGGCGACACCCTGCGGCGCCCGATGATGAAGACCAAGACGACCGGCCGGGTCTGGGCCGAAGACCCCGACGGCGCCGGCCGCCGGGACCTCACCTTCGAAGAGCACCGCGGATTCTGGACCTGGGCGATGGTGGAAGTACTACGCCACACCGGCATCCGCATCGAGGAACTGACCGAACTGTCCCACCACAGCCTGATCCAATACCGGCTGCCCACCACCGGCGAGCTGATCCCGCTGCTGCAGATCGCCCCGTCCAAGACCGACACCGAACGGCTACTGGTGATCTCTCCAGAACTGGCCGACGTCCTGTCCGCCATCGTCAGCCGGATCCGCGGCACCCAACCACACGTCCCGCTGGTGGTCGCCTACGACCCCAACGAACGCGTCTACAACCCACCGATGCCGCTACTGTTCCAATGGCACTGCCAGCTGGAGAACCGCCCACTGGCGCAGACCGCGCTGCGCAAGTACCTCGACCACGCCCTGGCCACGATCGGGGTCGAGGACGCCGGCGGCAGTCCGATGCGATACACCTTCCACGACTTCAGAAGGCTGTTCATCACCGACGCGATCATGCACGGGATGCCCCCGCACATCGCCCAACTGGTCGCCGGGCACCGCGACATCAACACCACCATGGGATACAAAGCCGTCTATCCTGAAGAGGCCATCGGTGGTCACCGGGCCTTCATCGCCCGCCGCCGCGCCCTGCGTCCCGCCGAAGAGTACCGGACCCCCACCGACGCCGAGTGGGCCGAGTTCCTCGGCCACTTCGAACGCCGCAAGGTCGCCCTCGGTGACTGCGGCCGCTCCTACGACACCCCATGCATCCACGAACATAGCTGTCTACGATGCCCGCTGCTGCGCCCGGACCCGATCCAGCGTCCCCGCCTGATCGAAATCTGCGACAACCTCACCGCGCGCATCGCCGAAGCCGAACAGAACCGCTGGCTCGGCGAAGCCGAGGGGCTCAAGGTCAGCCTCGCCGGCGCCCAGGCCAAGCTCACCCAGATGAACGAGATCACCGCCCGCCGCCGCGTCGGTCTCGGCATACCCACATTCCCCGACGTCGCCGCGCGCACCGTCACCACCCCGACCAGCAGGGACAACGACTCCAAGCCAGAGCCAGAATCATGATCATTTTTAGTTCGGAGAAGACCACAAGGACGCCGTGTTGATCGGCAAGATGATCGCCCGGCTGGAGTGCTACCTGCCCGAACGCGCCGCTGGGACTAGGCCCGGCTGCGGCACCTGGGCGCGCGGCGGGCCCGGCTGGTCACCGAGTCAACCGCCAGCGTCCAGCAGATCACCGACCTGCTGGGCTGCTGCTGGCCGGCGGTCCTCGCCGCCGCGGCCAAGCCCTTGGAGTCAACGACGTGGCTGACCTGTCTGCGGGTGGTCGTCGACGCCGGCGCTGACCTTGCCGGCCTGGCCCGTGATGGGCTGGACGCGTTCACCGCCGCCGCCCGCACCCACCTGCCCCGCCTGGGCGCCAGCAGGCTGTACCACGCGATCGTGCGCGGGGTCTTCACCGCGTTGACCGACCCGGCCGGGACGGCCACGCAACGGCCCGGCGCCCTGGAGCGGGTCGGGTTCCTGCTCGAGGACCGGGCACACACCGCCGACAGGCTCGCCGACGTCGAGGCGCGCATGGTCGGTGTGCTGGACGCGATGGGCCTGACCGGGCTGGTCACCTCGATCCCCGGACTGTCAACGGTCGGCGCGGCGGTGATCCTGGCCGAGACCGGCGACCCGACCCGGTTCGCCTCGGCGCGCAGCGTGGTCAAGCACGCCGGGCTCAGCCCAGCCGAGCACACCTCAGCCACCCTGCGCGGGCAGACCCACATCAGCCGCCGGGGCCGGCCCGCACTGCGGTTAGCGGCCTGCCGGGCGGCCTGGGGCGCCCTCCCGCACAACCCGGTGCTGGCCGCCCGGTTCGCCCCCTGACCCACCACGACCGTGACCGGCTCGTTCCCGCCGCCGCCCGCGCCGCGTGCGCGGCCAGCCTGCTGCGCTGGCTATACACGATCGTCACCCGCCGCGAACCGTTCGACCCCGACATCGCCGCCGGCCGCACCCGCCGCGAGGCCCTCGCCCCGGCCGCCTGACCAGACACACCACACACAACTCCACAGACCACCATTCCCGGCGGGGCGAGCCCGACATGCCGTAGAGCCACCAATCTCGTGACTGACCAAGGGCCGCCCCGCCGCACCCCGCACAAGCTCGGTTGCCCGCTGTCGGGACCCCGCCACCAGGGGATGAACCCGTTTGATGATCTACGTAGAGACGCGGGACGCGCGGCGGAGCCCCTACCACCAGGCGGTCACCCAACGGTTGCGTAGCCGACCGGCATCACGCCGGCCGGCCCATCCGCATGCCGACCGGCGTGAAACACCCCGGACCCGACCACACCTACAACACCAACGCCCTGGTCAACCGTCATCACCCGGCCAGACTTGACAACCGCCGCTTACGTTGGTCAGTCCCCCGCCATCCGGGCACCGCGCCGCCTGTCGAGGTGGGCCGACTCGGCGAGGCGCTTGACCACCGTGAGCCGTACCCCCCACCGCGCCGCGACATCGGACATCGCCCGTACCGCCGCGTCGAGCCGCTCGGGGCACACCGCGTACCGGACCTCCCGCCCGTGGCGGCGCCCCTCGACGATCCCGGCGCGTCCCAGTACCGCCAGATGCTTGACCACCGCCTGGCGGGTGAAGGGCAGCTCGCCGGCGAGCGCGGTGGGCGTCGCCTCGCCGTGGGCGAGAAGGACATCGAGGAGGCGGCGCCGGCTCGGCTCGGTGACCGCCGCCCAGAGCTCTTCGTCGCCGGCGCGCTGGGGGCTCATGGCCGCATGGACACCTGGCAGTCCTGGGCGACGTACGTGCGCAGCCCGCCGAGGTGGCCGACCCAGCCCGCCGTGTGGTCCTCGACGAACCTGGCCTTCTCCTCCTCGGTCCAGGCGCCCATGTCCCGCATGCCGCGTTCCACCACCCGCAGCCGGGTGCTCTCCCCCTCCGCGCTGAGGGCGAACTCGACCAGCATCGAGTTGCCCTCACGGGGTTCGGCGCCCTCGGGGAAGACCCACCGGAAGGAGAACGCGCGCGGCGGCTCCAGCTTCTCCACCCGCAGTTTCACCGTGCCGTGGTCCTTCCAGGCCAGGACGCCGTCGCCGCCCGGGCGCATGTCGATCTCCGCCGAGTCGCTGAACCAGCGGCTGATCTGCTCCGGCTCGGTCACCACCCGCCACACGACGTCCATCGGCGCCTCGATCAGGATCTCCTGCTCGATCACATTCGGAATCACGTCTGCGCCTCCTTGTCGATCCGCAACTGTCGGTTGCGCGTCCCGACGCTAACACCGCGCCCACCAGCACGCAACCTATGGTTGCACGTCCCGGACCGAGTCGGGTTCCCAGCAATACGCACGCGTCCGTCACGAACCATCTCCGGTGGGCCGCGATACCGTTCCCGCGCCCCATTCGACGCGCCTTCCCATCTGTACCCGACGTCCCCGATGCGATCGTTGCGAAGCCGCATCTGCGCAGCTCAGAGGCGTGATGACGACAAGTGTCGATCATGGTGATCCCGGAATTGGCGCGGGCCGGCCGCCGTTGAAACCTGTCCACGGCCAAGAAAGGAAAAGCGCAGTGCTGAACTACTCCCGCCTCCGACATCTGCTGCCTGACTTCGCCAAGGGCCGCTACTCCCGCGTCCGGCATCTGCTGCCTGACTTCGCCGCGAGCCCCTACTCCCGCGTCCGACACCTGCTGCCTGACTTCGCCAAGAGCCCCAAGCGTGCCGCCGCGTCGGTCGCCCTGATCGCCGGGCTGGCAGCCGGTCCCCTGGCCGGTGCCGCCGCCGCGAGCGCCGCGCCCGCCCAGGAGAGTCCCGCCACGGCGGCGGTCAACGCGGTGACCGGTGGCTCCGCCAGCAGCCAGGCGGCACCGAGCACGAGCCAGCTCATGCCCGACGGGGTGCCGGACCCGTCCACCCAGTCCACCCTGAACCTGGACAGCGCACAGATCGACAACGCGCACGCCATCGTGGCCGCCGCCAACGCCATGCACCTGCCGCCGCGCGCCGCGGTCATCGCCGTGGCCACCTCGATGCAGGAGACCAAGCTGATCAACTACGGGTACCTGGGTGGGAGCAACGACCACGACTCGCTGGGCCTGTTCCAGCAGCGTCCGTCGTCGGGCTGGGGTACCCCGGACCAGCTGACCGACCCGACGTACGCGGCCACCGCGTTCCTCAACGCCCTGGTGCAGGTACCCGGCTGGCAGACCATGCCGCTGACCGACGCCGCCCAGGACGTGCAGGTATCGGCATTCGGCGACCTGTACGCCCAGTGGGAGCAGCAGGCCGCGAACCTCGTGCTGTCCTACTACCACACCGGCCCGTACGCCAACGCCGGCTGAGCGCCCCACCAGCCCCGGAGCCGTACCCCGTCAACGGGTACGGCTTCGGCGTTCCCGCGCACCGGACGCGCTCACCGCGCCGGGAACGCCTCACCGTCGCGGATCGCGTCCAGCGCGAGCAGCGCCACGTGCAGCGACAGGCACGCGTCGACCGAGTCCAGATCCGCGTCGAGGATCCGGCCGATGCGGGCCAACCGCTCGTAGAACGCCGGCCGCGACAGGTGCGCCGCACCGGCCGCCGCCGACTTGTTGCGCCCGCTGTCCAGGTAGGCGCGCAACGAACCGAGCAACGGGTCCTTCGGGTGCCCGGCGTCGTGTGCGAGCAGGGCACCCAGCTCCCGCTCGACGAAGGTCTGCAGGCGGGGCTCCTCGCGCAGCAACTGGAGCAGGCCGACCAGGCCGACGTGGGGCGGCCGGAACACCGGTACCGGACGCGCGTCGTGCCGGGCCGCGTACGCCACCTGACGCGCCTCGGTCAGCGACCGGCGCGCATCGCGGGGAGCGTCGACCCCGGAACCGGCCGCGACGACGAGACCCTCCCGGCCACGGCGCAGCGCGCCGGCGAACGCGGCCAGCCCGGCGTCCTCGTCGTCGCCCGGGCGCATCGACACGAGAGCCCCGATCGACTGGTCGTCCAGCGGGCTGACCAGTCCCGGCAGCTTCACCTCCCGCAGCGCGACAGCCACCGCCTCGGCCAGGTCGCGCTGCCGGGCCGACGCCTCCGGGCCGCCCGGTTCCGCGGCCGATCCGGCGTCGCCCGGCGACGACTGGCCGCGCGGGCGGACCGCGACGCCGATCAGGCGCCGGCGTTCCAGCGGTACCCCGAGCCCCTTGGCCCGCACCACCACCTCGTCCACGGAACGGGAGTGGTCCAACAGCGCGGTCAGCACCGTACGGTGGATCTGGCGTTCCAGCCCCTCCGCGTCCCGACGGATCAGCCGGCCCAGCGCCAGGGTGGAGGCGGCCCGCTCGACGAGGATCGTCAGCCGGGTCGGCGGCCGCTCCGGCGGTACGGCCGACGGCGCGGCCGAGGTACCCGAGGCCGGCCAGCGCAGCAGCAACCGTCCCCAGTCCTGCCCCCGCGCACCCACGCTGGTGACCAGCCAGCCGGCATCCGGGTCGTAGCCGGTGCGCCCCGCGACCGCGACCCGGCGGGAGTGCTGCTCCCAGCCGTCGAGCAGCACCTCGGCGCGGTCACCGGCGGCGTCGTAGGCCAGTACCTGCCGGCTGAGGTTCTCCAGTACGACCGGGCAGCCGGCCAGCTCGGCCACCTGCGCCACCACCTCGGCCGGCTCGGCACCCTCCACGGACAGCTCGGTGAACCGCTGATGGATCTCCTCGCTGGCCCGCAACTCCTCCAGCTGCGCGTCCACGATCCGCGCGTGCACCGCCTCGGTGATCTGGACGAACGGGGTGGCCCGGCGCAGTTCGACCAGAGGCAGCCCGTGGCGCGCGGCGGCGGCGACCATGCAACGCGGTACCCCGTCGACGTAGCGGCGTCCCAGTTCGACCACGAGCCCGGCGCAGCCCACCTCGGCCAGTTCGGCGATGAACCGGCGCAGCCCGGCGTCCTGGGTGGGTAGGCCGATCCCGGTGGTGAGCACCAGTTCCCCGCCGCGCAGCAGGCTGGCGATGTCGGGTACCTCGGCGGAGTGCACCCAGCGCACCGGACGGTCCAGCGCCTCGGCGCCGGCCACCACCCGCGGCGCCCCACGGCGGAACGAGTCGAGCGCGAGCACCTCCCGGACGGTGGGGAACACGCTAGTCCTCCCGGCCCGCGTCCCGGCAGAGCTCCCAGAACGCCACGGCCGCCGCGGCGGCCACGTTGAGCGAGTCCACGCCGCGGTGCATCGGAATGACCACCCGGGCGTCGCTGGCGTCCAGCGCGCGGCGGGTCAGCCCGGCCCCCTCGGCGCCGAGCAGCAGCGCCGGGCGGCGGCGGTGCGCGTCGGGCAGTCGCTGGATGGGCAGGGCGTCGGGCGCGGGGGTGAGCGCCAGGACCGAGAACCCCGCCGCCCGTACCGTGTCCAGCGCGCCCGGCCAGGGCTCCAGCCGGGCGTACGGGACGGCGAAGACCTCACCCATGCTGACCCGTACCGAGCGGCGATAAAGCGGGTCGGCGCACGAGGGCGAGAGCAGCACGGCGTCCATGCCCAGCGCCGCCGCGCCCCGGAAGATGGCGCCCACGTTGGTGTGGTTGTTGACGTCTTCGAGGATCACCACCCGGTTCGCGGTGGCCAGCACGTCGGCGGCGGACGCCGGTGGCCTGCGGTGGAACGAGGCCAGCACGCCCCGGTGCACGTGGAAGCCGGTGGCCTTCTCCAGCACGTCCTGGGTACCGGCGTAGAACGGCGCATCGCCGACCGTACCCGCGTCGTCGACGGCCGCGGTCACCTCCGCCACCCGTTTGGCGTCGACGAGTACCGAGCGCAGCCGGTACCCGGCCCGCAGCGCCCGGCGCAGTACCAGTTCGCCCTCGGCGATGAACAGCCCGTTGGGGGGCTCCCACCGGGTGCGCAGCTCGACGTCGGTCAGTGCCCGGTAGTCGGCGATCCGCTCGTCGTCGGGGTCGGTGATCGTGGTGACGGTGGGTGACACGTCGCCATTCTGACCTGCCGCCGTTGCGGCGTGCCGTCCGGCCCGCCGATGCTCCGGCGCTCATCGCCCGACCCGGCCCGACCCGACCGGACCGGACCGGACCGACCGAACCCGACCGGACCGGACCGACCGAACCCGACCGGACCGGACCGACCGAACCCGACCGAACCCGACCGAACCCGACCGAACCCGACCGAACCCGACCGAACCCGACCCGGCCGATTCTCCGGCGTCCATCGCGACGCCGCGCGGCCCCGGCGCTGAGCGCCGGGGCCGCGATCGGGGTTGGCGCCGGGTCAGGCGCGCTCGCGCTGCGGGGGTTCGTCGCCCAGCACGTCGTGCGCGGTCAGCGCCGGTGGTGACGGCAGCCCCCGTACCGCCTCCCTCTCGGTCTCCGCGGCGGCCGCCTGCGCCTCGGCCAGGGCCTGGTCGAGCACCGACGGGTCGGCCTCGGGCAGGGTGGTGTCGGTGTCGATCGGGCCGCCGGTCTCGGGCCGCAAGCCGCCGAGTGCGCCGCCGATTCCCTCCAGTGCCTTGGTCAGCTCGACCGGCACGATCCACATCTTGTTCGACGGCCCCGCCGCGATCTGCGGCAGCGCCTGAAGGTACTGGTAGGCCAGCACCTTGGAGTCCGGGTTGGCGGCGTGCACCGCGTTGAACACGGTCTGGATCGCCTTGGCCTGGCCCTCCGCGGAGAGGATGCGCGCCTCCCGGTCACCCTGGGCCCGCAGCACCGCGGCCTGCCGGTCACCGTCGGCGGTGAGGATCTGCGACTGCTTGACGCCCTCGGCGTTGAGGATCGCCGCGCGGCGGTCCCGCTCGGCGCGCATCTGCTTCTCCATCGAGTCCCGGATCGACGCCGGCGGCTCGATGGCCTTGATCTCCACCCGGGTGACCTTGATGCCCCAGCGGCCGGTGGTCTCGTCCAGCACGCTGGACAGGTGCTGGTTGATCTCGTCGCGGCTGGTCAGGGCCTTCTCCAGGTCCATCGAGCCGATGACGTTACGCAGGGTCGTGACGGTCAACTGCTCGATCGCCTGCAGGAAGTTGGCGATCTCGTAGGTGGCCCGGACCGGGTCGACCACCCGGTAATAGAGCACGGTGTCGATGGATACCACCAGGTTGTCCGAGGTGATGACCGGCTGCGGAGGGAAGCTCTGCACCGCCTCCCGCATGTCCACCCGCTCGCGCACCTTGTCCAGGAACGGCACCAGAAGGTTCATCCCCGGGCTCAGGGTGCGCTTGTACTTGCCCAACCGCTCGACGACGTCCATCCGCTGCTGCGGCACGATCCGCACCGACCGCGCGATGGTGAGAACCACCCACAGCACAATCAACGCGGCGACGATGACCAGAATGACTTCGACGGCTCCCACCGCTACTCCCTCCACACAAGGGCAGTCGCGCCCTTGATTTCTATGACCCGCACCCGTTCACCCTTTTCGATCACCTGGGTGGCGTCGTACGGACGAGCACTCCACATCTCGCCCTCAATCTTGATCACTCCGTGATCAAGGTCGATGCGCTCGAGTACCAGGCCCAGCGAGCCCTCGATCGCATTCAGCCCCATGGGCGCACCTTCGACATCGGTGTTCAGATGCCGCTGGATGGCCGGGCGCGCCAGCGCCAGCGCGGCCGCCGAAACGACCGAGAACGACAGGACCTGCACATACCACGGCAGGCCCACCGCTGCGGCGCCCGCGGCGGCGAACGCGCCGGCCGCGAACATGACCAACACGAAGGTGGTGCTGAAGACCTCTGCGATCGCCAGCGCCACTCCTACGACAAGCCACAACCAGGCCACGCCTCGATCGTGGCACGCGGATGCACGCATGGCGATTGCCAGTTACCTGCGGGTACCGGCGCCCGTGCCTCCGCGGGCGCCGCCGCGCCCAGCAGGTTAAGGTTTCGGCCAACCTTGGCGAAGATCGACCAGCCTCGGGGAAGGAGAACCATGCTGTCCGACACCGCCCGCCGCGTCGACGAAATCGTCGCGTCGGCGCAGGCCAACGGCCGAGTGCCCTCGCTGATCGCCGGAGTGGTACGCGAGGGGACACTCGCGCACGTCTCGTGCGCCGGCGAGCTACCCCGGCCGGAACCGGACATGCAGTACCGGATCGGTTCGATCAGCAAGACGCTGACCGCCGCGCTCATCCTCCAACTGCGCGACGAGGGCCGGCTCGACCTCGACGACCCGCTGCGCCGCCACCTGCCCGACACCCCGCTGGGCGCGATGACCCTGCGCCAGGTGCTGGGCCACGTCGGCGGGCTGCGCCGCGAACCGCACGGCCAGTGGTGGGAACGCTCGGCAGGCGTCACCTCCGACGACCTGCTGGCCGGGGTCAGCGCGGACACGGTGGCGTACCCGCCGAACCACCGGTACCACTACTCCAACCTCTCCTACGGGCTGCTCGGCACGCTCGTCGAACGCCTCACCGGCCAGTCCTGGCGTACCCAGGTCACCAAGCGGCTGCTGGAGCCGCTGGCGATGACCCGCACCACGTACCACGCCACCGAACCGTTCGCCCGCGGGTACGTGGTGCACCCCTGGCACGGCACCCTGCGCGAGGAGCCCCGGCACGACGCGGGCGCCATGGCGCCGGCCGGGCAGCTGTGGTCGACCGTGGCCGACCTCGGCGCCTGGGGGGCGTTCCTGGCCGATCCGCGGCCCTCGGTGCTGGCCCCGCAGACCGTGGCGCAGATGTGCGCCCCGATGGTGATCGACGACGTGGACTCCTGGAGCAGCGGGCACGGTCTGGGTCTGCGGCTGTGGCGGCGGGGCGAGCGGGTGTACGTCGGGCACACCGGCTCGATGCCGGGGTACCTGGCGGTCCTGGTCGTGCACCGGCCCAGCCGTACGGCGGTGGTCGCGTTCACCAACGCGTACACGCTGCACCACAGCGGGATCGGCACGCTCGGCCTGGACCTGCTGGACGCGGTCGTGGACCGGGAGCCGGTCCGCGTCACGCCGTGGCGTCCGGGCGCCGCACCACCGCCGGAGATCGAGGTGCTCACCGGACGGTGGTGGTGGATGGGCACGGAGTACGAAGCCGCCTGGGACGCGGCGAGCCGCCAACTGGTGGTGTCCTCGCTGACCTCGCCGGGAGCCACGCCGTGGCGCTTCACCCAGGACGGCGTCGACCGGTGGCGCTGCCGCTCGGGCAGCAACGACGGCGAGATCATGGTGGTGCGCCGCAGCGGTACGGGGGCGGTGGCCGCGCTGGACGTGGCCACCTTCGTGTTCACCCGCGATCCTTGGTCGGCACCGTAGCGGATTTTGCCCACCCGGCCGGCCCCGTCACCCCTTACTCCGCCGGCTCCGTGACGAAGTCGATCAGCCGCTCCATCGAGTTGATCAGCGGGGTCTCCACGTCGCGGTACCCGCGCACCGTCGAGAGGATCCTGCGCCACATCTCCGCCGGCGCGGACACCCCCAGCGCGGCACAGACGCCCTCCTTCCACGGCCGCCCCGGTGGCACCACCGGCCACGCCCGGATGCCCAGCCGTTCCGGCTTGACCGCCTGCCAGATGTCCACGTACGGGTGCCCGGTGATCAGAACGTG
Source organism: Rugosimonospora sp. (assembly GCA_036494675.1). Lineage (GTDB taxonomy): Bacteria > Actinomycetota > Actinomycetes > Mycobacteriales > Micromonosporaceae > Rugosimonospora. The sequence continues at coordinate 13,419 of DASXOA010000512.1, forward strand.
CGGCGAGCGCACCGACGCGACGATCCGGCTCTCCTTGGAGCCGTCGACCAGATGGTCGACCAGTACCCCGAGCCGTCGGGACGGCCCGGGACCGAAGTCGCGTACCGCGGAGGCGAGCTCGTCGACGCCGGACAGCGGCTCCACCACCACGCCTTCGACGCGCAGGTCGTCGCCCCAGATCCGCTCCACCAGCGCGGCGTCGTGGATGCCCTCCACCCAGATCCGGCTGGCCCGCGCGACCCGGGCGGCCGCCCCGTCGACCGCGATCGACCCGCTGGCGGTGATCCGGCGCTGGGCCGGCACCGCCGCGGGCGCCGGCCGGCGCAGCGTGACCACGGCCCCGTCCAGCAGGAACGCGGCCGGCAGCAGGGGGAAGTTGCGCCGCTTGCCGAATCGGTCCTCCAGCACCACCGCCCCGGACTCGAATCCGACCACCGCTCCACAGAATCCGGACTCGGCATCCTCCACGACCAGATCGGGCTCGGCCTCGACCTCCGGGATCGCCCGCCTGCGCCGCCAGTCGCCCTTGAGCACGTCCTCCCCATACATGCACCCGACGCTAGCGAACGCCGGTGCCGCCCGCGGGCACGGCGCGCCGCGCCGGTGCGCACCGCCGCACGGTCGCCCGCCGCACGGTCCCTCGCCGCACTGTTCCGCGCATCACGGTTCGCGCCGCATGTTCCGTGCCGCACTGTTCCGTGCCACATGTGCGGCGAGGCAAGGTTCTGCCGCACCGTTAACGGGGTCACCGAGGGGCGGGCCACGGGTTCACCACGCGGCGGGCAACGAGTTCAAGCCGGGCCGGGCCACCACGAGACATCAACCGGGCACGGCACGTACCCTTGCCTGCATGTCCCCCGCAACACGTGCGGCAACTCTGACTGTGCGCCGCTCAACCCGCTTCGTCACCTGGGTTCGCTCCTGGCGCGCCGGACTGTCGCCGTACGACGAGGTGGCCGGAGAGATCGCCGGTGACGAGGAGCACCTCGTCTCGGACGCGCCGGACACCTGGACGGACATCCCGCTCTCCGGCGTGCTGAGCACGTTCGCCAAGCTGAGCCCGGACGAAATCCGGCTGGTCCTGCCGGCCGCCGGAGACCCCCGCGGGCTGCCCGGCCCGGGGCCGTTCACCGGCGCCGCGCTGCTGGCCGAGGAGGGCGTGATCGCCGGGCAGTACGGGCTGGTCCCGGCGGTGCAGCGCCACACGTCCGGTTCCGGAGACACCTTCGAGACCGTGTTGTGGCGGATGTACCCGCTGGCCGAGGCGCCGGTACGCGACCACGAGCCCGGCCCCGCCGAGGCCGAGGCCGACCTGACCACCGCCATCGTCGAGGCCACCGGGCAGCTCACCCGGCTGGACGTGGCCCAGTGGCGCCCGGAGTTGGCCGGGGCGCTGGCCGCCCTGCGCCGTCCGGACTTCGCCGGGGACCTGCCGCCCGGCTACGATGCCCGGTCCCGCCGGCTCTACGCCCGGGCCAGCGTGCTGGATCAGGTTCTGGCGCTGGCCGGGCAGTCGGCGCCGGGCGGGGCGGTCACCGGGTACGAGGCGAGCCGGCGGGACGAGGCGCTGCGGCCCCTGCTGACGGCGTGCCGCCGAGCCCTGGTCGCCGCCTGCAACGCCCGGCTCGCGCCCTGACCCACCCGCTTGCGGCGACACCAGGCCGCCGAGGCCGAGCGGGCCGACCGGGCACCGACGCCGGCCGACCCCACACGATAGGGAAGAGCCTCAGACCTCGTCGATGAGGTCGGCCACCGAGTCGACGACCCGTGACGGCCGGTACGGGAACCGGTCGATCTCGCTGCGGTTGCTGATCCCGGTCAGTACCAGGATGGTCTCCAGACCGGCCTCCAGCCCGCACAGCACGTCGGTGTCCATCCGGTCGCCGATCATCGCGGTGGTCTCCGAGTGCGCCCCGATCGTGTTGAGCGCCGAGCGCATCATCATCGGGTTCGGCTTGCCGACAAAGTACGGCTCGACGTTGGTGGCTTTGGAGATCAGCGCGGCGACCGAGCCCACCGCCGGCAGGACGCCCTCGTTGGACGGCCCGGTGGCGTCGGGGTTGGTGCAGATGAACCGGGCTCCGTCGAGGATCAGCCGGATCGCCGTGGTGATCCCGGTGAAGCTGTAGGTGCGCGTCTCACCGAGCACGACGTAGTCCGGCTCCATGTTGCTCAGGATGTAGCCGGCGCCGTGCAGGGCGGTGGTCAGGCCCGCCTCGCCGATGACGTAGGCGCTGCCGCCCGGCCGCTGGTCGGACAGGAACTGCGCGGTGGCCAGCGCCGAGGTCCAGATCGACGACTCCGGAACGTCGAAGCCCATCCGGGTCAGCCGGGCCTGCAGGTCCCGGGGGGTGTAGATCGAGTTGTTGGTGAGGATCAGGAACGGTTTGCCGGAGGCGCGCAGCCGGTTGATGAACTCCGGGGCGCCGGGGATGGGCATGCCCTCGTGGACCAGCACCCCGTCCATGTCGGTCAGCCAGGACTCCACGGGCTTGCGCTCGGTCACGGGCCCGCCAGCCTCGCGGAGGGACGCCGGACCGCCGGTGACGCCGACGGAGGAGGCATCGCGGTCAAGCGGTCCGGGACCGACCGGCACGGCGCCGCGCTCACGCGGCCACTCTCTGGTGTCGTCATGGCGAAATCATCTCAGCCGTTGGTTACAGGCCGGGTCGCCGGCCCCGGTCGGCGCGGGGCGGGGCAGCAGGCCGCGTCGCAGTAATCCCAGGTGGGGACCTCCCCCAGCGCCGCGTGCGGATACCCGGGCTCGGTCCGCTCCAGGACCAGCTCCCGGATCATGTCGACGAACCGCGGGTCGGTGCCCGGCGTGGCGGCCCGCACGAAGTCCAGCCCGAGCGACCTGGCCGTGTCGGCCGCCTCGGTGTCCAGGTCCCACACCACCTCCAGGTGGTCGGAGATGAACCCGATCGGGCTGAGCACCACCGCGCGGGTACCGGCCTGGGCCAGCGCGGTCAGGTGCTCGTTGACGTCCGGTCCGAGCCACGGCACCTGCGGCGGCCCGGACCGGCTCTGGTACACCAGGTCCCAGGGCAGGTCACCGGACGCCAGCCCGGCCACCTCGCGCAACTGCGCCTCGTACCGGTGGCCGGTCGGGGTGCCGGTCAAGGCCGCCATGGTGGCCGCGCCGGCCGATTCGGCCATCGCGACCGGGATCGAGTGCGCGGTGAACACCAGCCGGGTGGCGCCGGGCTCATGCGCCGGCAGGGTGGCCAGGGCGGCCCGTACCGCGTCGGCGTGCGGCCCGACGTACCCGGGATGATCATGGTAGTGCCGGATCTTGTCGATCACCGGAGCGCCGTCGCCGACCTCGGCACGGGCCCGCGCGATGTCGTCCTGGTACTGCCGGCACGCCGAGTACGAGCCGTACGGGCTGGTCACGAACGCCAGGGCCCGGCGCACCCCGTCGTCGCGCATCTGGCGCACCGTATCGGTCAGGAACGGGTGCCAGTTGCGGTTGCCCCAGTACAGCGGGAGATCCGGCCCGTCGGCGGCGAAGCGCCGGGAGACGGCGGCCAGCAGCGCCCGGGACTGCTCATTGATCGGGGACACGCCGCCGAAGTGCCGGTAGTGTTCGGCGACCTCGGCCAGCCGCTCCTCCGGTACGCCCCGGCCCCGGGTCACGTTACGCAGGAACGGCAGGACGTCCTCGGGCCCCTCCGGGCCGCCGAACGACACGAGCAGGAAGGCGTCGTAGTCCACCGGCCCATCTCACCAGGTCACCGCGGCGCCCCGCATGTCCGGGTGAGTCGGCTCACGCACCCAGCGCGTGGTACCCGCCGTCGACGTGCACGATCTCGCCGGTGGTCGCCGGAAACCAGTCGGACAGCAGGGCCAGTACCGCCCGGGCCGCCGGCGCCTGGTCCGTCAGGTCCCAGCCCAGCGGCGCCCGCGCCGCCCAGCTGTCCTCGAACTGCTCGAACCCTGGGATCGACCGGGCCGCCATGGTCCGCAGCGGGCCGGCCGAGACGAGGTTGGTGCGGATCCCCTGCTTGCCCAGGTGCAGCGCCAGGTACCGGTTCGCCGACTCCAGGCCGGCCTTGGCCACGCCCATCCAGTCGTACACCGGCCACGCCTTGGTGGCGTCGAAGGTCAGGCCGACGATCGACCCACCGGGCTTCATCAGCGGCAGGCAGGCCACCGCCAGCGACTTGTACGAGTACGTGGACACGTGCAGCGCGGTGGCCACGTCCTCCCACGGCGCGTCCAGGAACCCGCCGCCCAGGCAGCTCGGCGGCGCGTACCCGATCGAGTGCACCACACCGTCCAGTCCGTCCACAGTGGACTGTACCCGGCCGGCGAGCCCGGCCAGTTGCTCCGCGTTGGTCACGTCCAGCTCGATCACCGGCGCCTCGGCGGGCAGCCGCTTGGCGATGCGCTCGACCAGGGACATCCGGCCGAACCCGGTCAACACGACCGTCGCGCCCTGCTCCTGCGCGATCCGCGCCACCGAGAACGCGATCGACTGATCCGTGATGACGCCGGTGACCAGCAGTCGCTTGCCGGCCAGCAGTCCAGACACCGTTGCCTCCATGAGATTGTGCGATGGGATCGGGGAGCCGGCCGGGCCGCGTGCCCGGAGGCGTCCCCCGGTCGGCCCGCGGCGGATGCCGGCGGCGGCCGGGTCCGTCAGTGTCCCATGCCGACGCCGCCGTCGACCGGGATCACCGCGCCGCTCACGTAGCCCGCCGAGTCGCTGGCCAGCCACGTGACCGCGCCGGCGATCTCGTCCGGCTGCGCGAAGCGGCCCGCCGGGATCTGGCTCAGGTACCGCTTCTTGACGTCCTCGGGAAGCTTGTCGGTCATGTCCGTGTCAACGAAGCCGGGCGCGACCACGTTCGCGGTGATGTTGCGGCTGCCCAGCTCCCTGGTGATCGACCGGGCCACGCCCACCAGGCCGGCCTTGCTGGCCGCGTAGTTGACCTGGCCGGCACCGCCGAGGTGCCCGACGACCGAGGAGATGAAGATGAGCCGGCCCCACCGGGCGCGCAGCATCTTGGTCGAGGCCCGCTTCGCGCACCGCCAGGCCCCGGCCAGGTTGGTGTCGATCACCCGGTCGAATTGCTCGTCCGACATGCGCATCAGCAACGTGTCGTCGGTGACCCCGGCGTTGGCCACCAGCACCTCGACCGGCCCCAGTTCGCCCTCGATGGCGGTGAACGCGGCGTCGACCTCGGCGGAGTCCGTGACGTCGCAGCGCACGCCGAACAACCCGTCCGGGACGCTGCTGCCCCGGTGGGTCACGGCGACCCGGTCGCCCTGCTTGGCGAACGCCTGTGCGATGGCCAGGCCAATGCCCCGATTACCCCCGGTAACGAGCACGGTACGTGGCACGAGGTCTCCTCAGCTGCGGTGGACGTGGTGCAAAGTCGGCAGTCCAGAGAGTAGGCGCTGCCAGCGCCGTCGACCAACTTGGCCAGCGCCGCGCCCGAGGGGCCGCGACGGTGCCGGATGGCCGCCCGCCGGCGCGTCGGCCAGGGCGTCACCCGGCGGTCACTACCAGGCGCCGGCTGTCAACTGCCTCACCCCGAGATCGTTCAGCGCCCCCGCCACGTAGACGCCGTAGTCGGTGAGCCGGGTGCCGCCCTGGACCTCTTCGACGAGATCCTGCTCCGCGAGCTTGCGCCGCAGGGGGATCACCACCGGGGCCAGGGCCGGGTCGGAGTTGGCGATGTTGTTGTCCAGGAGCGTTCCGTCCCCCACAGGCCGTGACTGATTCCCCGTCGCCCCGGGCCCCTGGCGCCAGACGGCGGCCAGGAGTCGAATGTGTGGGACCTCCAGCCCGCGCAGGATCTCAACCAGCAGAAGCATCTCGTCGATCGCGGCCCCGTCCTTGGCCCCGCGGACGAATGCTCGCGCGAGTATCTCGACCTTCGTGGTGTCGAAGGCGCCTGCCGCGCTCTCGACGGTTCGCGCCATCAACTCGCGCAGCCGCGGGTCTTCCGTCGTCTGTCCGATCAGTTCCTCGATCGGAACGCCGGCCTCTTTCGCGGCGGTGCTGGCGAAGCGCCCCACCCGGTCCGACCTGTCCTGCCAGGCTCGGCGTACCAGCGCCACGCCCTCGTCGGCGAGCGCGCCAGCCAGCGCGCCGCCCGGGACCGCCGCGATCGCCAGGTCCGGGTTGCCGGTGGCGACGCCGGCCGCGGCCATCAAGGCGACGACGGCGGGATTGACGATGTTGCCTGTGGTGTTCGCCACCACGTTCGTGACGCGCTCCACGAGTTCGCCCATGTCACTCAGTGTGCACAGCGGTGCAAACCGCTCATCGGCGGCGACCGGAGCCGCGGATGCCTACCCGCGGCGCGGCACCGCTCGTTGAGGTACGATGTCTGCCGGCAAATGACGGGCCCACGACCGCAGGAGGTGATCGCTGTGCGAGATAGCGATCCTCCGAGTCGTGGTCACCTTCTGCGTCAGCTGCCCTGACACACCTGCGCGCCCTCGCGGCCGACCACGACTCGACACGTGCCTTCCCCGCGTCACTTCTCAGTCCGGGAGCCGTCGATGAGCCGTTACGCCGTACCGCTGACCTTCACCCTGCTGACGATCTGGGTGGCCGTCGTCTTCCTGCTGGTCAAGAACGCCACCGGCTGAGCCTCGGGCTCACGGCAGCCGGGACGTCCACAACAGGCTCATCCCGGCCGCCGCGAACGCGAAGAGCAGCCCCACACCCACGTACCACTGGGTGATCTCCCGGGGCACCGTCTTGAACCCGATCGAACTGCCCATGTCCTGGTAGACCTGCTTGAGCTGGGGCAGGCTGGCCGCCTCGTAGTAGTGCCCGTGGGTGGTCTCCGCCAACTGCTGCAACGACGGCCGGTCGACCGGTACCCGCTGCACCTGCCCCTGGATCTGCACCGTTCCCTGGTCGGTACCGAACGCGATGGTGGACACCGGCACGTTCGCCGCGGCCGCCGCCGAGGCCGCGTCCTCGATCGGGCGGCCCGCCGTGCGGTACCCGTCGGAGAGCAGCACGATGCGCGCGGGCGGCGGACCGGACGCGCCGTCGGACGGTACCGACTGGATCGCCGACAGGCAGGTGAACACGGCCTCGCCGGTCGCCGTCGCCTCGGCCAGCGTGAGCCCATCGATGGCCTGGTCCACCGCGGCCTTGTCCTTGCTCGGCGAGACCAGCACGCTGGCCGACTTGGCGAAAGAGACAAGCCCGATGTTGTACGAGTCGGGCAGCGTCTTGACGAACTCCTTCGCCGCCTCCTTGGCCGCCTCGATCCTGGTCGGGGCCACGTCGTTGGCCTGCATCGACAGCGACACGTCGATGGCGATCATGACGGTGGCCCGCTCCAGCGGCTGCTTCGCGTCGGTCGCCGGACGGGCCATCGCGCAGCCGAGGGTCACCAGCATGAGCAGGAACGCACCGGCGGCCAGGTGCCGGCGGTAGCCCAGGCCACGCGGCGCCAGCTTCTCCAGCAACGACACGTTGGTGAACCGCACCGCGAAGGAGCGGCGGCGTAGCTGGCGCAGCACGTAGATCCCGGCCAGTGCCAGCACCGGGATCAGGGCCAGCAGCCACAGCGGGTCAAGGAAGCGAATCATCGGGTGGTCCCCCTGGTGCGCGCGTGCCGTTGCGCGGCGACAAACCGAACGATATCCAGTAGCCAGTCACGGTCGGTACGCAGCCGCAGGTGCGCCGCCCCGGCCCCGCGCAGGGCGGCGGCGATCGCGGCGCGCTGGGCGGCGGCCGCCGCGGCGTACCGGGCCCGCAACTGGGCGTCCCCGGTGTGCACCTCGTGCAGCCGGCCGGTCTCCGGGTCGACGAACTCCATCACGCCGGCGTCGGTCAACTCCAGCTCACGCGGGTCGACGATCTCGATCGCCAGCACGTCGTGGCGGACGCCGAGCTTGCGCAGCGGGCGGTCCCATTCACTGGGTGTGACCATGAAGTCGGAGATCACCACCGTCAGCCCGCGGCGGCGGGGCGGCCGGTTCAGCGAATCGATGAGGCCGCCGAGATCGGCCCGCCCGGGACGGGCCGGCGTGTGCGCGATGACGCGCAGCAACCCCTGGGCGTCCTTGCGGCCGGACCGGGCCGGCATCCGGGTGATCTGGTCGCTGGTGCCGACCACCGCACCGATCCGGTTGCCGCCCCGCACTGTGAGGTGACTCACCGCGGCCGCGGCGGCCACCGCCAGGTCACGCTTGAGGCAGGCCGCGGTGCCGAAGTCCAGGCTCGCCGACAGGTCCACGGCCAGCCAGGTCTCCAGCTCGCGGTCGGCGACGGTCTGGCGCACGTGCGGGATGGTGGTACGCGCGGTGACCGGCCAGTCCATCCGGCGCACGTCGTCGCCGGGCCGGTACTCCCGGGACTCCCCGACCTCGGTGCCCGGGCCGGGCAGCAGCCCGAGATAGTCGCCCTGCAGCAACCCGTCCAGCTTCCGGGTGACCAGCAGTTGTAGCTTGCTCAGCGCCGGCTCGGCCCGGTTGGCCGACAGCGGCAACTCGCCGTGTCCCGCGTGGGGGGCACCCGTGGTGCCCGACCCGATGTCACCTTCCGGCTCCCTGCGTAGCCTGCGAATCAGGCCGAGCACGTCCCGACTCACGCCGGTACCGCCGTCATACCCGTACCGCCGTCATGTCCGTGTCACCGTCATACCCGTGTCACCGTCACGCCGTACCGCCGTCACACCGGGCGCCCGGAGGTCGGCCAGGCCGCGGCCTGCGCGGCCGCCGGAGTCTGCGGGTACCCGCCGTGGTGGTTGCCGCCCGGCGCGGCGCCCACCGGCGTCGCGTTCTGCCGGGGCGCGACCGTGGGCAGCGGGACGGTGGACAGGATCCGTTCGATGATCTGGTCGGCCGGGATGTCGTCGGCCAGCGCGTCGTAGGACAGCACCAGCCGGTGGCGCAGGATGTCCGGCGCGATGTCCTGCAGGTCCTGCGGCAGCGCGTAGTCGCGCCCGCGCAGCAGGGCCAGCGCCCGGGTGGCGCGCACAATGCCCAGCGACGCGCGGGGACTGGCCCCGTACTGGATGAGCGGGGCGACATCGGGCATGCCGTAGTCCGCCGGTGCCCGGGTGGCCAGCACCAGCCGTACCGCGTAGTCCACCAGCGCGTTGTGCACGAAGACCTCGTCCGCCTTGCCCTGCAGCGTGATCAGGTCGTTCGTGTTGAACACCGGTACCGGCTCGGGCGGCGAGACGCCCATCCGGTACACGATCTCCCGCTCCTCGGCATCGGTCGGGTACCCCACCTGGATCTTCATGAGGAAGCGGTCGCGCTGCGCCTCGGGCAGCGGGTACACGCCCTCCTGCTCGATCGGGTTCTGGGTGGCCATGACCAGGAACGGCCGCGGCACCTCGTGGGTCTGGCCACCGACCGACACCTGCTGCTCGGCCATCACCTCGAGCAGCGCGGACTGGACCTTGGCCGGCGCCCGGTTGATCTCGTCCGCGAGCAGGAAGTTCACGAACACCGGACCCAGCTCGACGTCGAACTTCTCGCTGGAGGCGCGGTAGATGCGGGTACCGACGATGTCGGCGGGGACGAGGTCCGGGGTGAACTGGATGCGGGCGAACGAGCCGCCGACCACGCTGGCCAGGGTCTCCACCGCCAGCGTCTTGGCCACCCCCGGCACCCCTTCGAGCAGGCAGTGACCGCGGGCGAGCAGGGCGACGAACATCCGCTCGATCATCCGGTCCTGACCCACGATCACACGCTTGACCTCGAACAGCGCGCGCTCGAGCAGGCCCGCATCCTGGGCAGGAGTGCTCGGCGCCGAGGGCTGCGTGGACGGGGGCGTGGTCGGTTGGGCCACCGGTCCTCCAGGCGTTTCTTAGCGGGTACGACCAACCTAGCTTGGCACGCTCCGCCCAGCACGCGCGCACGGACCGGTGTGCACGATCAAAATACCCGGTCGGCCCCCGCATACGCACCCGGCGATCAAGATTGGTGCTCCGGCATCCGGAAAGCGCCCGATTCGGCACACGCTACGGGTAGACACCGGGGGCGTGTTCAGCGGTACGATTCACCCGTCGCCGGGCGGCTTCCCCCGTGGCCGCCCGGCGCTCAATCATTTCGGGGTGAGCGACATTCTCCTCTGTTCCGCCAAGGGCTGCCGTGCGTCCGCCGATTGGGCCCTGCACTGGAACAACCCGAAACTGCACCCGCCGGAACGGCGCAAGACCTGGCTCGCCTGCGCGCAGCACCGGGAATCCCTCGACGCGTTCCTGTCCGCCCGCGGCTTCCTGCGGGAGGTGACGCCGGTGCAGGCGTCACCCGGAGCCGACCCTCCGGACGAGCGGTAGGCTCCGCCGGCCGGCTCCCGGCAGGGTTTTCCGTTGCCGGGTCCGGGTACGAGACGGCGACCGCCGACGAGAGGATCACCGGCCATGCAGAGCACCGCGACAACAGGGCGGGTCACCATCCTCGGCACCGGGCACATGGGTGGGTCGATCGCGGCCAACCTCGCCGAGCACGGCTTCGAGATCCGGGCCTGGAACCGTACGGCCGGGCACGCCGAGGGGCTGGCCGCGCAGGGGATCGAGGTGCTGACCGACTCCGCCACCGCGGCGGAGGGGTCGGACATCGTGCTGACCATGCTCACCGACGGCGCCGCCACCGCGGATGTGATCAAGGCGGCGCGGCCGGCGGCCGGCACCATCTGGATCCAGATGGGCACCGTCGGCGTGCGGGCCACCACCGACCTCATCGAGCTGGCGAAGTCCCAGAAGCTCGAATTCGTCGACGCACCCGTGCTGGGCAGTGACGCGCCGGCGCGCCAGGGACAGTTGCTGATCCTGGCCTCCGGGCCCGACCAGGTGCGGGAGCGCGTCCAGCCGGTGTTCGACACCCTCGGCCAGCGGACCCTCTGGCTCGGCCCGGCCGGGCGGGGCAGCGCCGTCAAGCTGGCCCTCAACACCTGGCTGGCCGCGGTCGTGGAGGGCATCGCCGAAACCATGGCGCTGGCCACCTGCCTCGACATCGACCCGGCCACGATCCTGGACGCGTTGCAGGGCGCACCGGTCGCCTCGCCGTACGCGCTGCTCAAGGGCCACAACATGCTGGACGGCAACTTCGATCCCGGCTTCCCCCTCAAGCACGCCACGAAGGACATCGCGATGGTCGTCGAGGCGGCCCGCGAACGGGGCGTGGAGTTGCCCGCGGTCGAGGCGATCCTGCCGGTCTGGCGCGGGCTGGTCGAGGCCGACGGCGGCAACCGGGACATCGGCTCCGCCGGTAGCCGCTATGGGCTGGCTTCCCACTGAGCACCCGGCGGCGGCCCCGGCCGCCGGGCTGGGCCGGCGACCACCGTCGGGCGCGGTGGCGGCCCGACAACGACCCCGTAGGCTTTCGGTCATGGACTTGCGGCCCGGACTCGCGACGCGGGTGCAGCTGACCGTCACCGACGCTGACACCGCGCAGTCGCTGGGCTCCGGTGACGTGCCCGTGCTGGGCACCCCCCGGGCGCTGGCCCTGGCCGAGGCGGCCACGGTCGCGCTGACCGCCGGCCGGCTGCCGGAGGGGGCCACCACGGTCGGGGTCCGCGTCGAACTCGACCATCTGCTGGCCACCGCCGTCGGTGGCCTGGTGGTGGCCGAGGCTGTGCTGGCCGAGATCGACGGCCGGCGGCTGACCTTCGTGGTGACCCTGCGTCAGGGCGAACAGGTCGCCGCCCGGGTCCAGGTCGAACGGGTGGTCGTCGACCGCGAGGCGTTCGTGGCCAAGGCGTACGCGTGATGGCCGACTTCACCGAGGTGGCCGCGGGCGTGTACGTGCAGCGCCACCCGGCCCTGAACGTCAACTCCACGCTCATCGTCGGCGACGGCGGCGCCCTGCTGGTCGACACGCTGTCCGGGCCGGGGCAGGGCCGTGAGCTGGCAGAGGCGGTCCGGCGGGTGACCCAGGCCCCGCTGGCCGCGGTCAACACCCACCACCACTTCGACCACTGCTTCGGCAACGCGGCGTTCCTGGAGGCCGGCGGCGGCCCGATCTGGGGGCACCGGGACGCGATCGCCCAGCTTCGCGATCACGGTGCCCGGTGGCAGCGGACCTGGTACGAGCAGTGGCTGCCGACCCACCCGGAACTGGCCGAGGAGTTGGGCGGCGCCGCCATCGCCGTCCCCGACCGGGTCGTGCACCGCACCGCCACCCTGGACGTGGGTGGCCGGCGGGTGGAGTTGCGCCACCTCGGCCGTGGCCACACCGAGGGCGACCTGGTCGTGCTGGTACCGGACGCGGCGGTGGTGGTGGCCGGGGACCTGATCGAGGAGGGTGGCCCGCCCGACTTCGAGGACTCGTACCCGCTGGAGTGGCCGGAGACGGTCACCGCGCTGCTGGGTCTGGTCTCCCCCGACGGGCTGGTGGTCCCGGGCCACGGCGTACCGGTCGATCGGGCCTTCGTCGCCGACCAGCACCGGCAGCTCAGCGAGCTGGACTGGCTGATCCGCTACGGGCACCGCGACCGGGCGGCGGCGCAGTCCGTGGCGGCCCGCTCACCGTTCGGCCCGCAGGTGTCGCTGGTCGCGGTGGAGCGGGGCTTCGCCGAACTGTCCGGCCGCGCCTGAGCCGTCGCGCCTGAGCCGTCGCGCCTGAGCCATCGCGCCTGAGCCATCGCGCCTGACCCGTCACTGCGGCGGGCACATGTCGGGATTGAAGTTGCTGTTCGAGCGGCCGGCGACCGTGCGCCAGGCGGGATTCCACGGCACCCGCAGCGACGGCGCCTGCCACGCCGCACCCAACCACTGCAGGGCCGCGTAGTCCCACACCCGGTGCTGCTGCGCGCGCCCCTCGTCGAGGAAGGTGACCAGCCGCTGCCGGGCTCCCGGATCGTCGATCAGGATGCCGTGCACACTCGACACCTCGACCACCGGAACCTGTGGGTGGATCGAGGGTGAGACCGTGATCGCGTCGCCGGTCGGCAGGAAGGCGAACGTCTGCACGCCCCGCTCGGGACAGAGGATCCGGTTGCCGCGGAACAGTGGGGCGTTGGCCATCAGCGAGCGGATGAACGGCTCGTCGGCGCTGTTGGGCAGCCCGTTGGCGGCGCCGAGTACGGCGAAGATCCCCCGCAGCTCCCATCCGGTGGCCACGCCCCAGCCGAGATTCTCCTCGCGCGCCGGGTAGTAGATGCGTCCCGCCCGGATCGGGGGGCTCAGGAACGCCACCCGGTCGACCGCCGGGTGCGGCATGGTCTGCAGGTAGAAGTGCGCGATGAAGGCGCCTTCGCTCTCGGCCAGCAGCGCCACCGGCCGGCCGGTCCTGCGGTGCACGTCGTCGATCTGCTCGGCGAGCATCGTGGCGCTGACCGACAGCGACTGGTGGGTGGCCAGCGCCGGGTACGGGCGGGGGTGCCCGTTCGGGTCGAAGCCGCGGTACGAGAAGCGCACGACCGGCAGGGTGTGCCCGCTGGGCTCGCCGCTGTACTGGGAGTCGTAACCGGCCAGGAAGATCACCGGGTGGCCGGCCGAGGCCGCCTCCAGTTCGGCGATCGGCGGCGGCTCCTGGTGCTCCTGACCGTGCGACCCGACCACGGTCAGGTCACCGAGCACGAAGATGATGGCGGCCACCGAGGCCAGGACGATCGGGGTGACCGGTACCCGTTGCCACCGCACCGGCCGGTGCAGCACCGCGGTACGCACCGCGTAGCGCCACAGGATCCCGTTGACCCCGCCGACGGCGGTGGCGATCGGCACGATCCAGGCCGGCGGTGCCCACCACAGCAGCGCGCTGCCGGCCGAGAGGGTCACGAGGTTGACCAGCGACAGCACCACCGTGCCCACCCGCGGCAGGCCCCGCCACCAGCCCGGCACGATCCCGCCCCGTTGCAGTACCGGCGCCATGACCACCAGCGGGACCAGTTCGCCGGCGAAGTACCAGGAGACCGACACCTCCGAGGCGACGACGCCCAGTGCCGCCCACGGGGACAGCAGGGCGCCCAGGATCGCCGCGAACCCCAGGTTGCGCAGGACCAGCCGGCCCAGCGGCGGGCGCTCGTGCCCGGCCGGCCAGGCCAGCGCGGTCAGCCCGGCACACAGCAACCCGCGCCACACGATCGCGGCCAGCGACTCCACGACGAACCCGGCCCAGGACCGGTGGTACACCAGCACCCAGAGCAGGTCGTGGAAGGTGCCGTACGGCCAGACCGCGCTGATGTGCGGGGCAAGGCTGATCGTGGTGGTGAACCCGGTCTGGCGCACCAGGACCGCTTCGATCCCGGCGGGTACCGCGGACAGGACGATCAGCAGTGTCAGGCGAAGCCGCGCGGACCACCGCACGCGCCTCCGCCAGCCCCGGATGACCCCGCTCATCCCTGCGGCCGTACCCGCCGGTCAGGCGGGTAATCGGCGGCGGGGCCGGGGTCGCCCCGATCGCCGGCTCAGCGCACCATCGAGCCGACCACCGGCTTGGTCAGCAGCGCGGACTGGGCCCGGGTGATGCCCGGATCCAGCGAGCGCTCCACGAAGATCGCGTGCCACACGCAGAACACCAGCACCGTCCACACCTTGCGGGAGTAGTCCGCCTCGCCGCGCTTGTGCGCGTCCAGCAGGTTGCGGGCGTAGCTCAGGTCGAGCAGGTCGCCGGCGCCCGAGCGGCCCATGATGTCGTGCGCCCAGTCGTACATCTCGCCGGCCAGCCAGACCCGGGTCGGGGTCGGGAAGCCGAGCTTCTTGCGGTTGACGATGGCCGGCGGGACCACGTCGCGCAGCGCCTGGCGCATCGCGAACTTCGTGTCCGTCGAGTGCGGCGGCAGCTTCAGGTCGACCGGGATGGTGGCCGCCACGTCGAAGACCGGCCGGTCCAGGAACGGGACGCGCACCTCCAGCGAGTGGGCCATCGACATCCGGTCCGCCTTGACCAGGATGTCCCCGCGCAGCCAGGTGTACAGGTCGATGTACTGCATCTTGGTCACGTCGTCCAGGCCGGCGGCCTCGGCCTCGGCGTAGACCGGCCCGGTGATGTCGGTGTAACGCACCCGCTCGTCGTAGCGGCGCATCAGCCGGCGCTTCTCCGCCTCGGTGAACATCCGGGCGTTGCCGTAGTAGCGCTCCTCCAGCGGGGTGGTGCCACGCTCCAGGAAGCTCTTGCCCTTGACCCCCTGCGGGATCACCTGGGCGACCTTGCGCAGCCCCTTCTGCACCGGATCGGGCAGCCCGTTGATGGTGGACAGCGACAACGGCTCGCGGTAGATCGTGTACCCGCCGAAGAACTCGTCCGCACCCTCACCCGAGAGCACCACGGTCACGTATTCAGACGCCTTCTTGGCCACGAAGTACAGCGGTACCAGGGCGGGGTCGGCGACCGGGTCGTCCAGGTGCCAGACGATCTTCGGCAGCGCCTCCATCATGTCCTGCGGCCCGATCTTGGTCGGGATGGTGGTCACTCCGAGGTGGCGGGCGGAGTCCTGGGCCACTTCGATCTCGGAGTATCCGTCCACGTCGTACCCGACGGTGAAGGTCAGGATGTTCGGGTTGAACTCGCGGGCCAACGCGACCACGGCGGTGGAGTCGATGCCGCTGGACAGGAAGGCGCCGACCGGCACGTCCGAGCGCATGTGCATCCGGACGCTCTCGCGCAGCGTCTCGCGGATGCGCCGGTACAGCGATTCGGGGTCGTTGGTCGGGGTCGGCCGGAACTGGGGCTGGTAGTACCGGCGGGTGGCGAAGGTGCCGCCGGCCCGGTACGTGAAGCACTCGCCGGAGCCGACCCGGCCGATCCCCCGGTGCAGGGTGCCGGGCTCCGGCACGTACTGCAGCGTGAGGTAGTGCGACAGGTTCGCGGTGTCCACCTCGCCCCGGCCGTCGGCGCTGCCGTAGAACGCCTCGGTCAGGAACGGCAACAGCGCCTTCTTCTCGCTGGCCAGGTACAGCCCGTCACTGGTGACCAGGTGGAAGAGCGGCTTGATGCCGAACGGGTCCCGGGCGCCGAAGACCAGCCGCTGGTGGGTATCGACGATGACGAATGCGAACATCCCGCGCAGCCGGTCGACCACCGCCTCGCCCCAGTGGTGGAACCCGGCGACGATCACCTCGCCGTCGCCCTGGGTGTCGAACCGGGCGCCGTAGTCCCGGATCAGCTCATCGCGCAGCTCAAGGTAGTTGTAGATCTCACCGTTGAAGGTGAGCAGATACCGCCCGCCCGCGTACGGCAGCGGCTCGTGACTGCCGGCCACATCGATGATCGACAACCGCTTGTGCGCGAAGATCACCTCGGAGCCGACCACCTGGACACCGGTCTCGTCCGGGCCGCGGTGGTGCAGGCTTTCCAGCGCACGCGCCACCGCTTCCCGGTGGAAGGGCGCGTCGCTGCGCGAGCTGATGAACGTCAGGAGTCCGCACATGGCGGTCATCCTTTCATGGTCGCCTCGTGGCCCTGGCCCGACTGGCACGATAGGTTTTCGACATGAGCGATGAAGTCCCCCGCACCCAGTCGCATGACCCCGATTTTCCGGAAAAGTTCCTGGCTTTCATGCGGACCAGCTGGCGCGACAGCACTCTCGACGTCACACCGGGCCCGGGGGCCGCGCACTACGCCGAGCGGCGGGCCGCCGTGTCGCAGGCCTTTCCCGACGAGACGTTGATCATACCGACCGGCCGGGAAAAGGTTCGGGCGAACGACACATTCTACCCGTTCCGCCCCGGCAGCGATTTCGTGTACCTCACCGGGGAGCACGACCCGGACGCGGTACTGGTGCTGCGCCCGGGCGGCGACGGCACGCTGTACGTGCGACCTCGCTCCCCCCGCGACACCGACGAGTTCTTCCGCGACCGGGTCTACGGCGAACTGTGGATCGGCCGGCGGCACACGCTCGCCGAGAAGGCCAGCGAGCTGGGCATCGAGACCGCCAGCCTGGACAACCTCGAATCGGTGCTCGACGACTGCGCCCCGGGACGCACCCGGGTACTGCGCGGCTTCGACCCGGCCGTCGACGCGGCGGTGCGCGGCAACCCGCAACGCGACGCCGAACTGGCCACCGCGCTGTCCGAGCTGAAGCTGGTCAAGGACGACTGGGAGATCACCCAGCTCCAGGACGCCATCGACGCCACCGTCCGGGGATTCGAGGACGTCGCCCGGGTGCTGCCCGGCGACCGACCGGTCGCCGAACGACTGCTCGACGGGGTGTTCGGGCTGCGTGCCCGCCACGACGGCAACCAGGTCGGATACAGCTCGATCGTGGGCAACGGGGCGCACGGCGCGACGCTGCACTGGATCCGCAACGACGGGCACACCCGGCCCGGCGACCTGCTGCTGATGGACATGGGCGTGGAGAACAAGGCGCTCTACACCGCCGACGTCACCCGTACCGTGCCGGTGTCGGGCACCTTCACCCCCGTCCAGCGCCAGATCTACGACCTGGTCTACGCCTCCCAGCAGGCCGGCATCGAGGCGATCAAGCCGGGCGTGAAGTTCGACGACATCCACCAGACCTGCATGCGGGTACTGGCCGCCGGGCTGGCCGATCTCGGCCTGCTGCCGGTCAGCGTCGACGAGGCGATGGAGAAGGACTCGACCGTGTACCGGCGCTGGACGCTGCACGGCTTCGGCCACATGCTCGGCCTCGACGTGCACGACTGCGCGAACGCGCGCCGGGAGCGTTACCGCGAGGGCACGCTCGACGAGGGGTACGTGCTGACCGTCGAGCCGGGCCTGTACTTCCAGCCGGAGGATGAGCTGGTCCCGGCCGAACTGCGCGGCATCGGCATCCGAATCGAGGACGACGTGCTGGTCACCTCGACCGGCGCGCAGGTGCTCTCGGCCGGCCTGCCGCGCGCCGCCGACGACGTCGAGTCGTGGCTCGCGGCGCAGCGCGAGGCCGGCCCG
>DASXOA010000513.1:0-7370 GCA_036494675.1 Rugosimonospora sp.
CACCACCTCGTCGCCGTCCTGCGCGACGATCAGGAGGTTGCGCGGGTCGGCGTCGATGTCGGCGAACGCCCGCTCGTACGCGTCGTCGATGGTCGGAAGCTCGCGACCGCTGCCCAGTACGTCGTCGGCGAGCAGCGCGACTATGGCCGGCAGGTCGGCGTGGACCGCCTCACGGATGATCATGAGGAGAGCCTACGGTACGGCCCTGGCCCCGGTGAGGATGGAACGAGTGCTCCTCACCAGGGGCAGAGACGACCGCTCGGAGGCCGAACCAATGCCGTTGCCGTGCAGACCGGAGAAGGCGGCGACGGTCGACGCGCCGGCCGGCACCACCAGCGCGGGTGGTGCCGGCCGGAGGGCGTAGGGCCTTGGAGCCTTAGCTGGCGGTGTTCTCGGCCTCGTTCTCGACGGCCGGGGTCCCCGGCTCGACGGCCGGAGTGCCGGTGCCGGTGCCCGCGATCGCGATGCGCCGCGCCCCGGTACCCGCGTAGGCGCCGGCCACCCGGACGCTCAGCACACCCGCGTCGTACGACGCGCTGACGGCGTCGGCGCTCACGTGCGCCGGCAGGTCGAACGACCGCTGGAACGAGCCGTACCGGACCTCGCGGAGGCTGCGTCCGTCCTGCTCCTGGGTCCGCTCATCGCGACGCTCGCCGCGGACGACCAGGCGGCCCCGGTCGACCTCGACCGTCACGTCGTTCGTCACGTCCAGGCCGGGCAGTTCGACGCGGACCACCGCGTCCTCTCCGTCACGGCTGACCTCGGCGGCCGGGGTGAAGCCGGTCGGGCGCCGGGCCGGCCAGGTCGCGACCGGGCCGAAGGCGTTACGCACCAGGGCGTCGAACTCAGCGAACGGATCGCGCCGCGCCCACAGTGACAAGGTACTCATGCTGGTCTCCTCAGCCTCACCGCGCCGGCCCAACCGGCGCGTCATCCGGCATAACTTGAGTCACCCAGACTCAATTCCCGTTCGTGACGCGGGCCTCAAAGGGGCCGGAAGCACGACCGGATAAGCGGCATATAGGCTGATATACGGCACCTCATCGGTAGGCTGATCCCAGCTTCGACGAGGAGGAGCCGGTGAAGTCGCACGCGCAGACGACCACCACGGTGCAGGTTCCGGACACCGCGGTGGTCCGGGGCCCGGGCCAGATCGAGGTCTGGCTGTCGGTCAACGGCGTCGCCCAGCGGCTGGCGATCGAGCCCCGGGTCAGCCTCCTGGACGCACTGCGCGACCGGCTCGACCTGGCCGGTACGAAGAAGGGCTGCAACCAGGGCGCCTGCGGAGCGTGCACGGTCTGGGTGGACGGACGGCGGGTGCTGTCGTGCCTGACGCTGGCGATCACCTGCGAGCGCCGGGAGGTGCGCACGATCGAGGGGTTGTCCGACGGCGAGACGCTGCACCCGATGCAGGCCGCGTTCGTCGCCCGGGACGCCTTCCAGTGCGGGTACTGCACCCCCGGTCAGATCATGTCGGCCGTGGCGCTGCTGGACGAGGGGCACGCCACCGATGATTCCGAGATCCGTGAATGGATGAGCGGCAACCTGTGCCGCTGCGCGGCGTACCCGCATATCCGCGCGGCCATCCGGGAGGTCCGCGACGGCGGGACGGGAGGAGGGGCCGATGCGGCCCATTAGCTACTCCCGGGTGGCCGACGTCGCCACCGCGGTCGGGGCAGTCACCGCCGACCCGGCCAGTGCGTTCCTCGCCGGCGGGACCACCCAGATCGACCTGCTGCGCATCTACGTCGAGCAGCCCCGGCGACTGGTGGACATCAACGACCTCCCGCTCCACCGGGTCGAGGAGCTTCCCGGGGGCGGCCTGCTCATCGGCGCGCTCGCCCGGATGAGCGAGGTCGCCGAGCACCCCGCCGTGACGCGCCGGTCCCCGCTGGTCTCGCAGGCGTTGCTGCAGGGCGCCTCGCCGCAACTGCGCAACATGGCCACGATCGGCGGCAATCTCCTGCAGCGGACCCGGTGCGGGTACTTCCGCGACGTGTCGGCCGCGTGCAACAAACGCACTCCGGGTACCGGCTGTGCCGCCCTGGACGGCGTCAACCGCGGGCACGCCGTGCTCGGTACCAGCGAACACTGCATCGCCACCCATCCCTCGGACCTCGCGGTCGCCCTCGTCGCGCTCGACGCCGAGGTCGTCACCGAGGGTCCCCACGGCCGGCGCGGCATCCCGATCGACGAGTTCTTCCTGCCACCGGAGGACACCCCGGACATCGAGCATCCCCTGGATCACGGCGAGCTGATCGTCGCCGTCGAGGTGCCGCCCGCGCCGGCCCGGTCCACCAGCCTGTACCTGAAGGTCCGCGACCGGGAGTCCTACGAGTTCGCCCTGGCCTCGGCGGCGGTCGCGCTGCGCGTGGACGGAGCCGCGGTGGGCGCCGGCGTGGTGGGCGAGGTACGGCTGGCCCTGGGCGGCGTCGCCACCCGGCCGTGGCGTGCCCGGCGAGCCGAACGGATCCTCACCGGCCGCCCCGCCACCACCGAAAGCTTCGCCGCCGCCGCCCGCGAGGAGTTGGCCCCGGCCGTGTCGCGCGGACTGAACGAGTTCAAGATCGAGCTTGCCCGGCGCACCATCGTCCGGGCGCTCGAAACGGCTGCCGGCATCGGCGACGGCGCGCGACCGGCCGGGCCATGAGCCCCGCGATCGGCGGCACCCTGGCCCGGGTGGACGGCCGTGCCAAGGTCAGCGGCGCCGCCCGGTACTCCGGCGAGATCCCGCTGCCCAACCTCGCGCACGCGGTCCTGATCGGCGCCCCGGTGTCCAACGGCCGGATCGCCGCGATCGACACGGCCGAGGCGGAGCAGGCGCCGGGCGTGGTCGCGGTGCTCACCCACCTGAACCTGCCGAAGGTCGCGGCGCCGCCGAAGCTGCTGCCGTCGCTGGCCGGCCTGGCCGCGCCGGGGCAGAGCTTCTTCCCGATGCAGGACGACGGGGTGCACTACGCCGGCCAGCACGTCGCGATCGTCGTGGCCGACACCCTCGAGCGTGCCGAGCACGCGGCCACCCTGGTCCGGATCGACTACGACCCGACGCCGCCGACGGCGGTTCTCGACCAGGGGCGGGACCAGGCGTACGAGCCACCGCGGATCTTCGGCGGCCAACTGCCCGGCCGGGAGGCGCGCGGCGACATCGAGGCCGGCCTGCGTGAGGCCGAGGTACGGGTGGAGGTCACGTACCGGTTCGCCGCCAACCACCACAACCCGATCGAGCCGTCGACCAGCACCGCCGAGTGGGACGACAGCGGCCGCCTGACCATCTACGACTCCACCCAGGGCCCCACGGCCACCCAGATGACCGTCGCGCAGTTGCTCGGGGTGCCACCGACCCAGATCCGCGTGGTGAGCAACTTCGTCGGCGGCAGCTTCGGATCCAAGGCGATGATCTGGCCACACGCCACCCTCGCCGCGCTGGCCGCCCGGCACGTACGCCGCCCGGTGCGGCTGGCGCTGACCCGGGAGCAGATGTTCAGCTCGTGCGGCCACCGCGAGGAACAGGAGCAGACGCTCACCCTCGGTACCCACGCCGACGGCCGGCTGACCGCGCTGCGCCACCACAAGCTGTCGCTGACCTCGCACTTCGACGACTGGGCCGAGCCGTCGCTGCAGTCCGCCGCGGTGCTGTACGGCTGCGCCAACTACGAGGGCGTGTACCGGCTGGTCCGCGGCAACACCAACACCCCGACGTTCATGCGCGGCCCGGGCGAGGCCACCGGCATGCACACGCTGGAGTGCGCGATGGACGAGCTCGCCGAGCGGATCGGCGTCGATCCGGTGGAGTTGCGGCTGCGCAACTACACGGGCACCGACCCGACCAGCGGCAGCCCGTGGTCGAGCAGCGGGTTGCGGGAGTGCTACCAGCGGGGGATGGAGCTGTTCGGCTGGGCCGGCCGCGACCCGCGCCCCCGGTCCGGGCGGGACGGGAACTGGCTGGTCGGCTCCGGGATGGCGGCCGCCGCGTACCCGCACGCCCAACCGATCAACCCGCAGCGCGCCCGGGCCCGGATCTACACCGACGGCAGCGTCCTCATCGAGGCCGGCGTGTCGGAGTTCGGCACCGGCGTGGCCACCGCGATGACGCAGGTCGCCGCCGACGCGCTGGGCGTGGCGGTGGACCAGGTGCGGTTCACCGGCGGCAGCACCGACCTGCCCAACATCACCGCCGCCGTCGGTTCCGCCGGCGCGGGCGCGACCAGCGCCGCGGTGCATCTGGCGGCCACGGCCCTGCGGGAGCAACTGGTGGAGATGGCCGTCGCGGACGCCAAGTCGCCGCTGCACGGCAGCGATCCCGGTGGGGTCCGCGTCGAGGGCGGGCGGATGTCGCCGCCCGATCGTCCGGACGCCGGCGAGCCGTACGCCGCGATGCTCTTCCGCAACCTGATCCCCGACCTGGAAGCGATCGGCACCTGGCACCCACCCGCTCAGGATGTCGGCCACGGCATGCACACCTTCGGGGCACAGTTCGCCGAGGTCGGCGTGGATGTCGACCTGGGCCTGATCCGGGTACGGCGGCTGGTCGGGGTGTTCGCGCCGGGCCGGGTACTCAACCGGAGGACGGCGCACAGCCAGCTGATGGGCGGGATGCTCTGGGGGATGAGCCAGGCACTGCTGGAGGCGACCCGGATGGACGCGCGCAGCGGCCGGTGGGCCAACGCCAGCCTGGCCGACTACCTCGTGCCGGTGAACGCCGACGTGCCCGACGTCGTGGTCGACACGGTCGAGGTGCTGGAGGACGTGGTCAACCCGCTCGGGGTCAAGGGCGTCGGGGAGATCGGTATCGTCGGGCTCGCGGCCGCGATCGCCAACGCCGTGTACCACGCGACCGGGCTGCGCATCCGCAGGCTGCCCATCACCGTGGAGGACATGCTGCCGCGGACGGCATGAGGCGTCCCGCCCGCGACCCGGCCCGGGCGTCGGGAACCAGCCACGGCGGCTCGGCCGCCCGGATCGAGTGCGGGCCCGCCACCTGGTGGCGGGCCCGCGTGTCGCGCGTCGAGGGACGGTCAGGGACTGGTGCAGGTCAGCGCCGGGGTCGAGTTGCCGCCGCTGCCGGTGAAGCCGAACTGCGTCGAGGCGCGGGAGGCCAGGGTGCCGTTGTAGGACAGGTTCTTCACCGTCACGGCGGAGCCGCTGACCGACAGCGTCCCGTTCCAGAGCTGAGCGATGGACTGGCCACTGGCGAGGGTCCAGCGGACCGTCCATCCGTTGATGGCCGCCGAGCCCGCGGTCACCGTGACCTGTGCCTGGAAGCCGCCCGGCCACGAGTTCGTCGTCTGGTACGTCGCCGTACAGGCGCCCGACGCAGGCGGTGCGGTCGTGGGTGGTGTCGTGGTGGGTGGAGTTGTCGTGGGCGGCGTGGTCGTCGGTGGAGTTGTCGTGGGCGGGGTGGTGGTGGGTGGGGCGGTGGTCGGCGGGGCCGTGGTGGGCGGCGGCGTGGGCGGGTACGCCGCCGTACTCGCCAGGCTGTAGGCGAGGTTCGGCTCGAAGGTACCGGCCGGGTACGAGCAGCCGTCGGCCTCGCCCGGAGGCTTGACCCACAGGTACGCGTCGATGTTCGCGTCGCCGGTGTTCGTGGTCGGGTACTGGCCGATGCGCCGGTCGGTGTTGTCATCGGCGCACCAGTCGCCGCTGGCCCCGCCGTTGCGGCTGGTGTCGATGACCTGGTGCTTGCCCGGCACACCGAGTCCGTTGAGGGTGGAGATGATCGAGCGTCCGTACGCGGCCTCGTTCGCCGTGGAGTTGAAGTTCGACACGTTGGTGAAGAACCCGTCGGCGTACTGGATGCCGGCCGCCTTGAGCCGGTTCGCCTGATCCGACGCGCTGTTCCAGGCCGAGTGCCCGCCATCGAGGTACACCTTGGCGCCGGAGTCCGCCGCCTTGATGGTCTGTACCGCCGTGGCCAGGGCCTGGTCCCGTGCCGTGACATCGCTGGCGCTCAGGCACGTCTGCAGGGCGATGGCGTCGGTTTCGAGGACGACGATGACCTGCCGGCCGCCGAGTCCGGCCGTGAAACTGCTGATCCAGGTCTGGTACTGCGCGAGACTCGGCGCACCGCCGGCGCTGGCGCCGCCGCAGTCGCGGTTGGTGATCTCGTAGACGGACAGGACGGGGATCTGGTTCGCCGCGCTCGCCGCGCCGACGAACGTGGAGACCTCGGACTGGACGGTCGTCGGGTTGAACGACGAGAGCCAGTACGCGGCGGGCTGGCTGGCGACCTTGTCGCGGATCACCGGCGTACGGGAGTCGTTCGGGTTGGCGGCGACCCATCTGGCAACCTGCGAGTTGGGATCGCGGTACAGGCTGCCGGAGATCGATCCTGCCGACGCGGGGCCGGTGGCGAACCAGGCACCTGCCAGAACCATGCAGCCTATGGCGACCGCGGCGACGGCCGCCGTTCGTCGATGTCTCTGGATGGGGTGGGACACGTGGGTACCTCTCTCGGGACGAAGCGGGCAGGCATCGATGGGAGCGCTTCCATGCAAAGTAGTCGATGGTCAACCCGATGCCAAGCGGTGGTGGGCAAGCCGGCCGTCATCGATTAGAATATGTGTACGAAAACAGTGTCCTACCTGGGAGGACTCACATGCTCCCCGCTGCCACCGCCACCCCCTCGCCGTACGCGACACTCCTCTCGTTCAGCCGTTACATCGGGCGCACCGGGCCGGCGAAGGCGACCTTCGTCGGCGGCCTGCGCCGGGCCCGGCAGGCCCGCTCCGGGTTCAACCCGCACGGTCAGTTCATCAAGGCGCTCAAGGCCGACATCCAGTTCCGCAACCGTGGCGAGGGCACCGCGATCGCCGCGGCCGTGGACACGGTCGCGCCCCGGTGGCGCTCCCTCTACGCGACCCTGGAAGCCGGCGGCGCCCGCTATCTGGACTCGCTCGGCGATCCGGCCAAGGTCGAGCTCGCTGCGATCCACGACGCGCTCGGCGTGATCGGCGGGCTGACCGTGAAGGTCAACCCGCACCTCGGGCTGCGCTATGACGACGGGCGCGCCGAGGTCGTCCGGCTGCACTTCGACGAGCAGCCGCCCTCGTCCGAACTGGTGGTCGCCACCCTGTGGCTGATGAGCCGGCACATGCACCAGATCCTGCCGAAGGCCGAGCCGGTGCTGGTCGACCTGCGCCGCGGCGTGGAGCACCGGCCCGACCCGAAGACCCGTCCCGACGACGTGGAGCGGTGGCTGGCCGGCGAGGCGGTCGCCTTCACCGCGATGTGGGGACCGGCCGCGTAGCCTGGCCACGCCCGAGAACCCGCCGCGCTCGTGTGCGGCGGGTTCTCCGTCGCTATGCCGCGGTACCGCTGGTGTGCACGATCGGCCGTACCTCCATCGCGCCGTACTGGGCGTCCGGCCACCG
>DASXOA010000514.1:0-11533 GCA_036494675.1 Rugosimonospora sp.
CTGAGCGGGCCGCGACGGCCCCTCCCTCGCCGGAGCGGGCCGCCGCGCCAGACGCGGCCCAGCAGCAGGTCGCGCTGGAAGACCCGACAACCGAGCCACCCCTGGCGTAAGGCGACCGAGCGCCCCCTGGCGTCGCCGGCCCTTGGTGTCGCCGGCCGATCTGTCTTCGGCGCGTTCAGACGGCGTGCGTTGCGCTCACGGCGCGCGTCGCGCTCAGACGGCAGCAGGCGCCGCGACCGTAACGGTCGGGGCGCCCGCGGCGCGGCAGTGCGTGATCAGGCGGGAAGGCTCGCCACCCTCGGCGCCAGGAACCGCGGCTGCGCGTAGCCGGCCCGATCCAGGTACGGCGTGACGCCGCCGAGGTGGAACGGCCAGCCGGCGCCGAGAATCATGCACAGGTCGATGTCCTGCGCCTCGGCGACCACGCCCTCGTCGAGCATCAGCCGGACCTCCTGGGCCAGTGCGCCCAACGCCCGGTCGCGCACCTGCTCCGTCGTCAGTACCGTGTCGCCGCTCTTGATCAGTGCGGCGACCTCGGGGTCGACGGCGCCGTCCCGGTCGGTCAGCGGCTTGCCCGCCGCCACGATGCGGCCCAGGTTCTCGCTGACCCCGAACCGGTCCGGGAACGCCTCGTGCAGCGTCTCGCCGACGTGCAGCGCGACCGCCGGACCGACCATGGTCAGCAGGGCGAGCGGCCGCATCGGCAGGCCGAGCGGGTCCAGCGCCTCGTTGGCCACCTCCAGCGGGGTGCCCGCGTCGATCGCCCCGAGGATCTCCCCGAGGAACCGGGTGAGCAGCCGGTTCACCACGAAGGACGGGGCGTCCTTCACCAGTACGCAGGACTTGCGCAGTTGCTTGCCGACCGCGAACGCGGTGGCCAGCGTGGCGTCGTCGGTCCTCGCGGCACGGACGATCTCCAGCAGCGGCATCACCGAGACCGGGTTGAAGAAGTGGAACCCGACGACCCGCTCCGGGTGCTCCAGGTGCTCTGCCATCCCGGTGACCGACAGCGAGGAGGTGTTGGTCGCCAGTACGCACTCCGGCGACACGATCTTCTCGACCTCGGCCCAGACCTGCCGCTTGACGTCGAGGTCCTCGAACACGGCCTCGATGACCAGCTCGGCGTCGGCGAAGCCGGACTTGTCCACGTCGCCCGTGACCAGCCCGCGCAGCTTGGCCGCCTTGCCCGGGTCGAGCCGGCCCTTGCCGACGAGCTTCTCGATCTCCTGGTGGACGTAGGTCACGCCCTTGTCCACCCGGGCCTGGTCGAGGTCGGTCAGCACGACCGGCACCTCCAACCGGCGGGCGAACAGCAGCGCGATCTGTCCCGCCATCAGGCCGGCGCCCACGATGCCCACCTTGGTGACGTCGCGGGCAAGCCCCGGCGACGGTGCGCCGGCCGGCCGCTTGGCGCGCCGCTGCACGAGATCGAAGGCGTACAGCGAGGCCCGCTGCTCGTCGGTCATCAGCAGGTCGGCGAGCGCCTGGTCTTCCGCCGCCGTACCGTCGGTGAAGTCCGCGGTCTTCGCCAGCGCGAGCAGGTCCAGCGCCCGGTACGGCGCCGGAGGCCCGCCGTGCAGCCGCTCGTCGAGCTGCTGCCGCGCGAAGCCGAGCACCGCGTCCCACATCTCGCTGCGGTCGACCTCGGGCCGCTGCACCGTCGTCTGTCCATTCACGACAGACACGGCCCACTCCAGCGACCGCTCAAGGAAATCCGCCGGCTCGAACAACTCGTCGAAGACGCCCAGCTCGCGCGCCTGCGCCGGGCGCAGCATCTTGTTCATCTGCAACGGGTTCTGCACGATGATCTGCGCGGCGCCGATGACCCCGATCAGGTTCGGCAGCAACTGCGTGCCGCCCCAGCCGGGGATCAGTCCCAGCGATACCTCGGGCAGCGCAATCGCCGCCGCACCGCTGGACACCGTCCGGTAGTGGCAGTGCAGCGCCAGTTCCAGGCCGCCGCCCATCGCCGCGCCGTTGACGAACGCGAATGTCGGCACGGCCGAGTCCTTCAGCCGGCGGAGGATCCGGTGACCCTCCCGGCCGATCTGCACCGCCTGTTCCTTCGAGGTGATCAGCGACATGCCGGTGACGTCGGCGCCGACCGAGAACACGTACGGCTTGCCGGTCACCGCGATGAACGCCGGATCGGAGGCGAGCGCCTCGGTGATCGCGGCGTCCAGGCTGGCGAGCCCGGCCGGACCGAACGAGTTGGGCTTCTTGTAGTCCAGGCCGTTGTCCAGGGTGATCAGTGCAGCCGGCTTCGTCAGGCCGGGCACGTTCACCTGGCGCAGCAGCGCCTTTGTCACAACCTCGGACGCGAATTCCGGCGAGCTCACTTCTGACCCTCCCACAGCGGGTTCTCCCAGATCACGGTGCCGCCCATGCCGATGCCGATGCACATGGCGGTGAGGCCGTAGCGCACCTCGGGGTGCTCGGCGAACTCGCGGGCAAGCTGGGTCATCAGCCGGACCCCGGAGGAGGCCAGCGGGTGCCCGATCGCGATGGCCCCGCCCCACGGGTTGACGCGCTCGTCGTCGTCGGCCATCCCGAAGTGGTCGAGGAACGCCAGCACCTGTACGGCGAACGCCTCGTTGAGCTCGAACAATCCGATGTCCTCAATGGACAGTCCGGCGATCCGCAGGGCCTTCTCGGTGGACGGGATCGGCCCGTACCCCATGACCTCCGGCTCGACGCCGACGAACCCGTAGCTGACCAGCCGCATGGACACCGGCAGGCCCAACTCGACCGCCACGTCCTCGGCGGCCAGCAGGCAGGCGGTCGCGCCGTCATTGAGCCCGGCCGCGTTACCCGCGGTGACCCGGCCGTGCGGGCGGAACGGCGTCTTCAGGGTGGCCAGCTTCTCCAGGCTCGTGTCGCGCGGGGCCTCGTCCGCGGTGGCCAGGGCCCAGCCGGTCTCCGGGTCGCGGATCGCCACGGATACCAGATCGGGCTGGAGCTTGCCGTTCGCGTACGCCTTGGCGGTCTTCTGCTGGCTGGCCAGGCCGAACCGGTCGACACGCTCCTTGGTGATGCCCGGCTCGCGGTCGTGCAGGTTCTCCGCCGTCGAGCCCATCACGAGCGCGGACGGGTCGACCAGTTTCTCTGCGAGGATCCGAGGGTTGGGGTCGACGCCCTCGCCCATCGGGTGCCGGCCCATGTGCTCGACGCCGCCGGCAATGGCGATGTCGTAGGCGCCGATCGCGATGCCGGAGGAGACCGTGGTGACCGCGGTCATGGCGCCGGCGCACATCCGGTCGATCGCGAAGCCCGGCACGGACTTCGGCAGGCCGGACAGCAGCGCGGCGGTGCGGCCGATGGTCAGGCCCTGGTCGCCGATCTGGGTGGTGGCGGCGATGGCCACCTCGTCGACGCGCTCGGGCGGCAGGCCGGGGTTGCGGCGCAGCAGTTCCCGGATGCAGCGGATGACGAGATCGTCGGCGCGGGTGTTGGCGTACATGCCGCCGGCCTTGCCGAACGGCGTGCGTACGCCGTCGACGAAGACGACGTCCCGAACGGTGGTCGGTCGCGAGTGCTGCCGGGGCACGAGACCGGCGCGGTCGGGTGGGGATTCGGTGGAGCCGGGCACGGGAGCCTCCTCGAAGAGACGACGTCACCCGCGATGCTACTCGCCAGTAATATCCGTCGGCGGCCGGTGCGCTGTGCACCGGGTCACTCCGCACAGCGGGTCGACCGCGTCACTCTCCGCGCTTCGGCGGGGCCCTCCACATCGATCGGCCCCGCTTCGTCCGCTTCGGTTCGGCCCCACCTCGCTGGTGCGTCGCCTCGTCCGCTTCGATTCGGCTGCTCCGTTCGGTACGTGTCAGCCGGCCTCCGCCTCGGCTGGCGGCAGGGGGCTCGGCGGGACCGGCAGGGCGTCGGTGAGCAGGGCCGCGGTCAGGTCGATCTGCCACTGGCGTGCCCCGTGCCCGGCCAGCACCGCCCGTACCGCCGGCTCGTCGGCCGGCTCCGGCGGATCCCAGGCCAGGCGGCGGATGGTGTCCGGTGCGAGCAGGTTCTCCGGCGGCAGGGTGTGCCCCGCGGCCAGCTTGCTGACCGCCTCCCGGCACCGGGCCAGCCGGGCCGCGGCGGCCGGATCGCGTTCGGCCCACCGGTGCGGTGGCGGCGGGCCGTCGCTGGGTGGAGTCACGGGCAACTCGTCACTGGGCAGATCGCGCACCTGGTCGAGGGCGTCCAACCAGACCCGGGCGAGCCGCCGGATGGACCGGCCGCCGTACCCGGGCAGGGCGACCAGGGCACGCTCGTCCTTCGGATCCGCCTCGGCGGCCGCGATGATCGCGGCATCCGGCAGTACCCGACCCGGTGCGCTGTCCCGCCGTGCGGCGACGCCGTCCCGGGCGTACCACAGCGCCCGTACCCGGGCCAGTGCGCGCGGCCCGCGAACCCGGTGGATCCCGGAGGTACGCCGCCACGGATCCGGACGCGGCCGGTGCGGGGCGGCGCCGTGGTCTACCAGCGCGGCGAACTCCTCGGCCGCCCAGTCCGCCTTGCCCTGCCGCGCCAGTTCGGCGGCGAGCAGGTCGCGCAGATCGACGAGCAACTCGACGTCCAGGGCGGCATAGGTCAGCCAGGACTGCGGCAGCGGGCGGTTGGACCAGTCGGCCGCCGAATGATGCTTCTCCAGGCTGTACCCGAGTAGCTGTTCGGTCAGCGCGGCCAGACCGACCCGCTCGTATCCGGCCAGCCGTGCGGCCAATTCGGTGTCGAACAGCCGCTCGGGGCGCAGCCCGATCTCGGAGAGGCAGGGCAGGTCCTGACTGGCGGCGTGCAGGATCCACTCCGCATCCTCGATGGCCTTGCCGAGCACGGACAGGTCGCCGAACGGGATCGGGTCGATCAGCGCGGTACCGGCGCCGGCCCGGCGCAACTGCACCAGGTAGGCCCGATGGGTGTACCGGTAGCCGGAGGCCCGCTCGGCGTCCACCGCCACCGGTCCGGTGCCCGCCGCGAAGCGGGCCACGACCTCGGCCAACTCTGCCTGGGTCGTGACGGGATCGGGCGTACCGTCGCGTGGCTCGGTGAGCGGGACGGCCTCTTCGCCCCCGTCGCGCGCGCCCGCGGAGAGGGCATCGTCCACCGCTGTCGACGGTGGCCGGTCCAGGGCGCTTTCGCTTGGTACGGGATGGTTTCCGCTGTGCCGGTCCCGACTCTTCATGTCCCGGGAACGCCCAGGTGTTTCGTCGGTCACCTATCCAACTTACGGTGCGCCCGGCGGGCTCTGTTCACAGCATGGTCCGGCGCGCCGGATCGCCGCGAAGCTGAGACCGATTAGCGGGCGACAAGATCGCGGACTAGGCGGTAGTTTGCTGCCTTGCTGTGTGCGGTCGCGTGGTGGCATCGGGAAGCTACCGTGGCCGTACGTCTATGGGGAGGGCGTGCGCTCGATGACCGCTGGGTTTGACCCGACCGCTCCGGATTCCACCGCGGACCCGGATCCGTCGGCGGCCAAGCCGCCGTCTGCCGAGTGGGCGGCGGCGCAACGGCCGGAATCGGCGCGACCGGGACCGAATCCGCCGTCCATGTCGCCCCCGCCGTCCATGTCGCCGGCACCTCTGACGCCGCCACCTCTGACGCCGCCACCCATGCCGCCCGCGGCTTCGCCGCAGCCCGCCCCGATGTCCCGCCCGGCCACCCAGCCGGCCGCCGGGGCCCAGCGGGTCGTCGGGGTTCAGCCGCCGAGCGGGGTTCAGCCGGTTGGTGGGGTTCAGCCGGTGGGATATCCGGCCCCCGGTCAGCCCATGCAGGCTCAGCCCACGCCGGCCCAGGCGGTGCCCGGCCAGCCTATGCCCGGCCAGTCTCTGTCCGGCCAGTCTCTGCCCGGCCAGTCTCTGCCCGGCCAGTCTCTGTCCGGCCAGCCTCTGTCCGGCCAGCCCACGCCGAGCCAGCCCGCCTCCGGTCAGCCCGCATACGGCCAGACCGCCTACAACCCGGCGGTGCCCGGTCAGGCCGTAGCCGACCGGCCGGCGTCCGCGATCCCGTATTCCGGAGGACCCCCGTACCAGCCGGTGTCCGCGCCCGCGAGCCCCGGCCCGTTCCCGGACCCGTTCCGGCCAGCCTCCGCGCCACACCGCCATTCGGTGCTCGCCGTCCTGGTCGTGGTGCTGTTTCTGGTCGCCGGCGCCGAGGGCTTCTATCTGTACGACCTCAACAACCGGCTCGACGCGGCGAACAGTCACATCGCCTCGGCCGCCGCCACCGAGTCCAAGGCCGACAGCGCGCTACAGGCCCGGATCAAGGCACTGGAGCAGGTGACCGCGGGCTCGCTCGACTCGACGGCGGTGGCCACCGCGGTGCTGCCGAGCGTGTTCCGGGTCGATGCCGGTGACTTCACCGGTACCGCGTTCGCCGTCGGCCAGGCGCCCAGCGGGGGCGGTACCGATCTGCTGACCAACTACCACGTCGTCCAGTCGATTTACGAGAAGGGCACCAGGGACGCCGCCCTGGAACGGGACGGACAGCGGTTCCCCGTCAAGATCATCCAGGTGGACACGAAGAACGATCTGGCCCTGCTCCAGTCCACCGAGAGCTTCCACAGGTTGACCACCGCCGCCGCGCAGGTCGAGCCGGGGTCGCCGATCGTCGTGGTCGGCGCGCCGCTCGGGCTGGCCCAGTCGGTGACCACCGGTGTGGTCAGCGCGCTGCGCAACGATTTCCCCGGCGAGGGCGGGAAGACCTTCATCCAGTTCGACGCGCCGATCAATCCCGGTAACTCGGGCGGCCCGGTTGTCAACGCTCAGAAGCAGGTCGTCGGAATCGCGTCGGCCAAGGCCGACAACGCCGAGGGCATCGGCCTCGCCATCCCGATCGCCGTGGCCTGCCACTCCTTCACCATCTGCTGATCGCGGAAGTACCACCCGCCGCCGGAGGTCCGGCGGTGGTCACAATGGAGGAAGAATGTCGTACCCCGGAAACGAACCGGACGGCACCCAGCCTGCCGACGGTACGCCACACACCGCGGCGAACCCGCCCGAGCCGACCTACCCGAGTCCGGCTGCCTGGACGGCCGGCCCCTCACCAACCGGGCCGTCCGAGCCAACCGATTCGACCGCGCCCGCCTCGTCTCCGGCCGGGCTGACCATGCCCGACGGCCTGACCGCGCCGGCGGGGCAATCGGTGTCCGCGCCTCCCGGACCGACCCAGCAGATACCGGCCCAGGCCGGCCCGGCCTACGGGGAGATGCCCGGGTACGCACCGGGAACCGCCCCGGTACCCGGTCCCGGCGTGCCGGGGTACCCGCCCGTCTCGGCGGTACCGCTGAGCGCCCCGCCCATCTCCGGCCCCGGGTACCCGGCCGGCTTCGGCCAGCCCGGCTACGGTCAGCCCGGCTACGGTCAGCCGGCTGCCCAGCGATCCAGGACGGTACCGATCCTCGCGGGGTTGGCGGTCCTCTTCATCATCGCCACGGGCGTGATGGCCGGGCTGTTGGTGACGAAGGACAGCGCGTACAACAAGCAGTCCGCCACGCTGAAGACCCGCAACGCGACGATCTCCTCGCAGACGAAGCAGTTGGGCATCGAGAGCGATCAGCTCAAGTCCCTCCAGAACCAGCTTGACGACGAGACCCAGAAGGCCACCGGTACGCAGAACCAGGTCGACGAGCTGACCCACGAGAAGCAGGTCATCTCGCAGTGCCTGGACCTGTCCGGGCAGGCGGTCGACGCCGCGGAGCGGGGCGACAAGACCACGGCGAACAAGCTGCTGGCGCAGTCCGAGCCGATCTGCAACGAGGCCGAGGGCTACCTGAACTGACGCTCCGCCTGAACTGACCCTCAGCCGGGGGCGTGCGACGAAACGCCGGCTGCCTCCCGACGCTCAGGCGCCGGGGGCGGCCGGCCACGCCAGCGCGGTGACCCCGGGTGGCGGCAGGCCGGCCGTCGAGGCGAGCAGCGTGAACCATGCCGCGCAGTGGCCGCCGAGGTCGGCGTCCAGTGGCGTCCAGGACGCGCGGATCTCCAGGTCGGCACTGCTCGGCGGCCCCGCGAGATCCCCGAACCGGGTGGACGTGGTCTGGGTGACGGTACCGCCGATGGCCGTGTACTCGGCACCGTTCGCGGCCAGCGCCTCGGTCAGCCAGCTCCAGCCCACCGCGGGCAGCAGGGGATCGCTGGCCAGCTCGGGCTCCAGCTCGGCCGTGACGTAGGTGACCAGTCGCAGCGTGCCGTCCCAGGCGTCCTGCCCGGCCGGATCGTGGAGCAGCACCAGCCGACCCGTCGCCACCTCTTCACCGGCCCGGCTGACCGTACCGGCGAAGGCGTGCGCGTACGGTGCCAGCCGGGTCGGGGCGGCCAGATCCTCAAGGACGATCTCCGGTCGCGCCGCGACCGCCCGTAACGTGCTGACGGCGTGCGCGAACGTCTCTGGAAGTACGGACGAGGGCGCCATACTGGCAGCCTATTGCCGCCGGCGGCGTACGGCCCACCACGGCGCGCCGATCACTGTGCGGTAGCCGTGGGATGATGGGCCGCGATGAGCGACGCGACCATTGAACCGTCCGTTTTTGTCCGCGCCTGTCATGGCGAATCCGTTCCGCACGTCCCCGTGTGGTTCATGCGTCAGGCGGGTCGATCACTCCCGGAGTACCGCAGCATCCGATCCGGTACCCCGATGCTGGAGGCCCTCCGGACCCCGGAGCTGGTCTCCGAAATCACCCTGCAGCCCGTCCGGCGGCACGGCGTGGACGCGGCGATCCTGTTCAGCGACATCGTGGTGCCGCTCGCCGCGGCCGGTGTCGACCTCGACATCAAGCCCGGCGTCGGACCGGTGATCGCGGTGCCGATCCGGGACGCGGCCGCGGTCGCCGCGCTGCCCGCGCTCGACCCGGCTGCCGTGGACTTCATCACCGAGGCGATCGGTCTCCTCGTCCCGGCGCTGGACGGCACCCCGCTGATCGGGTTCGCCGGCGCGCCGTTCACCCTGGCCAGCTACCTGATCGAGGGTGGCCCGTCGCGCACCTACGAGCGGACCAAGGCGTTGATGTACGGCGCGCCCGACGTGTGGCACGCGTTGTGCGCCCGGCTCGCCGAGATCACGCTGACCTTCCTGCGGGTACAGGCGTCGGCCGGGGTGTCCGCGGTGCAGCTGTTCGATTCCTGGGCGGGGGCGCTGTCCGAGGCCGACTACCGGCGCTTCGTGATGCCGCATTCGTCGGCGGTACTGTCCGGGCTCGCCGAGGCCGGGGTGCCCCGGATCCACTTCGGCGTGGGTACCCTGCATCTGCTGCCGGCGATGGCGCAGGCCGGCGCGGACGTGGTGGGCGTGGACTGGCGTACCCCGTTGGACGCCGCCGCCGAACTGCTCGGGCCGAGCGTGACTCTCCAGGGCAACCTCGACCCGGCGGTGCTGTTCGCGCCGTGGCCGGTGGTCGAGGCCGAGGTACGCCGGATCGTGGCCGAGGGCCGATCCGCGCACGGGCACGTGTTCAACCTCGGTCACGGAGTGCTTCCCAACACCGACCCGGACGTGCTGACCAGGGTGGTCGCCCTGGTACATGAGGTGTCCGCCGGATAACGGCTCGCGCGGTGCGCGGCTGTCGGTGCAGGCCGGTAGCCTGTCCGACGTGACCGGGGCTCTGTGGTCGCCAGGGGCGGCGCATCGACGCCAATGGTGGCTTCGCCGTACCGCATTGGGCGAAGGCACCGCCGTCGTGCGGAACGCGGCGGTGATCCTGTTCCGGCACTGGCCGGTGCTGTTCATGCTGGCCTTCGCCGGGCTGGGTGCCCGTAGCCTGCTGTTGTCCGGCGCGGTGCGGGCGAGCAAGGTCAATGCCGGGTTCGGCTTCATGGTGGCGGTCCTGGTGCCGATGACCACGCTGACCGCCCTGGTGCTGATGATGCGGGCGATCCGCGGCTCGCTGCCCTGGCTGTTGCAGGCCGAACGCGGGCCGGCCGGCGCCGCCGATCCGGCGCTCGCGCGTGACCTGCGGGCCGGCACGCTGCTGAACTACCTGGGTAGCGTGCTGGTCCCGTTCCTGGCGGTCTACGCCTCCTACGGGTACCTCAAGGACGACATCAGCAGCTACACCTACGCCGTCCTGTACGACGCGGTCTTCAACAACGCGAACGTCGTCAACGGTGGACCCTCGGATGTGCTGAGCCGGTTGCCATTCTCGCCGAGTGTCTCGGTGGTGACGATGATCGTGATTGCGGTCGTCATCCGGTGGGCCCTCGGGAAGTGGCATCTCGCGAAGCGGTACCGGTGGCTGGGGATCATCGGCGCGTATGTCGAAATCATCTGGATCTCGCTGGTCGCCGGCCTGCTGAGCCAGGCGAGCGGCTCCGGTCAGACGTGGGTCGAGGACCGGCGGGTGGTGCACGGGCTGACGGACACGGTCAACGCCTTCGTGGACCGGCTGGGCCCGTTCGCCAAGCCGGGCCACCACGTGCTGTCCATCGCGGGCAACCTGCTCGACTCGGTGGACAAGGTGATCGTGGTACCGGTGTCATGGCTCGCGGTCGGCGCCGTGGTGTACGGGTACAAGATTACGAAGCCGGCACCGCTCACGCACGAAATGCTGGACCTGGCGAACCAGCGATGGTCGAGGCTGCCGGGTCTGGTGCGGAAGGTCGGCGCCGAGATCGGTTCGAGTGTCCGGGAGCGGTTCGGGCCGTTGGCGCACGGGCTGCGGCTGCTGATCAAAACGGGCCTGCGCCCGATGCTGCTGTTCTGCCTGGCCTTCCTCGTCGTGCAGTCGGCCTCCGACTGGATGTGGGAAGTCGAACGTTGGGCGATCGGCCCACAGAATCTCGTGGCGTTCTGGACCCCGCTCTCGGAGGTGCTGTCCCCGCTCAACAACGCGCTGGGCATGGCGCTCCTGGTAGCGCTGCTCGGCGCCGCGGTGGATCGGGTGCTGCGGGCGCAGGAGGACGAGGTTCCGGTACCGCGAACGGCTTCGGCCGCGGTCGCGCCGGCCGCCCCGACGGCGCCGGTGCCCGCGGTTGCGGTTTCTCCGGTTGCGGTGTCCTCGGTTGCGGCGGCGTCCCCGGTTGCGGCGGCGTCCGTGGCTCCCGCCGCTTCTCCGGTTGCGGCAACGTCTCCGCTCGTGGCGGCACCTTCGGTGGAGGCGGTGTCCTCGGTGGCGGCGCCAGCCCCGGCCGCGTTGGCACCGGTTGCGGTGGCTCCGGTGGCCTTCGCTGCCCAGATCGGGTCCGCCGCCGGTTCGATGGCGTCCCCGCCGGTCGCGGCCGGTCCGGTGACCTCCCCGCCGGTCGCGGCCCCTGCCTGGGGACCGCCTCCATCGCAATGGGGGCCACCCCCATCACCGCCGCCGCAGGGTCAATGGGCCCAACCGTCGTATCAACAGTCACAGCCGCCGCACCCGACGCAGTCACAGCCGCCGCAGCCGGTGCAGTCACAGCCAGCGCAGCCGCAGCAGCCCGCTCATCCGCAGTTGCCATACCCGGCCGGCGCGCAGGCGCAGCCGCTGGTTCCGCAGCTTCCGCCACACTCGCAGCCTCCGCCGATTGCGCCGGCGTGGCCGGTTCCGCAGGGTCAGCCGATTGCGCAGACGTGGCAG
>DASXOA010000515.1:0-52545 GCA_036494675.1 Rugosimonospora sp.
ACGCCGCGGTTCGTCGGAGTCCACGAACACGAGCCTGTCCGCCGCCACGCAACGGCGCCGCAGCGACTGGCGGGTGGTCCGGCATTCGATCGACCGGCCCGACTGGGAGCCGGTCGAGGGCGAAAAGCACTATCTGGCCACGGTCATCTGGACCCTCGCCTGGTACGCGGTGCCACTGACACTCTTCGCCACCTGGGTCATGGCCTTCGACGACGACTCGGGCACGGCGTGCGCGGCCCCGGTCCACAACGTCTGCCCGCCGATGCGCACCACCGTGCTCGACGCGATGATGGGCGGACTGCCCCGAGTGTGCGTGGCGCTCGTGATCAGCCTGCTGCTCGCGCTGCTCATCCGGCTGGGCAGCGGCGCGTGGCGGCCGGTGACGGCCGCGTTCGCGGCGGCTGTGATCGGCGCCGGGGCGGCCACCATCCTGTTCACGGTCCTGGCCTCCTAGGCCCGACAGTGTCGGGCCCCGCAGACGACGGACTCGGAAACGGCAGGCCCGAAACCGGCAGGCCCGACAGTGTCAGGCCCCGAAACGACGGACTCGGAAACGGCAGGCCCGGAACCGGCAGGCCCGGAAACGACGGACGGCCGGGACAGGCCGTGCACCTGTCCCGGCCGTCCGGAATCGTTACTTGCCTGCGAGCACGTTGAGGGAGAACCTCGCGGTGACCTCGGGGTGCAGCTTGACCTGCACCTGGTAGGACCCGACCGACTTGATGTGGCCGGGCAGTTCCACCCGGCGGCGGTCCAGGTCGGGGCCGCCGGCGGACTTGACCGCCGCGACGACCTCGGCCGGCGTGACGGAACCGAACAGCCGGCCACCGTCTCCGGCCCGCGCCGGCAGGTTCACCTTCAGCGACTCGAGCTGCGACCTGACCTCGTTGGCGTGGCCGAGGTCGCGGATCTCCCGAGTGGACCGGGCCCGCTTGATCTGCGTGATCTGCTTCTCGCCGCCCTTGGTCCAGAGGATGGCGAAGCCCTGCGGGAGCAGGTAGTTGCGGGCGTAACCGTCCTTGACCTCGGCCACGTCGCCGGGGCTACCGAGACCGGAGACTTCCTGCTTCAGGATGATCTTCATGTCCGGGCCTCCCCTCAGCGAGCCGTGGCCGTGTACGGCAGCAACGCCATCTCACGGGCGTTCTTGACCGCACGAGCGATCTGGCGCTGCTGCTGGGCGCTCACGCCCGTCACCCGCCGAGCACGGATCTTGCCGCGATCGGAGATGAACTTGCGCAGCAGCGCGGTGTCCTTGTAATCGATGTAGGTGATCCCGTCCTTGTCGAGCGGGTTCACCTTCTTCTTCGGCTTGCGAAGCGCCGCAGCCTTCGGCATGACTATTACTCCGTAATTGCTTAGAAAGGTGGCTCGTCGTCGAAGTTGCCCCCGCCACCGCCGCCAGCAGGAGCAGGCGCGGCAGTCGCCCACGGGTCGTCGTTGGCGAGTCCGCCACCGCCGCCCTGGCCACCACCGGAGGAGCCGGAGCCGAACCCACCACCGCCGCCGCCCGAGCTGCGCGACATCTTCTGCACCTTCGCCGTGGCGTACCGCAGCGACGGGCCGATCTCGTCGACTTCCAGCTCGATGACGGTGCGCTTCTCGCCTTCCCTTGTCTCGTACGACCGCTGGCGCAGCCGACCCGAGACGATCACGCGAGCACCACGCTGCAACGACTCGGCGACGTTTTCCGCCGCCTGCCGCCAGACCGTGCACGACAGGAACAGCGGCTCGCCGTCCCGCCACTCGCCGGACGCGCGGTCCAGGGTCCGCGGCGTCGACGCGATGCGGAACTTGGCAACCGCCGCCCCGGATGGGGTGAAGCGCAGTTCAGGGTCATCGGTCAGGTTGCCGATGACCGTGATGGTGGTCTCTCCTGCCATCGCCTACTCCTCGTTTCGGTCCGCGTCGTCGTCGGCCGGCACATGGCCGGACCGGCCGGATGGCGTTTGCCAGACTGTCACACCGGTACGACAGATCGCGGGAGCGCCGGGCGCCTAGCGGACGTCCGGCCGGATGACCTTGGTACGCAGGACCGACTCGTTGAGTCGCAGTTGCCGGTCCAGTTCGGCCACGGCCTCCGGGGACGCCTGGAGGTCGATGACCGCGTAGATACCCTCGGTCTTCTTGTTGATCTCGAACGACAGGCGCCTGCGGCCCCAGACGTCGAGCTTCTCCACCGAGCCACCCGCAGTACGAATCACGTTGAGGTACGTGTCGAGTGACGGTGCGACGGTGCGCTCCTCAAGGCTGGCATCGAGGATCACCATGATTTCGTAATGACGCAAGACGTGCTCACCTCCTCTGGGCTAGCGGCCGTGGTCCATCCACGGCAGGAGGTCTAGCGTCCGTTCGCGATGGCTCGCGCCTGCCTTCCGGCGCCTCACCATCGATGAACTCGGCAAGGATACCTGGCCCGGACGCGGAGCCGCGGGGCGCCCCATCCGCCTA
The DNA here is from genome assembly GCA_036494675.1 of Rugosimonospora sp. Classification (GTDB taxonomy): domain Bacteria; phylum Actinomycetota; class Actinomycetes; order Mycobacteriales; family Micromonosporaceae; genus Rugosimonospora. The sequence continues at coordinate 2,452 of DASXOA010000515.1, forward strand.
CCTGGGTGGGACCTGGGGAGGAACGACCACACCGACGAGCTGGATGACTGACGCCCCGCGGAGCTAATGGCTGGATCTTACGCCGCTACCACCCGGATTGCACGTTGAGCAACGATAGCGCGTATTAGGGCGATAGTGACGCCGATTATGCAAACTGCAGAGATTACGACCAGAAGTCGGTCTGGTCCCTGATGTCCGCTTGACGCCGGTGTCGCGGCTCCGACCGCCAGGATCGGCGAGCCGCTGGCGGGGTCGGTCGGGCCGGCGGCGATCGCGGCGCCGGACGGTCCCGCCAGGCCGGACTGCCCCAAACTGGGCACCAAGCCGGACGGCACGCCGCTCGGCGTGAGGGAGGGCCGGGCCGCCGAAGGCGAACTCGTCGCCGACGGCTTGGCAGTCGGCGAGGCGTGGGTGGGCGTACCCGTCGTCGGCGCCGGGCCGGTCGGGCTGCCCGGCGTCGGCGAGGACACCTTGACGGACACCGTCCCGGCACCTCCGGTGCCGAGCAGGCACGACGGCACCAGGGACACCGAGGCCGACGAGCTGAAGGACACCTTGACCTGGTAGTCGGGGTTCAGCGAGGCCTGGGACGATCCGTTGACGAACAGCTGCGCGGAGCTGTTCAGGTGATTGACGAAGCTCACCGATGAATTTGCCGAGATCTTTACCGATCCGGTACTGGGTTGTGAGGACGCACCCACTCCGAGTAGGCCGCAACCACCGGTGAACGTGACAGTGGGCGATGACGCGGCCGCGGCCGCGAGCGGCGCGAGCAGTGGGCCGACGGCGGCCGCGAGGGCCAGGGCCGCAAGGATTCCTGGTCGGGATGACACCCGCATTTCTAGAGACTCCCCAGGTTGACTTTTTGGGCACTTCTCCGGACGTATCAACGAGCCACAAAACGTGGCGGTGACGCTCGTGGTGATTCTGCGGCAGGTCGCCGCCGTGCGCCAGGGCTGCACGATATCGTCGGGCGCACGACGTAGGCTCGGCGGCATGCAGATCGGAGCCCACGTCGATCCCGCCGACCCGCTGGCCGAGGCCGCTACCCGGCGCGCCGAGGTTGTCCAGTTCTTCCTGGCCGACCCTCAGGGGTGGAAGGACCCGCAGGTCCGCGATGATGCCGAAGCCCTGCGGGCGAGCGATGTCGACATCTTCGTCCACGCGCCGTACGTAATCAACGTGGCGACGACGAACAACCGGATCCGCATCCCCAGCCGCAAGTTACTGGTCAAGCACGCCGAGGCGGCCCGCGCGGTCGGGGCCCGCGGCCTCATCGTCCACGGTGGGCACGTGGACAAGGGCGATCTCGCGACCGGCATCGACAACTGGCGCAAGACGTTCGCGTACGCCGCCGAGAACGGCGGCTTCGCCACCCAGATCCTGATCGAGAACACGGCGGGAGGCGAGAACGCGTGCGCCCGCCGGTTCGATGCGCTGGCCCGGCTGTGGGATGTGGTCGGGGAGTTCGGTGCGGGCTTCTGCCTGGACACGTGCCATGCCCATGCCGGCGGTGAGGACCTGGTGGACATCGCCGACCGGGTGAAGGCGATCACGGGGCGGATCGACCTGATCCACGCGAACGACTCGAAGGACGGCTTCGATTCGGGACGGGACAGACACGACAACCTCGGGTCGGGCAATATCGACCCGGATCTGGTTGTGGCGGTCATCCGGGCAGCCGGCGCCCCGGTCGTCGTCGAGACGCCGGGCGGAGCGACGGGCCAGTCGGCCGACATCGCCTACCTGCGGGAGCGGTTGAACAGATGAGCGTGGATCAGGAAGGCTCGGCGGTCGGACCGGCCACCGCGCCGGGCCCGACGGCTGCCCAGCGCCCGGCCGGCGAGGTACTGCCGGAGGAGGCCCGCACGCCCGCGGAGGACGCCCACATGCCAGCCGAGACGGCCGAGCCCGCCGGGGACGGCGCCAACGCCCCCGAGAGCGGGGCCACGCCCAAGAGCGGGGCCACACCCAAGAGCGGGGCCACACCCAAGAGCGGGGCCACGCCGGCCGGCCTGGCCGCAGGGGGGAGCGGGGCCGACCGGCCCGGTGACGACGAGCCCGGCGATGTCGACACCGGCAGCGCCGCCGAGGCACCCGCCCCGACCGAGGCATCGGGCGCCACCGGCACGGCCGAGGCGACCGGCACAGCCGACGCGGCGGACCACGCGGCCGCGAAGACCGGCGACGCCACGACCGCCAGCGCCGCCGCAACGACCGGCGACGCCACGACGGCCGACGACACCACAACAACCGGCGAGGCCACAACCACCGACAGCACCACGACCGCCGGCGACACCGCCGAGGCGGCGGCCGGCACCGGCCCTGCCGGGGAGGGCGAGCCGGACGCCGCCGAGAAGTGGACCCGCTTCGCCCCCGAGCCCGAACGGCACGCCGGCCGGTTCCGGCGCGCGATGCGCGGCATCGGACGGTTCCTGGTTCACGAGTGGACCGTGGTCTGCCTGGCCGCGGTCGCGCTCGCCGTCGTGATGACCTGGCCGAGCGCGTGGCACCCGTCCACCACCATCCCGGCCGACATCTGGGACCCCACCCTGCAGGCCTGGCAGCTGGCCTGGTCCGGGCACGCGCTGCTCACCAACCCGTTGCAACTGTGGAACAGCAACGCGTTCTACCCCGACTCGTACAGCTACGCGTTCTCCGACACGCTGTTCGGGTACTTCCCGGCCGGGCTGATCGGCACCGGCCCCACCGCCGCGCTGGTCCGGTACAACATCATGTTCATCCTGCTGGAGGCGCTCGCGTTCATCGGGGCCTACGCCCTGGTGCGGCAGCTCGGCGCCCGGCGCACCGCGGCGGCCGTCGCCGGCGCCGCCTTCGCCTACGCGCCGTGGCGATGGGCGCAGGCCGGTCACATGCACGTGCTGTCGGTCGGCGGGATCGCGCTGGCCCTGGCCATGATCGCCCGGGGGCACGGGTTCTCGTTCACCCACGGGTACCGGCGGGAACGCACCCGGCCGGGCTGGGCGTTCGCGGGCTGGTGCGTCGCTGCCTGGCAGATCAGCCTCGGCTTCGGGATCGGGCTCCCGTTCGCCTACGTGGTGATCGTGATCGCGATCGTCTCCGCCGTCCGCTGGCTGATCCGGGGTCGCCCGGCGCTCGGCCGCCGCCTGGTCCTGGCCGATGGCCTCGGCGTGCTCGTGTTCGGTGCGGTCGGGCTGTTCATGGGGCTGCCGTACCTCCAGGTGATCAAGCAGCATCCGGAGGCGAACCGCAGCCTCGCGGAGGTCAAGGTCTTCTCGCCGTCCCTGCGCGCCTTCATCACCGCGCCCGCCCAGTCGCTGCCCTGGGGGGCCGCGCACGCCGCCGCGCGGGCCACGATGACCGCCCCGGCCGAGACCACGCTGTTGCCCGGATTCATGCTGTACGGCCTCGCCGCGGCCGGCCTGTTCTTCTCGATCTGGTCCGTGCGCACCCGGCTGTGGCTGCTCGCCGGCACCCTGGTCAGCGTCATCCTCGCCGAGGGCACCCAGTTCTACGGCGGCGGCAAGTACACCTACGTGATCCTCTACAAGTACCTGCCGTTCTTCTCGTCCAGCCGTACCCCCGGTCGCCTCATCATCTGGACCACCCTGTTGCTGGCCATCCTGGCTGCCGGCGCGGTGGGCGCACTGGTCGGCCGGTCGTACGACGTCGGCGCGCAGCGGGGACCGGTGGCCACCCGGCCCGGCCTGCTGCTCCGGCTGGCCACCCTGTTGCCCTTGCTGCTGGTCCTGGCCGAGGGAACCAACTGGCACACGCTCGGGCATCCGGTCGTGCCCAGCCAGCCGGCGGCCATGCGCACGGTCGACGGGCCCCTCCTGGTGCTGCCCAGCGACGCGTTGACCGACGAGAACGTGATGTTCTGGTCGACGACCAAGTTCCAGAAGATCGTCAACGGCGGCAGCGGCTTCTACCCGAACGACCAGCAGGAAGTCCGCAACGTGGCGAAGTCCTTCCCGGACCAGGCCAGCGTGGACTACCTGCGCCGCCTCGGGGTACGCGCCGTCGTGGTGCTCAAGCAGCAGGCGGGCAGCTCGACTGACTACTCCAAGGCCGCCTCGCCGGACGTCCCGATCGACGGCCTCGGCATCACCCGCCAGGACATGGGCGACACGATCGTCTACACGCTCAACTGATCGGCGCCGGACCGGCGAGGGCCGCCCGGCCCCCGGCCGGTACGGCGTCCTCCTCGTCGTCCGGCCCCGCGCCCCACCAGCTGATCCACGGGGCGTCCGGGGCGCCGTCGAACACGCCGCCCTCCGGGTCGTCGGCGTAGGTGTCCCGGACCGCGTCGCGCTCGGGGCGCAACACGTCGCGGATGACGTACCCGACGAGCACGCACACGGAGATCAACCGGACCAGGGCGGCCAGGTCGAAGACGCTCTCGGGGAAGATGCCCTTACCGGAGGCACCGAGCAGTTCGCCGTAGAAGGCACAGAAGTAGATGACCTCGGCCGCCTGCCAGGCCAGGAAGGCTCCCCACCGGGGCCGAGCGAGAACCGCGAGCGGGAGCAGCCACAGCACGTACTGCTGCGACCACACCTTCGAGAAGATCAGGAACGCGGCGACCACGAGGAACGCCACCTGACCGAACCGGGGTCGGCGGGGCGCCATGAAGATCAGAAGCGCGATGCCGACGCAGCACACGAAGAAGAACCCGTACTGCAGGTAGTTGACCGCCGGGACGTCGGCCTGGAGGTGACTGAAGCCGGGCAGCGTACCCACGAACGGGAAGTGCACGCCCAGGTACCACAAAGTGCCCCAGTCGATCGCCCGGGTCTGGTTGAGGCTGAAGAACTGGTCCCACGACTTGCGGTACAGGTAGTACACCGGCGCGTTCACGACGATCCAGGTGATCAGGCCGATCAGGCTGGCCGTGAACGCCTCCCGGAACCGACGCGCCCGCAGGCCGAGCAGCAGGAGCGGGATGAACAGGAAGCCCGGCCACAGCTTCGCCGCCGTACCGAGTCCGAGCAGGATACCGGCCGCCACCGGGTGCCGTTTCGCCCACGCGTACACGCCGAACATCGCCAGCCCGACGGCGAGCAGGTCCCAGTTCACGGTCGCGGTGAGCAGCAGGGCCGGGGACGCCGCGAACATGGCGGCGTCCCATGGTCGTCGTCGGCGCAACGAGAGGATCACCCCGACGGTGGCGATCGCGAGCCCGCCGAGCACCACCAGGTTGACGATGTAGAACGCCTCACCCTGGTTGAAGCCGGGCCTGTTCTCGCCGATCGCGTGCACCGGGAGACCGATGAGCCCCATGAACGCGCCGGTCAGCACCGGGTACTCGACGGCGTGGTCGCGGTACGGCACCTTGCCGTCGGACAGGCCTTCGGCGTAGTACAGCGCCACCACGTCCGTGTAGCACATCTCGCGGTACTGCTTGTAGCCCGTCCACGCGCCGTTCTCACACGGCGACTTCTGGGCCCAGTGCAGCGAGAGGGTCAGGCAGACCAGGGCCATGACGATCCGGCCGGCGGTCCAGAACCGCCCGGACCGCTTGGCGACCGCGTGCGTGCCGGCGGGGCCGCCGACGACCTCGGACAGGCCCCGCACGAACTCGTCGGACCGGGACGGCGCATCCATCGATGGCGGTTCGGGCTCTGCGCTCAGCGTCACCGGTACATCCTGCCCCGGGACGTGGTGGCTGCAAAGCCCGACGCCCATCTGAATTCCGTTTGAAGGTCCGTAATGCCGTTCTGGTGCTATCCGTTGGGCGGTGCCGGTTGCGTCTGCCCCGTGCCGGGACCGCGGTTGCCGCCGTTGCCGCCGTTGCCCGGACCCTGGGTCTGGCAGAACTGCGGGATCAGGCAGGGCTGCTGGTTGCCGGGGTTGCCGGGATCGGTCGACGGCGGCGGCGGGGCCTGCGGCTGCGGTGACTGCTCATTGCCCTTCGTGGTGTCACCCACGTGCTTGGGCGACGGCAGGGGCAGCTTCTGCATGTTCTTGGACGCCAGGTCCATGTACTTCTTCCAGACCGTGCCCGGAAGGTCGGCGCCGTTCATGTTGTGCAGGCCGTTGCTGTCCTTGTACTGGATCGTCGGGTGTGCCGGGTCGCGGCTGCCGATGTGCACCACGGTGGCCAGTTGCTCGGTGAAGCCGGCGTACCACGCGTCCTGGTTGGACGAGGTGTTGCCGTACTGCCACGTACCGGTCTTGGCCGCCGCCTCCCGGCCGTTCGCCAGCTTGTTCTTCGACAGGCCCTTGTCGATCACGGACTGCATCGCCCAGGTCTCGTCGTCGATCTCCTGCGAGGTCAGGTGCGCGGTCTGCGCCGTGTTGGTCTGCTGGAGCCTCTCCTCGTAGACGAGGTTGGAGCCCTGGTACACCTTCTGCACGAAGTGCGCGGGCGCCGCGACGCCGCGGGCCGCCAGGGTGGCGACGCCGGTGGCATTGTCCAGCACGGTCGTCCCGTACTGGCCGATCGAGAGCTCGTTGCCGAAGTACTTCGGGGACAGCTGCGCTCCGGTGTAGTTGGCGAGATCGAACCGCTTGTCCACGGTGGTCTTGGGGTTGGCGGGATCCGGTACCGGCGCCCACAGGTGCTGTACGCCCATCGCCTTGGCCATGTTGATGATGTTGCTGGCCTTGACCACGTCCCCGACGCCGTAGAACACGGTGTTCATCGACTGCTGCAGCGCCATCTGCAGCGTGCAGACATAGGTGACCGGCTGGGTGTTCTTCGGACAGCTGTCCGAGGTCCCGTCCGCGTTTGTTACCGGCCCGGCGGCGGAGGCTTTCGTTCGGTTCTGGTCGGGGAATTCCAGTGACGGTGGCCCGTGCCAGTACGAGTCGATCGAGATGCCCTGACTCAGCGCGGTTGCCAGGGTATAGAGCTTGAACGTCGAGCCCGGTGGGAAGTGCGCGCCTGTCGAGTTGCCGTCGCCGAGAACGGGATCGTCGTAGATGCCGGCGTAGTCGAGGCCGGACCCGTCGTGACCGCCGAAGTACGCCAGCACCCGCCCGGTCCCCGGTTGGATGGTGACCAGCGATGCCTGCAGGTTCGCCGGCTGGCTGGCCATCACGGAATTCTTGACCTTGTCATCGGCCGTGTTGATGGCGTCCTGTTCCATGTTGTAGTCGATCGTCGTAATGATCTTGTAGCCACCGGTCTTCAACGTCTTCGTGTTGGCCAGCGCCTTCACGTCCGTCTGGTGGCTCAACTCGCCCATCACCTGGTGCACGATGAAGCCGGTCGGCAGCGTCAGCCCGTACTGGCTGGCGTCCTCGGTGTCGGACGACGGCTTGATCCAGTCGGTCGGGTACGTCACCTTGGCCGCCTGGTCCTTCGTGAGGAAGCCGAGCTTGACCATGTTGGGCAGGACGTAGTTGCCCCAGCGGTCCTTGGACTGGGCCGGGCCGTATGCCGGGTCGTAGCCGGGTGACGCGGTCGGGTTGTTGAGGTCGGCCGGCTCGGGCTGCTTGATCACGCAGGCCAGCAGGATGCCCTCTCCGACGGTCAACTGGCTGACGTCCTTGTGGAAGTACGCCTGGCTGGCTGCCTCGATGCCGTACGCGCCCCGCCCGAAGTAGACGGTGTTCAGGTAGGCATCCATGATCTGGTCTTTGCTGTAGTCCTTGGTCAGCTTCATCGCGATCACGGCCTCGCGCAGCTTCCGCGCGTAGGAGATGCCTTCCAGGTCAGCCATCTTCCGCGCGTACTGCTGGGTGATGGTTGACGCGCCCTCCCGGTCGCCGCCGGTCACGTTGTTGACCATGGCACGAAGCATGCCCTTGAAGTCGACGCCCTGGTTGGAGTAGAAGGTGTTGTCCTCGGCCGCGACCACCGCCTGCTGCACATACTTCGGGATCTGGGTGATCCCGACGTTGGTCCGGTTCTGGTCACCGATCTTGGCCATCTGGGTCTTGCCGTCGGAGTAGAAGATCGTCGTGGACTGCGCCGGGGTCGGCAGCGCGTCGGGCATCTTCACGCTGTCGAAGTAATAGGTGCCGCCGACCACGATCACACCCGAGAGCATGATCAGGAGTGCGACCGCGGCCAGGATGATGTTCCTCCGGCGGATCCGCTTGTTCAGCTTCTTCTTGCCGCCGGCTCCGCCGGCGCCGTCGCGACCCCGGCCGCGGCCCGGCCCGTTGGGACCGCCCGGCCCGGGTGGCTCGCCCGGCCCGCCCACAGAGGCACGGCCGACGGTCGCCCGACCGGCCGGAGAACCGCCTACCGACGCGCTGCCGATCGAGGCACGGCCGGCAGACGCACGTCCCGTCGACGCCCGACCCGCCGGAGCACGACCGGTCGGCGCGGAGTAGCCGCCGTAGTCGCCGTCGTCGCCGTAACCGCCCGCGGGGCGGACCGAGGCCCGCCCCGACCGGTCGGACCAGCCGCCCTGATCCGATCCCGGACCGGGAACGCTGGCGGATCCACCGACGGAAGCACGACCGGCGGAGGCACGGCCGGCAGACGCACGGCCGGTGGGGGCCCGGCCGGCGCTCGACCGGCGCCCGGGTTCACCGTACGAGTCGTATCCGCTGGGGGAACGGTCGGCGCGATCGTCGTACCCGTCGTCGGGCCCCGGTATCCGGGCCCGGCCGTGGGCAGCATTGTTCGAGTCGCCGTAGGACGGATTCATCTGTCACACCCTGCCGGTCGGGGTGGCGAGGTGAGAGACACCACCCGGTTGCCGTGAGTAATACCGCGAGGCTGGCCGATCCGCGGCGCTCACCGGCGCAGCGGCGGCGGTGTGGCACCACTCAGGCGGGTCGGACGGACGCGGCAGCGGTGCCGCGCCCGAGGAAACGGGACAAATTAGCCTCTGATCATGCAACTCACCCGTCGTCCGTGATCTCCGGAAACTGGCCGGGTGAGCGGAATTCATTCCGCGGCCTCGCGTCGCCGTCGAGCCGAGGGGCTCGGCGCATTCGGGCCGGTCTCGTCGAGTCCGGCCCGGCCGAGCAGGTACTGCTCGACCAGATGGTTCCAGCCGCAGCCGCGGCACACCTCGACCACGAACACCTGAAACTCACGGAACGTCATGGCGAGGACGGGCAACTCGGTCTTGGATCGAGCCTGCCCCGCAGACTGCTTCAATTCGTCGCCGTAGATGTAGTGAACGTGCGTCAGGTTCTCGCGCCGGCAGACCGGGCACCGGTCGTCGGTCTGCTCGCCATGGAAGCGAGCAGCGTTTTTCAGGTAGGGCGATGCATCGCACACCTCGTAGATGCCAACCCGCCCCGAGTGCAACTCACGCAGCAGCGCTCGCTTCTGTAGCGAGTAGTCCACCATCTGCCGCTGCGTGCGCATGCGCACGAGGGTACGCGCCTCCGGCCAGCCGGGCGAGTTCGTGACGGTCCGTGACACGAGCATGCGCAAAGTGGAATTGCCGGACCCGATGGTCGGGAGTAACGTGTCGATGTATCGGTCCGATACATCGAAAGGAGGCCGGATGCTTGATCTCGCGATTCTCGGCCTCCTGCACGAGACTCCGATGCACGGGTACGAGCTGCGCAAGCAACTGGCCACCAAGCTCGGAGCCATCCGGGCGGCGATCTCCTACGGCTCTCTGTACCCCACCTTGAGGCGGTTGCAGGCGGCCGGGCTGATCACCGAGGGGACCGCCACCGAGCCGGTGGCCGTCGCCGAGGTGCCGGCGTTGACCAGCCGCCGCGGCCGGGTTGTTTACAAGATCACGGCCGAGGGCAAGGAGCGCTTCCAGGAGATGCTCGCCCAGGCCGGTCCGGAGACGTACGAGGATGCCGGCTTCGGCGTGCACTTCGCGTTCTTCTCCCGGACGGATCAGGACACCCGGCTGCGGATCCTGGAGGGGCGGCGCCGGCGGATCGAGGAGCGCCGGGAGGGCCTGCGCGACTCGCTGACCCGCGCCGCCGAGCGGATCGATGCGTACACCCTTGAACTGCAGCGACACGGCCTCGACGCCTGTGAGCGCGAGGTTCGCTGGCTGGAGGAGCTGATCGCGACAGAGCGCTCCGGCGGCCAACCCGGTCAGGAAGGCCGGGCACGACAGCCCGGCGGGCCGGGCGAGACCAACAAGACACCGCCTCCGCCTGGACCATCCAGACATCTGCCGGAGCGGCCTGAAAATGAAGAAGGAGGCTGATCAGATGGGTTCGGTCCGCGTGGCCATCGTCGGCGTCGGAAACTGTGCCTCATCCCTCGTGCAAGGTGTGGAGTACTACCGCGACGCCGACCCGAGCGAGCGTGTACCAGGTCTCATGCACGTCACTTTCGGCGACTACCACGTCTCGGACGTGGAGTTCGTCGCGGCGTTCGACGTGGACGCCAAGAAGGTGGGTCGGGACCTGGCCGAAGCGATCGTCGCCAGCGAGAACAACACCATCAAGATCTGCGATGTACCCCCGACCGGAGTGCTGGTCCAGCGCGGGCCGACGTACGACGGGCTGGGCAAGTACTACCGCGAGACGGTGACCGAGTCCGACGAGCAGCCGGTCGACGTCGTGCAGGCGCTCCGTGACGCCCGCGTCGACGTGGTCGTGTCCTACCTCCCGGTCGGTTCCGAGGATGCGGACAAGTTCTACGCGCAGGCCGCGATCGATGCCGGCTGTGGCTTCGTCAACGCACTGCCGGTCTTCATCGCCTCCGACCCGGCGTGGGCGGCGAAGTTCGAGGCGGCCGGCCTGCCGATCGTCGGTGACGACATCAAGAGCCAGGTCGGGGCGACCATCGTCCACCGCGCTCTGGCGAAGTTGTTCGAAGACCGCGGGGTCGAGCTGCAGCGCACCTACCAGCTCAACTTCGGCGGGAACATGGACTTCATGAACATGCTGGAGCGCGAGCGGCTGATCTCGAAGAAGATCTCGAAGACCCAGTCGGTCACCTCGCAGATCCCGCACGAGATGGAGAAGGCGAACGTCCACATCGGACCGTCTGACCACGTGCCGTGGCTGCTGGATCGCAAGTGGGCGCACATCCGGCTGGAGGGCAAGGCGTTCGGCGACGTGCCGCTCAGCGTCGACCTCAAGCTGGAGGTCTGGGACTCGCCGAACTCCGCCGGCATCATCATCGACGCCCTGCGCGCCTGCAAGATCGCCATGGACCGGAAGATCGGCGGCCCGATCCTCTCCGCCGCCAGCTACTTCATGAAGTCCCCGCCGGTCCAGTACGCGGACTCGGAGGCCAAGGAGGCCGTGGAGAAGTTCATCCGCGCGGAGGTCGAGCGGTAGGTCGTTCGTCGTGTGACGCGGCGGGACCCGGTGAACCCGGGTCCCGCCGCGTTTCCATGCGGTCGATCAACCAACGAAGATCTATCGTCGATGATTTAGGTTTATGTCCTGATACGCGGAGAAACTCCCGTCCCCTTTGCGGCATAGGTACTCTGGACCCGACAGGCTCTCCTGACGATAGTGAGGGAATGGCCAAGGCCGATGTACTCGACAGGGTCGCCGCTGATCTCGCGGACGGCCGCACCCAGCCGGCGATCCAGCGGCTGGGCAGTCTGGTCGCGACCCATCCGACCGATCTCGACCTGCGCCAGCGACTGGCCTCGGTGCACCGGATGATCGGCAACCTCATCGAGGCGGGGCGCTGGAACTACCTGGACGCCGGCGCCGATCCGGAGGAGATCCGGGCCTTCGAGCGGGCGTTCCCGTCCCCGGCCGTACGGCTGCGCAAGCTGCGCTGGCCGGCACGCGACGCGTACGCGGCGACGGAGTTCGCTCGGCGGCGTCTCGTCGACCTGGCCGACGCGGCCGGTACCGTCAGTGCCCGGCCGGCCACGGGAGCGCAGGCGATCGTCGCCTTCCTCCGTCACCGGTACGCCGCCGTGGCGGCCGTGGCCGCGCTGCCGTTCGCCGTGCTGGGTGCCGTCACCGTGGCCCAGTGGATCGTGGGCTGATCGTTACCATCGCCTCTGGCATCCTCCGACACCGCTGTCGGAACATCAATGTGTGGCAAAACCCGACGTACTTGCGCGGGTAAAGAGCGATCTCGCGCATGGCCGTACCCACCAGGCCACCCAGCGGTTGCGCACCTTTCTCGCCACCGAGCCGGACGACCTGGAGATCCGCCGGGCGCTCGCCACGATCTACCGGCGCACCGGCAACCTGGCGGAGGCCGGCCGCTGGTCCTACCTCGCCAGTGACGTGCGGCCCGAGGAGATCGCCGCGTTCGAACGGGCGAACCCGTCGCCGTGGCTGCAACTGCGGCTGCTCCAGTTCACCGCCGATCCCCGGATGCTGTCCGAGGAGGCCCGGGCGCGGCTGATGCGGCTCGCGGACGAGGCGCATCGGGTCGGTCCGCCGTCGATCTGGGCCGGGCCGGCCTCCCTGGAACGACCGCGCCGCCGCCCCAACACCGTGCCCTGCCTGTTCGTGGTCATCGCGCTGACCGCGTTCGCCGTGCTGACCACGATCGGGGTCTACCGTGTCGTGGTCTGGATCTGGCAGTTCTGAGCCGCAGTTTTGAGCCGCGGCTCTGAGCCCGCGGCTCGGAGCCGGCTCAGGCGAAATCCCGCTCGATCCGCACCCGCGCCTCCAGTTCCAGGAGGAACCGCTTGCGCGGCAGGCCACCGCCGAACCCGACCAGCTTGCCCCCGGCCCCGACGACCCGATGACAGGGGACCACGACCGGCAGCGGATTGCGGTTGCACGCGACGCCGACCGCCCGGGCCGCGTCGGGGTCGCCGACATCGGCCGCGATCTGCCCGTAGGTGCGCATCTGCGCATACGGTACGGCGGCGATCGCCCGCCACACCGCCCGTTCGAACTCCGAGCCTTCGACCACCGACAGCGGGAGGTCGAACTCGGTCAGCACCCCGGAGAAATACCGGTCAAGCTGCTCGGCTGCCGTGTCGAGCAGGGGATCGGAGGCCGGGGCCCGAACGGGTGGTGCGCCGCCGAACTGGATCCGGCAGACGCCCGTGCCGTCCACGGCGACGCCGAGACCGCCGATCGGTGTGCTCAATTCCTGCCAACGCATCCACCCATTCTCGCTCGCGTATCCGACAGTTCTGCCGGGCCGCGCCCCGCCCGGCACGCAGACCCGGCCGGTGATCCGTTCGCTCGACTTTCGGGCGTGCACGGCAGGTTTACTCTCGGATCACGGACCGGTCGGACTCGTTGACCGCCGGCCCGGGCGCGGGAGGCGCCACGGGGATGAGTGCGCTCGTCGTCACGTTCCTGGCCATCGGCGGCTTCGCCCTGCTGTTGCTGACCCTCGCGCTGCTCGGCGGCGGTCACCTGCACCTGGGCCACCTGCACGTCGGACACATTCACCTCGGACATCCGCAGCTTCCGGACGGCGGCGGCGGGCACGGCGGTGCCGAACTGTCCCTCCCGGTCGTCGCCGGATTCCTCGGCGCGTTCGGCTTCGGCGGGGCGATCGTCGCGTCCGTGCTACCTGGTCACGGTGCCCTCACCGCACTGGCCGCGGTCGTGGTGGGAGTGCTCGCCGCGATACCGACCGCGTGGCTGGCCGGCCGGCTGGTCAACGCCGCGATCAACATGTCCACCGACGCCACCCTGAGCAGCGGCCACCTGCTCGGGGCGAGCGGCATCGTCATCAGCCCGGTGCCGTCCGACGGGTACGGCGAGGTACGCCTGTCCGTCGCCGGCCAGCAGATGAAGTTCAACGCGCGGTGCGATCGGCCGCTCGCACTCGGTACCAGCGTCTTCGTGATCGCGGTGCCCAGTCCGAGCAGCGTCCTGGTCGAAGCGACCCCGTCGATCCCGGACGCGACCCCCTCCGCCCCCTAGACCGGCAAACCTCTCCGCGCAGGCCGGCATCCCGGCCGAGCCGGACCGGCGTGCGCCGTACCCATGGAGTCACCCCCACAGGCCGTCGGCCCGATGGGAAGGTCAGTCGAGGAAGTAGGAAGAAGGGAAATGTCACCCCTCGTCATCGCGATCGGCGGCGCCGTGCTGCTGGTACTGCTGATCGTCATGTTCGTCCTGTCCCGGATCAGCGTCGCCGGACCGAACGAAGCGTTCATCGTGACGGGTCGTAAGGGGCGCGCGATCCGCGCCGCGGACGGCTCCACGGTCGTCGACCTGTCCGGACAGAAGGTGGTGATGGGCGCGGCGGTGTTCGTGATGCCGGTCGTCCAGCGCCGCTACCGCCTCGACCTGTCCAGCCGGGAGATCCCGGTCTCCGTGACGGCGGCCGTCAGCGCCCAGGGCATCCGCTGCGACGCCGACGCGGTCGCCATCGTCAAGGTGGGCGGCACCGCGGAGATGATCCGGCCTGCCGCCCAGCGGTTCCTGCACCAGCAGGACCGGATCGAGGCCTTCACCGGCCAGGTACTCTCCGGCGCGCTGCGGGCCGTGGTCGGCCGGCTCACCGTCGAGGAGATCATCCGCGATCGGGCGGCGTTCTCGGCGCACGTCGCGGAGGAGGCCGAGCGGGCGCTGACGCATCAGGGCCTGGTGCTCGACGCCTTCCAGCTGGAGGACATCCGTACCGCCGGTTCGTACCTTCAGGATCTCGGCCGGCCGGAGGCGGCCCGGGTGCTCAAGGCGGCGGCGATCGCGGAGGCGCAGGCGCGGCAGACGGCGGAGACCGAGCGGATGAAGGCGGAGGAGGCCATCGCCACGTCCGAGCGCAACCTGGCACTGAAAAAGGCCGAGGTCCAGGCCGAGATCGACGCGGCCAAGGCGCGCTCGGCCGCGGCCGGCCCGCTGGCCGAGGCGGAGCGCCGGCAGGCCGTCCTCTCCGAGCAGCAGAAGGTCGCCGAACGCAACGCCGAACTCAAGGAGCGGCAGCTGGACACCGAGGTCCGCAAGCCGGCCGACGCCGCCCGCTACAAGACGGAGCAGGAGGCCGAGGCGGCGCGCAACGTGGCGGTGCTGAAGGCCGACGCGCAGCGGCAGGCGACGATCGCCGCGGCGCAGGCCCAGGCCGAGCAGGACCGGCTGGTGGGTGAGGGTGAGCGCGCCCGGCGGGCGGCGCTGGCCGAGGCGGCCGCGATCGAGGGCGCCAAGCAGGGTGAGGCCGAGCAGCGGCGGCGCACGGCCGTCGCCGACGCGGTCGAGCGGGAGGGCGCGGCGGAGGCGTCGGCGATCCAGGCGCGGGGCCGGGCGGAGGCCGAGGCGATGCAGGCCAAGGCGGAGGCGTTCGAGCAGTACGGTGAGGCGGCGATCCTGGATCTGCTGGTACGGATCCTGCCGCAGGTGGTCTCGGCGGCCTCGGCACCGATGAGCGCGATCGACAAGATGACGGTCATCTCGACCGACGGGGCCTCGTCGCTGACCAGGTCGGTGGCGGCGAACGTCGCGCAGGGCCTCCAGTTGGGCACCGACCTGACCGGGGTGGATCTGGCCGCACTCCTGGGCAAGCTCGGCGGGGCGGCCGCCAATGGACGCGGCGCGGCCGGCAACGGACGCGGTACGGACGAGGACGGCAAGGCGATCGGTACGGCGCCGGAGTCGGCGAGGTAGTCACGCCCGGGTGCCGTCCGGCCGGCGGGCCGGGCGGCACCGGCTGCCCGGACCCCGGGGAGCACGGTCGGGGCCGGGCCGGGTAGTTCGTGAGGGATAGCCGGTTTCGGTCCGGTATCGCCCGTAGGCTCGATCCGTGCCATCGTCCGGTGCCAGGGGGAACCTCCGCGCGATCATGCGCAGCCGGGGGTTCCGCCGGCTCCTGGAGGTGCGGCTGATCAGCCAGCTCGGCGACGGCATGTTCCAGGCCGCGCTGGCGGGCAGCCTGCTGTTCAACCCGCAACAGGCGACCGACGCACTGTCCGTGGCGGGCGGCTTCGCGGTGCTGCTGCTGCCGTACTCGGTCATCGGGCCGTACGTCGGCGTGGTGCTCGACCGGTGGAGCCGCCGTACGGTGATCTTCACGGCCAACCTGATCCGGGCCGTACTCGTGCTGCCCGCCGCCCTGCTCATCTGGCGTGGGCAGGAGTCGTTCCCGTACATCCTGCTCGCCCTGCTGATCATCGGGATCAACCGGCTGTTCCTCGCCGGGCTGTCCGCCTCCATGCCGCACGTGGTGCCCGAACACCTGCTGGTCACCGCGAACGCGCTGGCCACCACCCTGGGCACACTGATCTACTCGCTCGGCCTCGGCGTCGCCGCGTTCGCCCTCGAGGTCACTCTGCACAAGAACTTCCACGGGTACGGGGTGCTCGCGGCGACCGGTGCGCTCGGGTACGCGGGATCCGCGCTGCTGGCCAGGTGCGCGTTCGGGTGCGAGGAACTAGGCCCGGACGAGGCCACCCGGTCCTGCGGGCTCGGCCGGGCCCTCATCGACGTCGCCGCGGGTACCGTGGCCGGGTTCCGCCATCTGCGCTCCAGGCGCAACGCCGCGTACGCGATGCTGGCCCAGTCCCTGCACCGGGGGCTGTACGGAGTGCTGACCCTGGCCACCCTGCTGCTGTACCGCCACTACTTCTACGGCGGCGACTCCGGCCGGGCGCTGGCCGGCCTGGCCCAGATCGTGGTGGCCGGCGGCTTCGGCTCGCTGCTGGGTGCGTTCGTCACTCCGCGCGTCGTCCGGCTCATCGGCGGCCCCCGGTGGATCGCCGGGCTGTTCGCCGGGTCCGGCATCCTGGTGCTGCTCGGGCTGCCGTTCCAGCCGGTACTGCTGGTGGTCGCGACGTTCGGCGTGAACATCGCGTCGCAGGGTACGAAGATCGTGGTGGACACCGCACTGCAACGGGAGTGCGACGACGACTACCGGGGCCGGGTGTTCAGCGTCAACGACACGGCGTTCAACCTGTGCTTCGTGATCGGGCTGTTCATCGCCGCGCTGACGCTCCCAAACAACGGGCACTCGATCGTGGCGATCGTGCTGGTGTCGACCGGGTACCTCGCGCTGGCCGCGTGGTACGTGCTGACCGCCGCCCGGGGCCGGCTGGTGGTCGTGTCACGGTGAGGCGCCGGTACGGACGAGTTTCGCGTCGTACTGCGAGGTGTGCTCGGTCGCGCCGTCCCCGGAACAGGTGTAGCTCACCGGATCGGTACCGGCGGTGAGCCTCACGCCGTTGCGCCGCACGCCGTCGACCGTGGCGGTCACGGTACCGTCGGCGGTCACGTCCCGGAACGCGATCGTGCCGTCGCCGGTGCGGATGGTGGCCCGCACGGTACCCGTGACGGCGATCGACACCTGGTGGCCGCCGGCCGCCCCCTCGTACGGGGTGGCACCCGCGTAGTCCTGCACGTCGGTCCCGTCCGGCCAGACGTGTACCACCACGCCCTGGCCGGCGACGTCGACCGGCCCGACGCCGTCGACGGTGAGCCGCTGGCTGTTCAGGATGGTGTGCCAGGTGCCGACCAGGCAGGGATCGATCACGGGGACGGTCACCGCTCCGGCCCGCCCGGACCGGGCGCCCCGGTCCGGCCGGGTGACCGCGACGACCACGATCGCCGCCATCAGCAGCACGGCCACGACGCCGAGGCAGATCAGCGGGACGAGGTACGGGCTGCGCCCCCGCGGCGGCGCGGGAGCGCCGCTCGCCCCGCTGGTCGGACGGTTCACGGCCGACCCACCGGGCTCACCCGGCGACCGGCAGGTCGGCCGACCGGTACGCGCGGCCGTCGGTGGTGATCGCGGCGCTCGGGTACCCGTCGAGCCGGGCCAGCCAGGTCAGGCCGGCCTCGCCCATCGCCAGGGCGGCGGTCGCGTAGGCGTCGGCGGTGCCCAGGTCGGGGCCGACCACGGTGACCGAGGCCAGCGCGGTCGCCGGCCGGCCGGTACGCGGGTCGATGATGTGATCCCCCCGGGCGTACCGGCCGGAGGTCGCCACCGCCAGGTCGGTCACCTCCAGGACCCAGGCCACCCGGTCGGGCTCGAACGGATGCTGGATGCCGACCCGCCACCCGCCGTCCGCGGCCCGACCCCGGGCGCACAGGTCGCCACCGGCGTTCAGGAAATGGTCGGCGGCGCCGCCGGCGACGAGGCGGTCCGATGCCACCTGAACCGCCCACCCCTTCACGTACCCGGACGGGTCGAGCCGGCCGGTCGCGTAGACGTCGAAGTACCCGTCGGTCTCGCGCCACAGGTCCGCGCACCGGTCGAGAACGGCGGCCACCTCCGGTCCGGGTGAGCGGATCGCGCCCCGGTTGAGCCGGGCCACCTCGCTGTCCTCGCGGTACGTGCTGAACACCGCGTCGACGTGCCGCAGCCAGTCGAACGCCTCGTCGGCCAGCGCGCCGGCCTCGGGCAGATCCGGCAACTGGAGGCTGATCGGCATGCCCATGACCTGCTCGACCCGGCGCACGGCGGGGCTCAGCCGGAGCCGGGCAACCCGGTTCCCGAGCCGGCCTGCGGCTGCGGTGCCCCGGGGGGGTCGGCCTCGATGCCCTGCTCACGCGCCCACCGGCGCAGCCGCGTCACCGCGTCGTCGTGCTCCAGCGGGCCGTGCTCCAGCCGCAGGTCCTTCAGGTACCGCCACGCCTTGCCGACCAGCGGTCCGGGCGGGATGCCGAGCAGTTCCATGATCGCGTTGCCGTCGAGGTCGGGCCGGACGCGGGCCAGGTCCTCCTCCGCCTGGATCCGCGCGATCCGCTCCTCCAGCGCGTCGTAGTCCGCCGCCAGCGCGGCCGCCTTGCGCCGGTTGCGGGTGGTCACGTCCGAGCGGGTCAGCAGGTGCAGCCGGGGGAGCAGGTCCGCGGCGTCGGTCACGTACCGGCGCACCGCCGAGTCCGTCCACTCACCCCGCCCGTACCCGTAGAAGCGCAGGTGCAGCGCGACCAGTTCGACCACCGCGGCGGTCACGTCCTTCGGGTACCTCAGCGACTTCATCCGCGCCTTGGTCAGCCGGGCGCCGACCACCTCGTGGTGGTGGAAGCTGACCCGGCCGTCCGGGCCGATCGCCTTCGTCGCCGGCTTGCCCACGTCGTGCATGAGCGCCGCCATCCGCAGCACGAAGTCGGGGCCGTCCTTCTCCAGCCCGATCGCGTTGCGCAGCACGATCAGCGTGTGCTCGTACACGTCCTTGTGCTGGGCGTGCTCGTCGATCTCCAGCTTGAGCCCGGACAGTTCGGGCAGGAACTGGTCGGCCAGCCCGGTGTCGACCAGCAGCCGTAGGCCGCGGACGGGATCGTCGCCGCAGATCAGCTTGGTGAACTCGTCCCTGATCCGCTCGGCCGTGATCCGCCCCAGGTCGGTGGCCATGTCGGTCATGGCGACGACGACCGGCGGATCGACCGTGAACCCGAGTTGCGCGGCGAACCGGGCCACACGCAGCATGCGCAGCGGGTCGTCGCCGAAGCTCTGCCGGGGTGTGCCGGGGGTGCGCAGGATCCCGGCGGCGAGATCCTCCAGGCCGCCGTACGGGTCGGTGAACGTGTGCGCGGGCAGGGACACCGCCATCGCGTTCACGGTGAGGTCGCGCCGGCGCAGGTCGTCGACGAGGCTGCTGCCGTACTCCACGACGGGGTTGCGGCTGACGCCGTTGTACGCCTCGGCCCGGTACGTGGTGATCTCCAGGCGCAGGCCACGGCGGGCGGCCCCGATGGTGCCGAACTCCCGGCCGGTCTCCCAGGTGGTCTCCGCCCAGCCCTTCAACGCGTCCAGGGTCTGGTCCGGGGTGGCGCTGGTGGCGAAGTCGAGGTCGTTGCCGAGACGGCCGAGCAGCGCGTCGCGGACCGAGCCGCCGACGAGGTGCAGTTCGTGGCCGGCGCGGCTGAACCGTTCGCCGATCTCGTCGATGACCGGGAAGACGCGCACGAGTTCGCCCAGCGCTCGGCGCTGGGCCTGGGACAGGGCGCGGGCGTGACCCGGGGCGGAGGACTCGGACATGGCGCCGGCAAGCCTATCCGTACCCCCAGCGGCCATCGGCGCCCGGCCCGCGCAGGCAGGCCGGACGGGCCGGCGAGCCGAGCGGGCCGGCGGGCCAAGCGGAGCGAACAGTCCTCAGCCCTTGTTGGCGCCGAGGGTCAGGCCGGAGATGAACTGCCGTTGCAGCGCGAAGAAGACGATCAGGGTCGGCAGGGCGACCAGCACCGAGCCGGCGGCCAGCAGGTTGTAGTCGGTGAAGAACTGCCCCCGCAGATTGTTCAGCGCACTCGTGATCGGCAGCTTGCTGCCGGTCGACATGAACACCAGCGCCCAAAGGAAGTCGTTGTAGATCCAGGTGAACTCCAGGGTGGCGAGCGCGCCCAGGGCCGGCCGGGACAGCGGCAGGATCACCCGCCAGTACTGGCGCCACACGCCGGCGCCGTCCATGACGGCCGCCTCGGTCAACTCCGACGGGATGGTCTGCATGTAGTTGTAGAGCACGAACACGCAGAAGCCGGTCTGGAACGCCACGTGGATCGCGATCACGCCGAGGTACGAGTCGTACACGGTGCCCGACTCCGACAGCCAGTACGGCAGCGGGATCTTGTTGTACAGCGCGTACAGCGGGGTGACCATGACCTGCGGCGGCAACAGGTTGCCGGCGGTGAACAGGACCAGCAGCGTCTTGCGGCCCGGGATCCGGAAGCGCGCCAGCGCGAAGGCCACGAACGAGGCGAAGAACAGCGTCAGGACCAGCGCCGGCGCGGTGATGATCAGAGTGTTCAGGAAGTACCGGCCCATCCCAGCCTGGGTGAAGGCCTGGGAGTAGTACTTGAACGACAGGTGGTGCGGCAGCGACATGTACCCGTACTTGGCCGTCTCCTGGTACGGGCGCAGCGACGCGTACACGGCCAGCAGCAGCGGCGCCAGCCAGCCCAGCGCGACCAGCGTGAGGACGACGTAGAGCAGGATCCGGGCCGGGCGCACCGGCCTGCGGTTGGCCTTCCCGGCCATCTCCCGGCCGCCGACCCTGCCGCGCGCCGCGGTCGAGGTGGTCGTGGTCATTGCCGGTCCTCCCGAAGGATCTGGGTCAGGTACGCGATCACGAATCCGAGCGAGGTCACCAGCAGGATCACGGCGATGGCCGACCCGAAGCCGATCCGGCTCGCCTCGCCCACGATGTTCGCGGTGACCAGGACGGAGAGCAGTTCGAGCCCGTTGCGGCCGGAGTTCACCGCGTACACGATGTCGAACGCGCGCAGCGCCTCGATCACCGTGATCACCAGGACGATGACGTTGATCGGCCGCAGCGTCGGGAAGACCACCCGGAAGAAGGTCTGCCGCTCGTTGGCCCCGTCGATCGTGGCGGCCTCCTTGAGCGCGGGATCGACCGACTTGAGGCCCGCCAGGTACAGGATCATCACGTACCCCACGTGCCGCCAGGCCGCCGCCGCCAGGATCGCCCAGATGTTGATGCTCGGGTCACCGAGGAAGTCGATGGGGTCCGAGGTCCGGCCGAGCACGGAGTTCAGCGCACCGTAGTCGCGCGAGTAGACCAGTTGCGCGATGAAGCCGACCACGGCCAGGGACAGCACCACCGGCATGTAGAAGATGCTCTGGTACACGCGGGTGAACCGGATCTGCTTGTCGAGCAGCACCGCGAGCAGCAGCCCGAGCGGGGTCGCGATCAGGCCCAGCGTGCCGAGCCAGAGCAGGTTGTTGCGTACGGCCCGCCAGAACGGCTCGTAGATGGTCACGATCTCGTGGTAGTTGCGCAGCCCGACCAGGTGGGGCGAGCTGAAGCCGTTGTAGTCGGTGAAGGACAGCCCGATCGAGGTCAGCGTCGTACCCCAGATCAAGGCGATGTCCAGCAGCACCGGGATGCCGATGAGCACCGCGAGGATGACGATGTCCCGCTTGGAGAAGCGGCTCAGGCGCCGGCGCCTGCGGGCCCGGGGGGCCTGCGGAGCCGGCGCCTGGGCGCTGACTTGAGTCGACGTCACGCCGACCTCAGTTGTCCGTGGCGAAGATGCTCTTCGCCTGAGCGTCGATGTTCTTCAGTAGTGAGTCGACGTCCGAGGGCTTGTTGATGAAGGACTGGAGGCTCGGGATCATCACCTGGGAGGCGAAGTCCGGCCGGGTGTCACGGTCCATGAACTGCGAGATCTGCTTGGCGCCGGCGATGTACTCCTGGCACTTCTTCTGGAACGGCGTGAACTTCGAGGTGTCCGCGCCCGAGTTCGTGGGGATGTTGCCGCCGTCCACCGACTGGTAGGCGTTCTCCGCGGCCGGGGACGCGAGGAACTTGATGAGGGCCTTGGCCGCGGAGAGGTCCTTCGCCTTCTTGGAGACCATGTAGCCGTCGATCGGCGCCTCCACGGCGTCCTGCCCGTAGTCGGGGTTGATCGCCGGGTACGGGAAGAAGTCGAGGTCGGCCGCGTCGGCGCCCTGGAACGACTGGGCGATCTGGCCCGAGCCGATCACCATCATCGCGGACTTCTTCTGCTGCACCGAGTTGGCCGCGTCCTGCCAGACCCGGCCGTTGGCGCCCTGCTGGTGGTACGGCAGCAGGCTGTTCCAGGTCTCGAAGACCTGCTTGACCTTCGGGTCGGTCCACGACTCCTTGCCGGCCATCAGGCTGATGTGGAAGTCGTACCCGTTGGTGCGCATGTTGATCTGGTCGAAGGTGCCCATCGCCGGCCAGCCGTCCTTGTCGGCGAACGCGAACGCGTCCATCCCGGCGCCCTTGATGGTCTTGCACAGCGTCATCAGGTCGTCCAGCGTCTTGGGTACCTGCCAGCCCTTGGCCTGCCAGACGCTGGGCCGGTAGAAGACGGCCCACGGGTAGTTGTAGATCGGGACGAAGTACTGCTTGCCGTCGTCGCCGGTGGAGGCCTTCTTCAGCGCGTCGCTGAAGCCGCTGAGTCCGGACCAGACGTCGGAGATGTCGGCGGCCAGGCCCTGTGCGGCGAAGAACTTCATGCGGTTGCCGGCGAACCAGCTGAACACGTCGTCCGGGTTGCCCTTCAGGTACCGGCTGATGTTCTCCTGGAAGCTGTTGTGATCCTGTGTATTGATCTTTACCGTGACGCCGCTCGACTTCTGGTACGCCGCCATGACCGCGGCGAGGCCGCCCTTCGGAATGGCGTCGGAATAGTTGGAGCCAAAAGTCACGGTCTTGCTGCTGCCCGAGGAGCCACCGGACTTGCCGCATGCGGCAAGGACACCGGGAACCGCGAGTGCGCCGGCTCCGAGGGCGGTGCTCCGCAGCATGGTGCGGCGCGAGACGGTCGACGAGGCCAAGCGGAGCGGCTGGTCGGGCGTTGACTGCGTCATGTGCCCCTCCTAGTCGTTGACGGAATGGAGTTGGATCTAAGATTCCAACGGAACCGTTCAAAACTCACCACAGTCCAGCGCCGGTATCGACGTCTGTCAAGACTCGCCGTCCAATTTGTTTCGACTCCGTGACACAGCCGTGTCAGGCCAGCTATTGACGCCGGTCAGGGAGTCGCGAAGGTGCCGCTTGGACCACTTTATGAGGGGCGAGAGTGTCTCGTCGTGTTGACTAGTGGTGAAACGAGACGGCACCCTGTGGGCATGTCAACGTTCACTTACCGGATCGACGAATCCCGTCTCGGTAGTGACCAAGGCCCCGAGCAGCGGTCCGAACCGGGACGGCGGATGTTCATTCCGCTGGGCGGGAATGGTGTGCACGTTGACCCTGCCTCAGCGACCACGGCACCGCCGCCGTGGTTTCCACACAGATTTCCACAGAGTCTCCCGGTGGGCCGCGACGTCGTGCTGCGGATTCCCGTGCCCCGCGCCGAGGAGGGGTGATGCTCGCACAGCAGCGCCAGCAGGCCATCCACGAAATGGTCCAGCGGCTCGGCGGCGTACGGGTCGGTGACCTGGTCCGGGAGTTCGGCGTATCGGACATGACGATCCGCCGGGATCTTGAGGCGCTCGCCGAGCGCGGCCTGGTCGCCAAGGTGCACGGCGGGGCGACCACGCTGGACCAGCACTCCACCGACGAACCCGGGTTCGCGGCCAAGCTCGTCCGCCAGCGGGCCGAGAAGGAGGCCATCGCGGCCCGGGCCGCCGCCCTGGTGCCACCCGGCACGGCGATCGCGCTCTCCGCCGGCACCACCACCTGCGTACTGGCCGGACTGCTGCTGGACGTGCCGGGGCTGACCGTGGTGACCAACTCGGTACCGGTCGCGGACGCGTTCTACAAGGCCCGCCGCGCGGATCAGACTGTCGTGCTCACCGGCGGCATCCGTACTCCCTCCGACGCGCTGGTCGGCCCGTTCGCGGTCAACGCCATCAGGTCGCTGAACGTGGACATCCTGTTCATGGGGGTCCACGGGATGAGCACCCACGCCGGCTTCACCACCCCGAACCTGATGGAGGCGGAGACCGACCGGGCGCTGGTCGCGGCGGCCCGGCGCCTCGTGGTCTGCGCCGATCACACCAAGTGGGAACTGGTGGGCATCTCCACCATCGCCGCGCTGCACGACGCCCACACGTTGATTACCGACTCCGGCCTGTCCGTCGCGGCCCGGGATCAGTTGGCCACGGAGGTGGGTGACCTGGTGGTGGCCGACTGATCGCTGATCCCGCTCATCCCGGGTGAGCCCACCGATGTTCAATTACCGACAATTACGGCGAGAGCACGCACACTTCGGGAACCTGGTGATCGGACTGGCACTCAACGGGCAAACAGCGAAGAATGGCCCCCCAGGTGCGTCACTCAACCCAGGTAAGGTCGTACTCGGCACTGGCTCCGAGCGCCTAGGCTGGTGTCTGGTGCATCGCGCAGCGAGTTTCAACCGGGGAGGGAGGACTGGTGACCCAGGTCGACGAGGGTCCCGACTCGCCCGGCGTGCCGGGGATACTGACCTTTGGTGTGCCGACGGCCGGTGAGGTACTCGCGGAGCGCTACGAGCTCCAGGAACACATCAACGACGACGCCTTCGGCCGGCAGGTCTGGCGGGGCATCGATGTCATCCTGCGCCGGCCGGTCGCGGTGGTCCTGCGTTATCCCGGCGGCGAGGCCGCGGTCGAGATGCTCGACGCGGCGGTCGCGGCCAGTCGCGTGGTCCACCCGCACCTCGTCGACGTCTATGACGCGATCGACGAGGGCACCCGCGCCTACGTCGTGCGGGAGTGGGTCGACGGCGGTTCGCTGCGCGAGATGGTCGCCGAAGCGCCGTTGGAACCCGATCGGGCTACCTCGGTGACCAGCGCCGTCGCGAGCGCGGTCGCGGCCGTGCACGCCACCGGCATGGCGCACGGCAACGTCCACCCCGGCACGGTGCTGGTCGGCGCTGACGGCCGCGTGGTGCTCGCCGACGCCCGGGCCGACGAGTCCGCCACGATCGAGGGCGACGTGCGGGCCATCGGCGGGGTGCTCTACTGCGCGCTCACCGGCCACTGGCCGCACCGCGAGGCCGGGGCCAACAGCCTGCCCGACGCGGTACGCGATCCATCGGGGGTGTTGGCGGCCCCCCGCCAGGTGCGTGGCGGCGTGCCCGGCCACCTCTCCGACCTGGCCACGGACGTGCTCGACCCGGATCTGGCGCCGCCGTCGGCTGACGTGCTGGCCGCCGAGCTGGGCCGGCTGGACAACGAGCAGCGGGACAGCGAGTTCTTCTCCGAGGGCGGTCCGCTCGACTTCAACCAGCACCGCTTCCCCGACCCGGTCGCCCCGGAGCCCCACCGCTCGGTCGGCCGCAAGCTCGCGATCGGCGTTGCCGCACTGGTCGTGCTGGCGGTTGTCGGCCTGCTGATCGTGACCAAGGTCTTCTCCGGCTCCGGCGGGGGCAACCAAGCTCAGCTACAGAGCCCGACCGGCGGGCATTCGGCCGCCGCCACCCCGCCCGCCGGCCAGCCGAAACCCGTCCCGCTGACCGCGGATCAGGTCCGGATCGTCGACCCGCAGGGCAGTCGGTCCGAGTTGGACGATGCCGGCAATATGGTCGATAACAATCCGGCCACAATCTGGAAGACGGATCACTACAACGACAGGCCAAACTTCGGCGGCATCAAGGACGGCATGGGGGTCTGGATCGATCTGGGCTCGAACAAGGATGTCAGCCTGGTAAAGATCACCTTCACGATCCCGGGCGCCACGGTTGAGCTGCGGTCCGGCACCACCAACTACCCCAGCAGCAAGGACGGCGACCTCCAGACCGAGCAGAACTACACCAGGATCGGCGCGGTACGGGACAACGCCACCACGACGACACTGCTCAACGGCGACGGCAAGGCGCACCGGTACCTGATGGTCTGGATCACGAAGCTGCCGGTGTCGACGGATCAGCCCGGCCACTACCAGGTCGGCATCGACGAGATCCAGGTCCTGGCGAGCTGACACTGAGGAGCCGTGATGGTGCGGCCGATCGAGAAGGTGCAGCCCGGGGACGATCCGGCGGTACCCGACGACAAGGCACTGCTCGCCGCGCACGTGTCCGGTGACCCGGACGCCTTCGCCGAACTGATCCGGCGCCACCGCGACCGGCTGTGGGCCGTGGCCCTGCGTACCCTCGGCGATCGCGAGGAGGCCGCCGACGCGCTCCAGGACGCGATGATCTCGGTTCTCCGCGCGTCGGACCGGTTCCGCGGCGACTCGGCGGTCACCACCTGGCTGCACCGGATCGTGGTCAACGCCTGCCTGGACCGGATCCGGCGACGCCAGGCCCGGCCAACCGTCGCACTGGCCGACTCCGATCCGGTGCCGATCCCCGCCGTCGACTCGGACACCGCCCTGGACGTGCGGGCGGCGCTCGCCCGGCTGCCCGACGAGCAACGGATCGCGCTGATCCTGGTCGACATCGAGGGCTATCCGGTCAGCGAGGTCGCGGCGATCCTGCAGGTGGCCGAGGGCACGGTGAAGAGCCGCTGCGCCCGGGGCCGGGCGAGACTCGCGACACTCCTGGCACACCTGAGGAACCCGGCGCCGGACCGGACCGTCCGATCGGAGACGGGTACGAGCGGCGGGGAGGCGGGGTGAGTCCGATCAGCGAAGACGACCTCGACCGGCTGGCGGACTACGCCGCGGGCGTGCTCGACCCGGCGGAAGCCGCCGAGGTGGATCGGCTCATCGCGGGCGAGCCGGCGTGGGCCGAGGCGCACGCCCGGCTGGCGGCGGCACAGCCGTGGCTGGACGAGGTGCTGTCCGGGCTGCCCCGGGAGCCGATGCCGGTCGACGTGGCCGCGCGGCTGGAACGGGCCGTCGCGATCGCGCCGACGGAGCCCCGTACCGCGAAGGTCCTGCCGCTGCCACGGCGACGTTGGCCCCGCATCGCCCTGACCACCGCGGCGGCGGTCGCGGTCGGTGCGGCGTGCATCGGCGGCTTCGCCGCGTTGAGCCGCTCCGGGGCGCAGAAGACGAGCTCCTCCAGCGGGGTGGCGGCGCCCGACAATCGCGGGATCGTCACACCCGGACTGCTCTCGCAGGGCCCCGCCGTCCCGGACGCCGTCCCGAATGCCGGCGCCGGCGCGGTTCCCACGACCGCGACCGGCACCGATTACACCCACGGCACCCTGAGCCTGGCCGAGGCGGGGCCGGCCAGCGCGACGGCAAAGGGGGCGGAGGCGCAGTCCGTCCCGAACCTTCCCGATGGACTCGCGCGGCTCGCCGTCCCGGCCGGTCTGAACGGCTGTCTGGCGGCGATCACCGCGGTCGAGGGGGGCCGGCCGGTCAGCGTGGACTATGCGCGGTACGAGGGGCAGCCGGCGCTGATCGTGGTCCTCTCCGGGGGATCGGCCCGGGTGGTCGCGGCCGGGGCCGGCTGCGGGCTCGCGGGCGAAGGCGCGGCACTGCTGGACAGCCTGTCCTAGCGGGCCCGCCCCGGGTCTCCGGACAGTCCGGCCCGATCGAGGCGGGTCGGCCGGTACGGGGTGAGCTGGCGCACCGCCGGGTGCGCTGGGGGAATTTCCTGTTCGTACGATGACGTTTGCGCGTGTGCGAGCGTCATGACAAGGAGCCGAAGTTGACTGACATCCGCAATTTGATCATCGTAGGCTCTGGGCCGGCCGGGTACACGGCCGCGGTGTACGCGGCCCGCGCCAACCTGAAGCCCTTGATCATTGAGGGTGCCGCGTCCGGCGGTGCGCTGATGACGACCACCGAAGTGGAGAACTTCCCCGGCTTCCCGGACGGGATTCTCGGACCGGAACTGATGGACAACATGCGCAAGCAGGCCGAGCGCTTCGGTGCGGAGTTCATCACCGATGACGTGTCCCGCCTGGATCTGGCCGGCGATGTCAAACGGGTCTGGATCGGCGAGACGGAGTACCAGGCGCGTGCGGTGATCCTGGCCACCGGTTCGGCCTGGCGACACCTCAACGTCCCCGGCGAGGACGAGTTGCTGGGGCGGGGCGTCTCGTCCTGTGCGACGTGTGACGGCTTCTTCTTCCGGGGGCAGCCCATCGCGGTGATCGGCGGTGGCGACTCGGCGATGGAGGAGGCATCCTTCCTCACCCGGTTCGCGGAGAGTGTGACGATCGTGCACCGGCGCGACGAGTTCCGGGCCAGCAAGATCATGGCGGAGCGGGCGCTGGCGAACCCGAAGATCAAGGTCTCCTGGAACTCCACGGTCACCGAAGTACTCGGCACCGACGGCAAGGTCAGCGGCGTGCGGCTACGCGACACGGTCACCGGCGACGAGACCACGCTGGACGTCAGCGGGGTCTTCGTGGCGATCGGTCACGACCCCCGCAGTGACCTGCTGAACGGCCAGGTGGAGCTGGACGAGTCGGGGTACGTCGTGGTGGAAGCGCCCAGCACCCGTACCAACGTGACCGGCGTCTTCGCCGCGGGCGACGTCGTCGACCACACGTACCGTCAGGCGATCACCGCTGCCGGCACGGGCTGCGCGGCGGCCCTGGATGCCGAGCGGTTCATCGCGTCGCTGGAGAACTGACCACCACGGGCCCGTCCTGATCCGGTGACCCCGGATCCGGGCGGGCCCGGAATGTACTGGCGGCCCGGGCACGGCCGCTGGCGGCGCCCGGCGATCCCGGACGCGCGCACGGCACCGCACCGGACTGAGCATGGATCCGGCAACGCCGCGGCGGGCCCGACCGTTTCTGCCGATCACCGTTTCCTGCCGATCACCGGGATTGGCCGGGGCACACCTGCCGATCACCGGGGGGCACAGCGGATCGGTCCGACGGGCGGGCCGGCTGCGACTCGTCGCCCGGCGACGGCAGGACTGCCGCAAGGCCGGGGCGGCCCGGCAGTGCCTGGGCGCCTGGCAGGGCCGGGGCGGCCCGCAATGCCTGAACGCCCGGCAGTGCCTGGGCGCCTGGCAACACCGGGGAGCGCGACCGCGGGGACCGGCAACGCCGAAAGCGCGACCCCGGACGGGTGCGCGACCGTAGGACGGGAAGCTGGTCACTGCGGGGACCCCGCGAGGCCCGGCAGGGTCGGACCGAGCGCCCGCGGGGCGGACGGGCAGGCCCCCGGCAGGTCCTGGCAAGGAACCGGCCGGACCTCGACAACGGGCGAGGATGCGGCCAACTGAGAGACCGAGAGGACAGTTCATGGCAGCCACCAGAGCGGTCACCGGCGCGACGTTCGTCGACGAGGTGCTGCAGTCCGAGACGCCCGTGCTTGTCGACTTCTGGGCCGATTCGTGCGGCCCGTGTCGCCGGGTCGCACCGGTGCTGGAGGAGGTCGCGAGCGAGCTGGGCGACAGGGCGAAGGTCGTCAAGGTGGACATCGACGCCAACCCGGACATCGCCCGCGATTACGTCGTCCTGTCGGTGCCGACGCTGACCGTCTTCAAGGGTGGCCGTCCGGTACGGTCCGTCACCGGCGCCCAGACCAAGGTGGACCTCGTCCGCCTCGTCGAGTCCGCACTCTGATCGTCCGGGCGGCCCCGTCGACTGCTCGCCTCGCCTCGTCGCCTGTTCGCGTCGTCGCCTGCTCGCCTCGCCGCCCTGCTCGCCTCGCCGCCTGCTCGCCGCCTCACCTCGCCGCCTGGCTGGCGCCCGGCGGCGGTCCGGTCGTCGGACCAGGAATTGGCGGACCACCGCTACCCTCGTGACCACGGTCACGGCCGGGCCCGGTGTGTGTGCCGGACGTCACCGGGTATGAGGTTCCGCGAGCTCGCGGCCGTTGACGATTGCCCGGCAATGCGGGGCGGCAACGGTGGGACCACGGTAGGCTCCGGTGGGTTTGCGGGTACCAACGACGGAGAAGGCCGGGTGGCGCGGGCGAGGACCATCGCGCCCGGAGC
Organism: Rugosimonospora sp.; assembly: GCA_036494675.1. GTDB lineage: Bacteria > Actinomycetota > Actinomycetes > Mycobacteriales > Micromonosporaceae > Rugosimonospora. Next base: position 32,356 of record DASXOA010000515.1, read on the forward strand.
AGGCGAACGACATGACCGGGCCGGCCCCGGCGAGTCCAGAGGGGAGCAGGATGCGTGCGATCAGGCGTGGCGACCGTGGCAACGCGGTCGCGGAGATCCGCTCGATCCTGCGCAGCCTGGAGCTGCTCCCGCCCGTAGAGGACCTGGGCATCCGGGCTGAGTTTGACGAGCAGACCGAGGTGGCCGTCCGGGCGTTCCAGCAGAGCCGGGGGCTGTCCGTCGACGGTCAGGTCGGGGACGAGACGTGGCGTGCGCTGGACGCGGCACGCTGGCGGCTCGGCGCCCGTACGCTCTACCAGTCGGTACCCGACCCGCTGATCGGCGACGACGTCCGGCAACTCCAGGAACGGCTGCTGGAGATGGGGTACGACGTCGGCCGCGCGGACGGCATCTACGGCTCGGGTACGGCGCGGGCGGTGGCGACGTTCCAGCGGGAGGTCGGCCTCCCCCCGGACGGCGCCTGTGGCCCGCACACCATGCACGCGCTGCGCCGTCTCGGGCGCAAGGTGGTCGGCGGTGCTCCGCTGGCGCTGCGGGAGATGGCCAAGCTGCACCAGTCCGGTCGGGCACTCATCGACAAGACCATCGTGATCGACCCCGGGCACGGCGGCCCCGACCTCGGCATGGTCGTACCCGACGGGATGCTGCGCTGGACCGAGGCCGACCTCGCCTTCGACCTGGCCAGCAGGCTGGAGGGGCGGCTGGCCGCGGCCGGCATGCGGGTACATCTGACTCGGGGCCCGGCGCCCGCGGCCGAACTGGGCGACCGTGAACGGACCCAGCTCGCCAACGATCTCAATGCCGACCTGTTCATCTCGCTGCACGTCGACGGGCACGTCAACCCGGAGGCCTGTGGGGTGGCCACGTACCACTACGGCTCCGACAACGGGGTGAACTCGACCGTCGGCGAGCGGCTGGCCGGCCTCGTTCAGCGCGAGATCGTGATGCGTACCGGGCTGCGTGACTGCCGTACCCACGCGAAGACCTGGGAGCTGCTGCGGTTGACCAGGATGCCGGCCGTACGGGTGGAGGTCGGTTATCTCACCTCGTCCGTGGACCGGGCTCAGCTGATCGACCCGCTGTTCCGGGAACGGGTCGTCGAGGCCATCATGGCTGCGGTCCAGCGCATGTACTACCCGGTCGAGGACGACGTACCCACCGGCTCGATAGACGTCTCCTCATTGCGGGCCACGGTCGCGGCCTCGACCTGACTCCCCCGCCAGCCGGCCAGGGCGAACGTCGACGGCCAGGACAACGTCAACAGCTAGGACGATGTCGACCTGGTGGCCGGGCGCACCGGGCGCAGCAGGGACTCCGGGCTCATCGAGCCGAGCAACTTCTCCAGCGCGTATTCGACATCGGACTTCCAGGACATCGCGGTACGCAGCTCCAACCGCAGCCGGGGAAACCGCGGATGCGGTCGTACCGTCTTGAAGCCCACGGACAGGAAGAAGTCGGCGGGAGCCAAGCAGCCGCCGCCCTCGGCCAGCTCGCCGAACTTCGCGTCGCCGAACGCTTCGATGGCCTTGATCCCGCGCTTCGTCAGGTCGCGGGCAACCCCCTGCACGAGCATCCGGCCCAGCCCACCGCCGGCGAACGGCGGAACGACGTGGGCCGTCATGAGCAGGGCCGCGTCCGCGGACACCGGCGACGTGGGAAACGCCATCGACCGCGGCACGTACGCCGGCGGCGCGAACATCACGTAACCCGCCGGCATCCCGTCGACGTAGGCCAGCTTGCCGCAGGAACCCCACTCCAGCAGGGTCTGCGACACCCAGGCCTCCTTCTCCAGGCCCGGATCGCCCGCCTGGCAGGCGCGCTCGGCGGCCACCGGATCGAGTTCCCAGTAGACGCAGAGCCGGCACGGACGCGGCAGATCTTCCAGCGTGTCTAGGGTCAGATTGACCAGGCGTCGCGACATTGGCAGATCCCTCGGGACCACTCGAGTTCGACCACGCGTCGCCCCCTTTGCCCCAAGTCCAGAATCGTACGCTGGAAACGACTGCTGTGGGAGATGTCGGCCGGAGTACGATCAACGGAACCTGGCGCCTGGTCGCCGGTCGGGTGGCAGCGCGGCCGCTGACCAGCGCGGCGCCTCAGCGCCGCAAGGGAGGGCACGTGACGGGCACGACGCTCGACGACTATACCGACCGGTACGCCCAACGGGTACGTGGCATGACGGCGTCGGAGATCCGAGCTCTCTTCGCCGTGACGAGCCGGCCCGAGGTGGTCTCCCTGGCCGGTGGCGCGCCGTTCGTCTCCGCGCTTCCGCTGGACGCCGTGGGTGAGATGCTCGGCCGGCTCGGCGGTCCGCAGCACGGCGCCGTCACCCTCCAGTACAGCGGCGGCCAGGGCGACATCGCCCTGCGCGAGCGCATCTGCGAGGTCATGTCGCTGTGCGGTATCGACGCCTCCAACGGCGCCTCCCCCGACGACGTCGTGGTCACGGTCGGCGCTCAGCAGGCGCTCGACCTCGTGTCCCGGGTCTTCCTCGACCCGGGCGACGTCGTGCTCGCGGAGGGCCCGAGCTATGTCGGCGCGCTCGGCGTCTTCCAGGCGGCGCAGGCCGACGTGGTGCACGTACCGATGGACGACGAAGGGCTCATCCCGGCGGCGCTGGCCGAGGCACTCGCCACCGTCGCCAAGGCCGGCAAGCGGGCCAAGTTCCTCTACACCGTGCCCACGTACCACAACCCCGGCGGTGTCACGCTCTCCGAAGCCCGGCGCGAGGAGATCCTCACGATCGCCGAGCGCGCCGGGCTCCTGGTGATCGAGGACGACCCGTACGGGCTGCTCGGCTTCGACGGGGAACCGATGCCGGCACTGCGGTCCCGGCGCCGCGACGGCGTGCTCTACCTCGGTACGTTCTCCAAGACGTTCGCGCCGGGCATGCGGGTCGGCTGGATCCTGGCTCCGCACGCGGTACGCGAGAAGCTGGTGATCGCGTCCGAGGCGCAGATCCTCTGCCCGAGCATGTTCGCCCAGACCACGATCTCCACGTACTTCGCGACGATGCCGTGGCGCGAGCAGATCAAGGCGTTCCGGGAGATCTACCGGGAACGCCGGGACGCGCTGCTGTCGGCGCTGACCGACATGATGCCCGACGGCACCCGCTGGACCCGGCCCGAGGGCGGGTTCTACGTGTGGCTGACGCTGCCCGAGGGCCTGCACTCCAAGGAGATGCTTCCCCGAGCGATCGCGGCCCGGGTCGCGTACGTTCCCGGCACCGGTTTCTACGCTGACGGGTCCGGGGGATCGCACCTCCGGCTGTCGTACTGCTTCCCGACGCCGGAGCGGATCCGGGAGGGCGTACGGCGGCTCGCCGGCGTGCTGGACGAAGAGATGAAGATGCGTGAGGTGTTCGGCACCGCCGCACCTGGCTCCCGGCCGGCCGTCTCGTGGACGCCCGCGGGTACGTTCAGCGCGGCCGCCGCCAACCATCCCGCTCCCGGTCTGGAATGATCTACCCCCGGTCGCCCGGGGTGCGCCGCACGGAGACGTCGGCGGACGGGTGACCGGAATCAGGAGAACCATGGACACGCATGTTCTGATCCTCGCCGGCGGCCTCTCGTACGAACGGGAGGTGTCGCTGCGCTCCGGACGCCGGGTGCTCGACGCGCTCCGCGCGGTCGGCGTCGACGCGGCACTCAGCGACGCCGACGTGACCCTGCTGCCCGCGCTGGCGTCCGACCGTCCGGACGCCGTCATCATCGCGCTACACGGGGCACCGGGTGAGGACGGATCGCTGCGTGGGGTTCTCGACCTCTGCGGAGTGCCGTACGTCGGCTGTGACGCCCGGTCGTCCCGGCTCGCCTGGGACAAGCCGTCGGCGAAGTCGGTGCTCCGCGAGTCCGGCATCCCGACCCCGGACTGGGTCGCGCTCCCGCACGACCGCTTCTCCGAACTCGGCGCGATCGCGGTGCTTGACCGGATCGTCGACCGGCTCGGCCTGCCGCTGATGGTGAAGCCGGCGCAGGGCGGCTCCGGTCTCGGTGCGGCCGTGGTCCGCGACGCGGGTGAACTGCCGGCCGCGATGGTCGGGTGCTTCGCCTACGACCAGACGGCGCTCGTCGAGCGGTACGTGCCGGGGGTGGACATCGCCGTGTCGGTGGTGGACACGGGCGAGGGTCCGACGCCACTGCCAGCCGTCGAGATCGTTCCGCAGAACGGCGTGTACGACTACGCGGCCCGGTACACGGCGGGCCTCACCACGTGGCACACGCCGGCCCGGCTCGAACCGGAGGTCGCCTCCTCGGTCGCTGACATGGCGGTCGCCGCACACACGGCACTGGGACTGCGCGACCTGTCACGCGTGGACCTCATCGTGAGCCGCGACGGCAACGCCGAGGTCCTCGGCGTCAACGTGGCCCCCGGCATGACGGAGACCTCACTCCTCCCGCTCGCCGTCGGCGCGGCCGGGCTGGATCTCGGCAAGCTGCTGGCCACGCTGGTGAACCGCGCCGTCGAGCGAGGGTGAACCCGGACGTCGGGCCGGCGCGGATCCGCTGGCCCGGTGTCGGAGCGAGTTTTTGATCCGGTACGACGAAACGGCCTCGCTCGAATGAGCGGGGCCGTTTCACGTGAAACGTGTGCCAGGGGGGAGCGCCTACGAGGCCGCCGATGATGCGGCGGGATGCGCGCCCGAGCTCGTACCCTCTGGAGCGCTGAGGTTGACGGCCTCGCCCCCAGTCGCGGTTCCCGGAGACCTCCCGTACCCCGGAGCGACTCGACCGCCACCGGCGGTGGAGTCGACCGCCGCGGTGCCGACGAACGTGCGCATGTCGTCGACCCGACCCTCGACTCGCGCCGGTTCACGCCCCTCGCTACCCGCGCCGACTCTGGCCTGATCCGACGGCGCCGTTGCGCTCGACTGCACCGCCTCGCCGTTCCGACCGGTCCCGGTGAACGGCACCTCGTCCCCCGGAGGCGGGGCGCCGTCGGCCAGCACGCCGGCAGCGGACGAGGCGGCCGACTCGGCGGCCTCCGCGGCGGCAGCCTCGGACTGGATCAGCAGGGTTGCCGGCGCCTGCCATTCGATCCGCGGCGGTTCGGCGAGCGGGCGGCCACCGAACTCGGCGAGCCACGCCGCGACGAGCGCCAGATTCTCCCGCCACTGCGGCTCAGGTATCGGCGGCAGGATCTCGTCCCAGAGCGACAGGAACGAGCCCCGCAACTGAAGCCGGCCGGTCGGCCGGGCCAGGAACCACAGGTGCAGGTGGGCCGAACCGTCGCCCCAGCGGTTTACGTGGACCCGGGCCACACCGTCCAGCGACCGGATCGCCCGCTCAAGCCGGACCGTCATCACGCCGAGTTCGGCGGCGAGCAGGTTCGGCAGGTCCCCCAGATCGAGGTGCGAGCGCGACTCGAGAATCAGGACCATGGGCAGGCCGGTCGGGCGATCCATCGCCCGCACCCGCCAGCGCTCGCTAACCCAGATGTAGGCCTCGTCCGGTGCACTGCATGCGAGGCAGCTGCCGGCGTCCTCGCCTTGTCGTGGGGGCTCGGAATCGGCGACCGGCTCCAGCGGCTTGACCCGCAGTTCGCCCTCGAAAGGAAAGCTCGGCCAGGATACGAAGTCGGGAAGTTTGGCAGGGGTGTCGGGCACGAGACAAACCTAGCGGAGCCGGGCGCCGATGTCGTCACCCGATGGGTCCCTCGCTGGGGGATGGAACCCACCACACGGCCTCACTGATCACGCGAAACCCGAGACTCTCGTAAAGCGGGCGCCCCTGCTCGGTCGCGGTCAGTGTCACCGCGACGTCCGGGTGGGCGGCGAGGATGTTCTCCATCAATGACCGAGCGACCCCGTGGGCCCGATGCTCCGGCAGCGTGGCGACCTGGTAGACCCCGAGGCTCGTGCCGTCGTGGTACGTGTACGCGCCTCCGGCCGGTACGTCGGACCGCCGGCCGAGCCACACCTGCCAGCCCGGGATGTCGAGCACGCGGGCCGGCATCGTCCGGCCGATCATGTCCAGTTCCACCCGGGCGGGTGGGAAGACCGCCGCGATGACCCGCTCGGCGATCGCGAGCGTCTCCTCGTCCTTGGCGACGACGACGGGGCCAGGCCCGTCTCCGGCCGGCGCCGAGGCGGCGCCAGGAGAGCGGAGCATCACCGCCATCCGGAAGCGCGGCCGGAACCCGTACGGTCCGAGGTCCAACGTGCCGCTGGCGTCCTCCACGATGCGGCGGGGTAGATCCGAGCGCGGAAACACCATTGCCCCGACCCTCTGCATGGTCTCCGCCGGCGCGGTCCCGGCGTCGAGGATGATCGCGCGGAGCGCGTGGTTCGGCGACGGATGCAGGATCCGCACCTGCCCCGTCCACGCCAGCAGCTCACCGTGGCCGTCGGCCAGCGCCCACCACATCGCCGCCGCGTTGCGCGCGTGGATCATGTAGTCCGCCATGACTGGGCAGTCTCCCATCCGTCGTCCACAGGGTGCCACCCCCTTCCACGCGCAGTTTCACGTGAAACGGGGTGACCTGTGGATAACTTCTGTGGACAGACCGGGGCCCGCCGAAAACGGCGGGCCCCGGTCTGTGGGTACGCGTCAGGCTTGGCCGTCGCGACCCTCAACGCCGATGATGCCGACGATCCGCTCAAGGTCGTCGACCGTCGCGAACTCGATCGTGATCTTTCCCTTGCTCCGACCGATGTCCACCTTCACCCGGGTGTCGAACCTGTCGGAGAGCCGCTCGGCCAGGTCGGTGAGGGCCGGGGCGTGCGGCTTGGCCCGCCGCTTGGCCGTCGCGGCCTTCGTCGGACCGTCCGCCACCGCGAGCGAGACCAGTTCCTCGGTCGCCCGGACCGACAGACCCTCGGCGACGATGCGCTTGGCCAGTTCCTCCTGCTGATCGCCGTGCTCCATGCCGAGCAGTGCCCGGGCGTGACCCGCCGAGAGGACGCCGGCCGCGACCCGCCGCTGGACGGGAGTCGGCAGGTTCATCAGGCGGATGGTGTTGGAGATCTGCGGCCGGCTGCGGCCGATACGGCGGGCCAACTCCTCGTGCGTCGCACCGAACTCGTCCAGCAACTGCTGATAGGCCGCCGCCTCTTCCAACGGGTTGAGGTTCGCCCGATGGATGTTCTCCAGCAGCGCGTCGCGCAGCATGGCGTCGTCGCGGGTGTCCCGGATGATGGCCGGGATGGCCTCCCGGCCGAGCGCCTGGGCGGCACGCCACCGGCGTTCGCCCATCACGAGTTCGTACTTCTGCGACGCGATCTCGCGCACCACGATGGGCTGAAGGAAGCCGACCTCCTCGATCGACACCTTCAGCTCGTCGAGCGCCTCGTCGTCGAAGACGGTGCGTGGCTGCTTCGGGTTGGGCACGATCGCGTCGACCGCGACCTCGGCGAACCGGGCACCCGGTACCGGGGCGAGGTCGTCCTGGGCCGTGGTACCGCCGACCGGATCGGCGACAGCGGCCGGCGCCGCGGTGGGCTGCGCCGGTACGTCGGTCTGTGGGGCGGGTACGCCGCCGGTCTGCGCGGGCACATCGGCCTGCGGTACCGGCGGCGGCGCAGGGGCCGCCGTGGGTATCAGCGCGCCGAGCCCCCGACCCAGGCCCCCCCGAGGCTTACTCATGCCAGTCCTCCCACCCGGGCGCCGCGCTCGGCGATCTCCTGCGCGGCCTCGAAGTAGCTGATCGCTCCTCTGGAGCCCGGATCGTAGGTCATCACCGACTGGCTGTAGCTCGGCGCCTCCGATACCCGCACGTTCCGGGGGATGACCGCGTGGAGCACCTTATCGCCGAAGTGCGCCCGGACGTCCTGCTCGACGAGGTCGGCGAGCCGGGTACGGCGGTCGTACATCGTGAGCAACACGGTCGAGATGTCCAGCGCCGGATTGAGGTGCGACTTCACGAGCGCGATGTTGCTGGTGAGCGCCTGCACGCCTTCCAGGGCGTAGTACTCGCACTGGATCGGGATCATGACCTCCTGGGCAGCCACCAGCGCGTTGACCGTCAGCAGGCCGAGGGAGGGCGGGCAGTCGATGAAGATGTAGTCGTACTCGGTCTGGCACGCCTGGATGGCACGCGCCAGCCTGGACTCCCGGGCGACCACCGAGACCAGTTCGATCTCGGCTCCGGCGAGGTCGATGGTCGCCGGCACGCACGAGAGGTTGGGGATGCCGTCGACCTGTTGCGTGACGTCCACCAGTGGAGTGCCGTCGATCAGGCAGTCGTAGACATCGGGCACGCCCGCGTGATGCGGCACGTTCAGCCCGGTCGACGCGTTGCCCTGCGGGTCAAGATCGATCACGAGTACCCGGTTGCCGTGGAGCGCCAGAGCCACGGCGATGTTGACCGCCGTGGTGGTCTTGCCGACGCCGCCCTTCTGGTTCGCCACGCACACGACGCGGCGGTGGGTCGGGCGCGGCATCGTGATCTCGCCGCTCGGGTTGAGTACTTTCACAGCCCGTTCGGCCTCCTGAGCAAGGGGTGGGTCCTCGGTTTCACGTGAAACATCTGGCCCCGGCTCGGATACCGGCGCCGGGATGGAGTCGTCCGGAGATTCACCCCGGGGGGACGGCGCGGGCGGGCGGGCCGCCGGCCCATCGGCCTGGTCACCGTTCGCGTACGGAGGCGACGGAGCCGCCCCGTACGACGGGGACACCGCTGGTACGGCCATGGTCGGGCCGCCCGTGAAACCGGCATCGGGACGGGATCGGGAAGCCTTCTGCGGATCGGCGGCGGCACCAACCGCCCAGCCTTCGTACTCCGGCTCCGCGGAGCCGGCGCCATGTGAGCTGAAAGAACCAGTCTCGTGCACGCTGTCATCCCTGCCCGCTGTGGATGGATCTGACCGACGATCTCGTAGACCACGCCGGAAATAAACGCGGCGGTGCGCGGCAAGCCTACGGCTTGACGGACGCGCTAATCCACCGATGTCCCAGACTCGGCCGCCATCCGCCCCGTCATTCGAGTCACCAGCCGTGCCGTCGTTCGATTCAGCCGGCTGTGTCGAGTTGCCAAGCCCCTTCGACGGGCCGACCCCGTCGAGCCCGCCGCTCAGGTCGTCCACGCCACTCCCGCTCCGCTCTATGCAGGACGGGCCGCGTCCGGCTCCGGAGGAAGTCGGGTAGCGGATCGCCCATTGTCAACAACGATCCATCACCGGCGTGAGCGCGTTGTACCGCCCTGCCGGCCGCGCGGTCGTTCCCCGCGAGCGGTCGGGCGCGCGTCCCGACCCGCCGGCTCGGCCCCACGCTTCCGGACGACCTCCACGACGGTCGCGGGCTGATCGAGCAGGCCGGCTCCGCACTCGTGGACCACCGGCGTACCGCCGCCGAGCCGACCGATCGCGTCCCGGTGCGCGGTCACCTCATCGGCGGCCGAGGCACCCTTGAGCGCGAGCAGCCTGCCGCCGACCGCGGCCAGCGGCAGACACCATCCGGTCAGCCGATCCATCGGTGCGACGGCGCGGGCGGTGACGATGTCGGCCGGCGCCAGTTGCCCGGACAGCGGTCCGTGGACGAACTCCTCAGCCCGCCCGCGCAGCACGGAGACCCGCGCCCCGAGGCCCAGTCGATCGACTGCTTCGGTCAGGAAGACAGTGCGGCGTGCGAGCGGCTCGACCAACACGACGGTGAGGTCCGGGCGCGCCACCGCGAGCACAATGCCGGGGAGACCGGCCCCCGAGCCGACATCCACGACCGACGCGTTCGGCTGGATCAGCTCCGTCATCGCCGCGCAGTTGAGCAGGTGCCGGTCCCAGATCCGGGGCGCTTCCCTCGGCCCGATCAGGCCGCGGATCACGCCATCGGTGGCGAGCAGATCGGCGTACTGCCGCGCCAGAGGTAGCCCATCGCCAAAGAGAACCCGAGCCGCCGGCGACAGCGACTCGGGAAGCGGCGACGGCGACTCGGGGAAATCAGAGTCGGACACCGGTTATGCCGACGGCCGGACCACGATCCGCCGACTGGGCTCGACGCCCTCGGACTCGCTCTCCACGCCGGGGAGAGCGTTGATCACGTCGTGTACGCACTTCCGCTCGAACGCGGACATCGGCTCGAGCCGCACCGGCTCGCCGTACTCCTTGACCTTCTCGGCCGCGTTCTTGGCGATCGCGCCGAGTTCCTTGCGCCGCGCGGCACGGTACCCGCCGACGTCGAGCAGCAGGCGACTGGGCGAGCCGGTCTGCCGGAAGATGGCCAGCCGGGTCAGCTCCTGAAGCGCCTCCAGGGTGGCGCCGCGCTGCCCGACCAACCCCTGGAGCCGCCCGCCGACCACCTCGACGACCGGACGTCCATTCTGGATCAGCTCGTCGATGTCGCCGTCGTAGTCGAGGATGTCCAACAATCCCTCGACGTAGTCCGCCGCGATCTCGCTCTGCCGGAAGAGATCACCCTCGCTGGTCGGCGCCGCGGCCTTCTCCTCTGCCGCTTCCGCTACGTCCGCGATCTCCTCGTCCCCCGCGCTCTGCGTCCCCGTCGCGGCTGGGCTGCTTGTTTCGGTCACGTTGTCATCTCCGGATTACTGAGATCCACTTCCCCCGGCCGCCGATCGAGCACCGGTTTGAGGATGTCTGTTCGTTCGGGGAGCGCCGCATCGCCCGCGGACCCGTAGGGACCGCGGGCGGCGTCACTCAACCCGAGAGGCGTCTGGCCGGGCCCTTCTTCGGGTTCACCTGCTTGGCTCCGGGCTTCGGTGCGAGCGTCGGGCCGTCGTCGACCGGGGTCCCGTTGGTCCCCGATGCACCGTTCACCGGCTTGGCACCGTTGCCGGGCGGGTTCCCGCCGTTCGACGCGGCAGCCTTCTTCACACCGGGAGCGCCGGCCTTCTTCGCGACCTCGGGGGTACCGGTCTTCTTGGCAACGGCCGGCGCGCCGGCCTTCTTCACACCGGGGGTACCGGCCTTCTTCGCGACCGGCTTCGCGCCGGGCTTCGGGGCGAGGGCCTTGGCGGCAGCGGTCGGAGCCGGCTTGACACCCGGCTTCGCGGTCTTGGCCGCCGTACCCGACTTGGCGGCACCCGTCGCGGCGTTGCTGGCGTTCGGCGGCGGCGGGTACTTACGCAGCACCCAGAACTGCTGGCCGAGCGAGAAGAGGTTGGTGGTGGTCCAGTAGATGACCACACCGATCGGGAACAGGCCACCGGAGATCAGCAGCGAGACCGGGATGCCGAAGAGCATCAGCCGCTGGATCATCTTCTGCTGCGGGTCCGCCGACCAGCCGGTCTTGAGGATCATCTGCCGGCTCGTCATGAACGTTGTCACGATCATCGTGGCGATCAGCACGCCCGCCACGAGCTTCACCGTCGTGCCGCTGGCGTGCATCGAGGCCAGGTCGGCGGAGCTCGACCGGAAGGAGGCGGCGATCGGCGCGCCGAACAGCTTCGCGTGCGACGCGCTCTCGAACTGCCCGACCGTCCAGCCGTACAGCGTCTGGAGGCGCAGCGGCATCGTCGGCTTGACGTGGCGCAGGACGTGGAACAGAGAGATGAAGACCGGGATCTGTACAACCATCGGAAGGCAGCCCATGAGCGGGTTCGCCTTCTCCTTCTTGTACAGGTCCATCATTTCCCGCTGGAGCGTTTCCCGGTCGCCCTTGTGCTTGGCCTGCAGCTCCTTGATCTGCGGAGCCAGGGCCTGCATGGCACGCTGGGACTTGATCTGCTTGACGAAGACCGGGAAAAGGATGCCGCGGATGGTCAGCACCAGGAAGACGATGGCCAGCACCCATTCCCAGTTGGTGCCCAGGAACGAGTTGCCGTGGAACGCCGTGTTCCACAGAGCGTGCCACTCCAGCAGAATCCAGGAGATCGCCCTGTAGATGGGATCCAGCACGTCGATACTCCAGTTACGTCAAGTGTCGGCTCGGCGGCACCGGGTCGTACCCGCCGGGATTGAAGGGTTGGCACCGCAGCAGCCGCCAGATCGCCAACCGGAGTCCACGCAACGCACCGTGTTTCGCAATCGCTTCGAGAGCGTATGCGCTGCAAGATGGGTAGAACCGACAGCGAGCCGGCAGTGCCGGGCTTATCCAACGACGGTACGCGATGATGGGGGCTGTCAGCACCTTCGCGGCGAGCGTGGTCGGCCCGGGCTCCGTATGCACGTGTTGAGCGGTCATCGCCGCACCGGCTTGCGGGCACGGGCGGCAGCCAACGCGCTGTCCAGGTCGGCCGCGACCTGGTGGTACGGGCGGGTCGCCGCCCCGGGCAACGCGCGCACCACCAGGTCCGAGCCCGCCGGCAGGTCGCCGAGCCGCTCCCGGACCAACTGCCGCAGGCGCCGCTTCACGCGGTTACGGACAACAGCGATGCCGACGGCCTTGGGCACGACAAAACCGGCACGCGGTGAGCGCGCCGGTTCACTGCCGACGTCCGGGGACATGAGGTGCACCACGATCACGCCGCGGCCCGCGCGCCGGCCACCCCGGACCGTCGCGGCGAACTCACCGCTGCGACGGAGCCGCTGGGCGGCGGCCAACACCCGATGCCCCTTGGGGCCCTCAGGCCGAAAGGCGGGCGCGGCCCTTGGACCGGCGCGCCGAGAGGATCGCGCGCCCGGCGCGGGTGCGCATGCGCAGCCGGAAGCCGTGGGTCTTCGCGCGGCGGCGGTTGTTCGGCTGGTACGTGCGCTTGCTCACGTCGAGCTCCGTCTCAAGACTGTTCGGCGCGCGGCGCCGAACCCGAGTCCACAAAGTCCACAAACAATTCCGCGTGACCGACTTGCGGGCACGCTTCCGAACCAGCCTACCAGCCGCGCGCCTGATCAGCCCAAACGGTACCGGCGGTAGGCCGCACCGGGCGACGGCCGCCATACGTCCGGTAACCGAACGGAAACCACGGGTGTACCCCGAGGAACTTGGCCTAGCCGCATAGACCCCAGGTATGGACAAGCGTGACACAAGCATGTGGACAACGGTTGAGAGGGTGTGGACAACGCTGTTAACCTGCCCGCCTGCCGGTGATGTCGTCGAGACAGGCGGCGCGCAAAAGGGGTAGAACCGGACGAATTACGAACGGATCGGGTCGGCGTGACACCATCACGCCGGGCGGCCGGCGGTGCGCGACAGGGGGGATCAACCTCCCACGCAGCCAGTAAGTCGATTCACAGCCTGTGGAAAAGCTGTGGATGACACGCGTGAGCTGTGGACGCGAGGTGTACCCGTGGGGGACGGGCCTGGGGACAACAGGGGGTGCGGCGGTGGCGGATGCGGATGACCTCAGTGCGGTGTGGGCGGCGGCGACGGATGAGATTGCCTCGGCTCAGCACCGTGCCTATCTGCGTCTGACCCGGTTGCGCGCGATCGTCGAAGACACGGCGCTGGTGGCCGTTCCCGACGCGTTCACCCGCGACGTGATCGAGTCCAAGCTGCGTCCCACCATCACCGAGGCGCTGTCCCGGCGGCTGGGTCGCGAGATCCAGGTCGCGGTCACCGTACGGGCGCCCGAGGAGCCGCCCCGCCCGGTGTCGCCGCCGGCCCCGATGCCCGCACCCGTTCCCGAGACGCCGGCGTTCATCGCGCAGGTACCGGTGACTCGGACGGCCGAGCCGACGCTGTTCGACGCGGGGCTGCTGCGCGAACCGGGACTGGCCGGGAAGATCGGCGAAGAGGCCGCGATCCCGCCGCCCCGCACCGGGTACGACGTCGGGTACGACCCGAGATACGGCCGGCTCGGGCCCCCGCCGCAACCGAACCCGTACCAGGGCATGCCGCCCGCGCCGCCGATGCAGCGGACGCCGACCAACCCGCCCCCGCCGATGCACTCCCCGCACCCCGTGACGTCGGGTGGCGGCGGTACCGGACGGGATGACCGACGGCCCCCGATCGGCTCGAACGACGGCGGTAACCGGCTCAACCCGAAGTACATGTTCGAGACGTTCGTCATCGGATCCTCGAACCGCTTCGCGCACGCGGCCAGTGTCGCGGTCGCCGAGTCGCCGGCGAAGGCCTACAACCCGCTCTTCATCTACGGCAGCTCCGGGCTGGGCAAGACCCACCTGCTGCACGCGATCGGGCACTACGCCACCACGCTCGGCACCGCGCGGTCGGTCCGCTACGTGTCGACCGAGGAGTTCACGAACGACTTCATCAACTCGCTGCGCGACGACAAGACCCAGGCCTTCCAGCGCCGGTACCGGGACGTGGACATTCTCCTCATCGACGACATCCAGTTCCTGGAGACCAGGGAGCGCACGCAGGAGGAGTTCTTCCACACCTTCAACACCCTGCACAACTCCAACAAGCAGTTGGTGATCACCTCGGACCGTTCGCCGAAGCAGTTGGCGACGCTGGAGGACCGGCTGCGTACCCGCTTCGAGTGGGGACTGCTCGCGGACATCCAGCCGCCGGACCTGGAGACGCGCATCGCGATCCTGGGAAAGAAGGCGGCGCAGGAGCGGCTGTCGGCACCGGCGGACGTGCTGGAGTTCATCGCGTCCCGGATCTCCAACTCGATCCGCGAACTCGAGGGAGCCCTGATCCGGGTCACCGCGTTCGCCAGCCTGACCCGCTCCCCGGTTCAGCTGTCGCTGGCCGAAGAGGTGCTGCGCGACTTCATCCCGGACGGTACCGGCCCGGAGATCAACTCCGACCAGATCATGGCCTCGACCGCCGACTACTTCGGTGTCAGCCTCGAAGATCTGCGCGGCCACTCCCGTTCCCGGGTTCTGGTGAACGCCCGCCAGGTCGCGATGTACCTGTGCCGGGAACTCACCGACCTGTCCCTGCCCCGCATCGGGCAGGCCTTCGGCGGCCGCGACCACACCACGGTCATGCACGCCGACCGGAAGATCCGCCAGCAGATGGCCGAGCGGCGCTCGCTGTACAACCAGATCGCCGAACTCACCAACCGGATCAAGCAGACGCCCTGACCGCGGCCGGCCGACCCGTCGTGGGCAGCGGCCTCACGGGTCTCCGGGTCGCGCCGGCGGGAGACGTGACGGGCCGACCGTCGCGTGTCGTAACTAATCCACACCCTGTGAGTTGTCGTCCACAATGGCCACTCAGTTATCCACAGATTGTGGACCGACCCTGGGGAAGTCGTGTGGACGTGTCCGATTGTCGGTGGACATCTTGTGTACGACGTTTCCCCACAGCTGGGGGTAAATCCTGGGCACAACAGGTGGATAACCGGTGGACGGCCGTGGACAAGTCCCGCACGGTCGTCCACGTTGGGGACAAGTCGGCCTCCTCAGTAGCCTTCTTCCACAAGTTCCTCACGTGTGGAAAAACCATCTGAGCAGCACGGACGACGCTTCTCCACAGAACGCACAGGTGCGAAGAAGACGATGGAATAGATCTTCTAAGAAATCAAAAAGCAATCATCAGCGTGTGGAAAAGAGCGGATGCCAAAGTTGCTGGGGTCGGTGCACGGCCAGACTCGGTTCGCCATACAGTGCGAGAGGCAAACGATGAGTTCGACCGGACGGCGGCCCCGGGCCGTCGGTGGCCACCAGGCCCGCAGCCTGGATCGGGAGGGCACGAGATGAAGTTCCGAGTCGAGCGCGACGCGCTCGCCGACGCGGTCGCCTGGACCGCGAAGAGCCTGCCCAGCCGTCCGTCGGTCCCGGTGCTGGCCGGCGTGATGCTGCGGGTGGCGGGTGGCCAACTGGTCGTCTCCGGCTTCGACTACGAGGTCTCCAGTCAGGTCTCGGTCGAGGTCGCGCCGGACGCTGACGGCGCAGCGCTGGTCTCCGGCCGGCTCCTTGCCGAGATCACCAAGGCGCTGCCGGCCAAACCGGTCGACGTGGCCGCGGTCGGCTCACACCTGGAGCTGGTGTGCGGCAGCGCGCGGTTCACCCTGCCGACGATGCCGGTGGAGGATTACCCGACACTTCCCGACATGCCCGCCACGGCCGGCACCGTGGAAGCCGCGACCTTCGCCGCCGCGGTGGCTCAGGTCGCCGTTGCCGCCGGACGCGACGACACGCTGCCGCTGCTGACCGGGGTCCGGGTCGAGCTTGAGGGCTCGACGATGACCCTGCTGGCCACCGACCGGTACCGGTTGGCGATCAAGGAACTGGAGTGGCACCCGGATACGCCCGACGCCAGCCTCCAGGCCCTCGTGCCGGCGAAGACGCTGGCCGACACCGCGAAGACGCTCGGACCGCTGGGCGGCGACGTCACGGTCGCGCTGGCACGCGGCGGGATGGGCGAGGGCATGGTCGGTTTCGTCGGCGGCACGCGCCGGACCACGAGCCGGCTGCTCGACGGGGAGTTCCCCAAGGTGCGCAACCTGCTGCCCGACCACCACAGCGCGCAGGCCCGCATCCAGGTCTCGGCGCTGGTCGAGGTGGTCCGACGGGTCGCGCTGGTGGCCGAGCGGACCACTCCGGTGCGGCTGTCCTTCAGCGAGGACGGGCTGATCGTCGAAGCCGGCGGCACCGAGGACGCGCGGGCCAGCGAGGCCATGGACTGCACCTACGAGGGCGAGGCGATGCAGGTCGCGTTCAACCCGGGGTACCTGCTCGAAGGGCTGGGCGCGATCGGCGCACCGACTGCGGTGCTGTCACTCACCGACCCGCGTAAACCGGCGGTACTCTCGCCGGCCGGCGAGAATGGGGAGATCATTCCCGGGTACCGATACCTGATCATGCCGATCCGGATCGGTGCCTAGTCCAACACGCAACAAAGGGAGAACACACCATGCAGCTCGGGCTGGTTGGCCTCGGCCGGATGGGCGGCAACATGCGCGAGCGGCTGCGCCGCGGCGGGCATGAGGTCATCGGTTACGACCCGAACCCGGAGAAAAGCGACGTTCCCGGGCTAGCCGACATGGTGGCGAAGCTGACCATGCCCCGGGCGATTTGGATCATGGTGCCGCAACAGGTCACCGAGGACACGATCGACAAGCTGATCGAGCTGCTCCACGAGGGCGACCTGATCATCGACGGCGGTAACTCGAAGTTCACCGACGACAAGCCCAGGGCCGAGCGGCTGGCCGAGCACGGCATCGGGTACCTCGACGTCGGCGTGTCCGGCGGCATCTGGGGCCTCACCAACGGGTACGGGCTGATGGTCGGCGGTACGAAGGAGGACGTCGCCAAGGCGCAACCGCTCTTCGACACGCTCAAGCCGGAGGGTGAGTTCGGCTTCGCGCACGCCGGCCCGGTGGGAGCCGGGCACTACGCGAAGATGGTGCACAACGGCATCGAGTACGGACTGATGCAGGCCTATGCGGAGGGGTACGAGCTGCTGGAGGCGGCGGAGTACGTCACCGACGTGCCCGCGGTGATCAAGTCGTGGCGGGCGGGTACGGTCATCCGGTCCTGGCTGCTCGACCTGCTCGACCTGTCGCTCGACACCGACCCGAAGCTGGAGGCGATCCGGGGTTACGCCGAGGACACCGGTGAGGGTCGGTGGACGGTCGACGAGGCGGTCCGGCTGGCCGTGCCGCTCAACGTCATCGCGACCTCGCTGTTCGCCCGGTTCGCCTCGCGGCAGGACGACTCGCCGACGATGAAGGCGGTCGCCGCCCTGCGCAACCAGTTCGGCGGGCACGCGGTCAAGAAGGAGATCGACTAGCTCCGCCGGCCGCTGGTGGCCGGGAGACCGGCGCCAGCGGCGGCGGGCAAGGACACGATGCCGCGCTCGGGCGGCCCCCACGGGAGAGACCTTGTACGTCAGGCGGCTCGAACTCGTCGACTTCCGCTCGTACCCGCGGTGCGTCGTCGAGTTCGAGCCCGGCTGCAGCGTGCTGGTCGGCCCGA
Organism: Rugosimonospora sp.; assembly: GCA_036494675.1. Taxonomy (GTDB): domain Bacteria; phylum Actinomycetota; class Actinomycetes; order Mycobacteriales; family Micromonosporaceae; genus Rugosimonospora. The sequence continues at coordinate 50,015 of DASXOA010000515.1, forward strand.
ACGGTGTGGGCAAGACCAACCTCGTCGAGGCGCTCGGCTACGTGTCCACGCTGGACAGTCACCGGGTGGCCACCGACGCCCCGCTGGTACGGGCCGGCGCGACCTCGGCGGTGATCAGATCCGAGATCGTGCACGACGGTAGGACCCTGTCGGTCGAGCTGGCCATCGAACCGGGCAAGGCCAACCGGGCCCGGCTCGGCGGCTCCCCGGTCCGGCGGCCCCGGGACGTGCTGGGCGCGCTGCGGATGGTGCTGTTCGCTCCCGAGGACCTGGCACTGGTACGCGGGGATCCCGCCGAGCGCCGCAACTACCTCGACCATATCCTGGTGGCCCGGCAGCCGCGGTACGCCGGGGTGCGCGCCGACTACGAGCGGGTTCTCAAGCAGCGCAACGCCCTGCTGCGCACCGCGTACCTGGCGCGCAAGACCGGCGCCGGAGCCCGTGATCTGTCCACGTTGGACGTGTGGGATGTGCACCTCGCCTCTCACGGTGCCGAGCTCCTCGCGGCCCGGCTGGAGCTGTGCGCCGCACTCGGGCCGCACGTGGCCAAGGCGTACGACGCGGTGGCGGCCGGCCGCGGTGGCGCCGGCATCGGGTACCGGTCGCGCGTCCCCGTCCAGGCGACCGACCGTGAGTCGCTGTCGGCGGCACTGTCGGCCGCGCTGGCCGAGGCCCGGCCCAGTGAGGTCGAGCGCGGCGTGACCCTGGTCGGGCCGCACCGCGATGATCTCTTGCTGACGCTGGGCGAGCTGCCGGCCAAGGGGTATGCGAGCCACGGCGAGTCGTGGTCCCTGGCGCTGGCGCTGCGGCTGGCCGCGTACGAGCTGCTGCGTACCGAGGGGATCGAGCCGGTACTGGCGCTCGACGACGTGTTCGCCGAGCTGGACGCCGGGCGGCGGGAGCGGCTCGCGGCGCTGGTGGGCTCGGCGGGGCAGCTGCTGATCACTTGTGCGGTGACCGAGGATGTACCCGCGGCGCTGCGCGGGGCGCGGTACGAGGTGAGCGAGGGTGAGGTGCGCCGTGCCTGACGAGCGGCCCCCCCGGCGCGGGGGCGACCCGGCCGGCATTGTCCCGGCTGGCGCTGTCCCGGCTGGCGCTGGCTCGGCCGGCACCGGCCGGGCTGGCACTGTTCCGGCCGGCACCGGGCCGGCCGGCGGTGTCCCCCCTGGCACTGGGCACGCCGGCGCCGGGCAGGTCGGTCCCGAACCCGACGGCCAGGGGCTGGGCGGACCAGAGCTGGCCGGACCAGAGCTGGCTCGCGCGGTGCTCGACGCCGCCAAGGTGCGCCGGGACGCGGCCCGGTCGGCCCGACCCCGCCGGGTCGACGAGCAGGGCAGACCGCTGACCCGCCGGCCCCGCGGGTACTCGGGTCCGGGGCCGGATCCGCGCGACCCGCAGCTGTTCGGCTCGGTACTGGCCAGGCTGGTCAAGAGCCGCGGGTGGCAGCGCCCGGCGGCCGAGGCCACGGTGTTCGGCGACTGGCCGAAGGTGGTCGGTGCGGACATCGCCGAGCACTGCCGGCCCATCAAGCTGGAGAACGGCGAGCTGACCATTGAGGCCGAATCCACTGCCTGGGCGACTCAGCTGCGGCTGCTGGCCGCCAAGCTCCTCGCCGGCATCGGCGCGCAGGTGGGGCACAACGTGGTGACCAAGCTGCACATCCACGGCCCGGCCGTACCGTCGTGGAACCGCGGGGCCCGGCGCGTACGCGGTCGCGGGCCACGCGACACCTACGGATAGCGCGTCGACCGGACGGGGGCCGATCGCCGACCCGACCGAGCTGATCGGGATTGATCGCCGGCCCGGCCCGGTGCGGTTACGGCCCGGCGCGGTTATGGCGAGGCCGGGACTGCTACGGCTAGACCGGGGCGAAAACGACTCGGCCCGGCGCGGTTACGGCGAGGCCGGGGCTACTACGGCTAGACCGGGGCGAAAACGACTCGGCCCGGGGCGGCTACGGCGAGGCCGGAGCGGTCGCCTCGTCGGCCCACACCGCGACGGAGTCCGGCTGCCATTCGACGGAGTCGGGCTGCCGTTCGGCGAAGTCCGGGTGCCGCCCGGCGGAGTGCGCCGCGGACCGGGTCGCCACGCGGGGACCGGTCGACCTGTCGACCCGCTGGCCGGGTACCGCCAGATGCCCCGACGCGGCCGGATGCCCGGAGGCCGCCGGATGCCCCGAGACGGCCGGATGTCCCGAGCCGGCGCGGCGGCGCGACATCGCCAGGCGGGTCGAGACGGCGAGCCGACCCGAGACCGCGAGGCGACCCGATACCAGCCGGCGGGAGACCGCGAGCCGGCGGGAGACCGCGGACTCGCGGACCCCGGTGAGCAGCTCGCGTGCCCGAACGGCCGAGGGCAGCGCCACGTCGAGGCGCCGGGACAGCGCGATGGCGGCGATGGCACAGGCGATCGTGGTCACCGTGCCGCCCAGCGCCAGCGTGGCGCGCGGCCCCGCGACCTCGGACAGCCAGCCGAGCAGCTGGGCGCCCAGGGCGCTGGACAGCGAACTGGTCATCGCGAGCGCGGCCAGC
>DASXOA010000516.1:0-5413 GCA_036494675.1 Rugosimonospora sp.
CGTGCCGGAGGTCAGGTGCTGGTGCAGACGGTTCCGTTGAGGGTGAACACGGCCGGCAGGACGTTGGGGCCGCTGTAGCCGGCGACGAAGCCGACGTTGGTCGTACCGCCGCCCGCGGCCAGGGTCGCGGTCTGGTCGACGCTGGTCACGGTGACCGTCGTACCGGTCTGCGTCCAGGTGCCGCTCCAGCCGCTGCTCACGCTCTGCAGGGCGGTCGGCCAGCCGAACGTCAGCGTCCAGCCGGTGATCGGGCTGGGGCCCTTGTTCGTGATGTCGACGCTGGCCACGTAGCCGTTGCCCCAGTCGTTGGTGTCCGCGAAGTGCACGGCGCAGGTGCTGGCGGCCGGGGTACCGGTGGTGAACGTCAGCGGCGGCGACGCCCACGACACGGTTCCCGCCGTGTCGCGGGTCAGCACGTTGACGGTGTACCGGCTGCCGGGGTTGAGGTTGTTCACCCTCAGCGAGGTGCCCGACGTCTCGCCCAACTCCTCGCTGGTGGTGCCGTTCTGGCGGTACACCTCGTACTTGGCGACCGGGTGGCCGCCCGCCGTCGCGGCCGGCCAGGAGATGGTGGCGCTCCGGTCCGTCACCGCGCCGGCCCGGGGCGTCCCGGGTGCGCCCGGCGCCCCGCCGGGTGCCGCCGCCGGATGCAGGACGAGCAGGGTCAGCGAGTACGGCGGCAGGTTCTGTGCGGTCGCCGTGCCGGTCTGGGTGCTGGCGACCGCGGTGGCACCGTTGGTGAACGAGTAGACGGTCGGTGCGGCCGCCGACGGCGTGTAGCCGGCATAGGCGATGGTCGCCGGGTGTGCGCTGGCCGGATCCTTGTTCACCATCAGCACCGCGAGGTCGCCGTTCGCCCGGCGCACCGCGTGCGCGCTGACCAGCGCCTGGTCTGTCCCGGCCCGGATGAGCTGGTCGCCCGGGTGCGCGAAGGTACCGAGCATCCGAAGGGCGTAGTACGGCGCGAACGGCGTGTTCATCGGCGGCTCGCAGGTCGTCCCGTCGGGCAGGCACGTGGCGCTGGACAGCAGGCCGAAGTCACCGTAGTCCGTCTGACCCTCCACTGTGGACACGGTACCGGCGCCGTTGTGCACGTCCCACCAGTCGACCGTGAACACCCCGTCCTCCCACAGGTCGGCGTAGGTGTCCGCCGCGTACAGCGCGCCGGGCTGGGTGTCCTCGCCGTACCCGGAGTTGGTCTCGGTGAGCGCGATGCCGATGTTAGCCGCGTTCGGGCCGGCGTACCGGGCGATCTGGTCGCGGACGAGGTAGATGGCGTCGTTCAACTGGTTCGGCTTGGACAGCGCGTCGGCCGCGTTCGAGCCGCCCGGGTACCAGTGCAGGATCACGAAATCGATCTTCGGGCCGGCGATGGACAGCACGGTCTGGTTCCAGGTGCCGGAGTCGCCGGTGCCGACCAGGCCGTCCGGCCAGCCGGCCGGGATGGTGAGCACGGCACCGACCTTGATGGTCGGGTCGACCGCCTTCATCGCGTCCGCGTACGCCACGACCCCGTCGGCGTACCCGGTCGGGCTCTGGTCGGCGTGGTCGTCCGCCTCCCAGTCGGCGCCGTAGTGGCCGTTGCCGTACAGCTCGTTGCCGATTTCCCAGTACTTGGCGCCGTACCCCTTGGTGACGTTGGCGTAGCGGACCCAGTCTGCGGCCTCGGCCGGGCTCCCGGTGCCGTAGTTGGCGATGATGATCGGCTGCGCGCCGACCCGCTGGGTGGAGCTCATGAACGTGTCGAAGTCGGTGTCCGGGGCCACGTAGCCGCCGGGTGCGGTGTTGTCCCGCCAGTGGTAGATGTCGCCGTACGATCCGCCCGGGTACCTCATCATCTGTACCCCGGCCGACCGCAGCAGGTCGGTCACCCCGGTCGTACCGAGCTGGCTGTCCCAGACCGCGTCGTTGACCCCCAGCCCGGTATCCGGGACGGTGGCCAGCGCGGCCCTGGTGTTGACCGTGACGGTGACGGGTGCCGGGCCGGTGGCCGCGTGCGCGGCGGGGTCGAGGGTGCCGACCAGACCGCCGGCGGCCAGAAGTGTGGCCGCCGCCAGGCAGGCGCGGCGATATGCGGGTGTCCTCATCGGACGCTCCAATCGGAGAGTGGAGGTCAGCGGCGACGGCTGCCGCGTCGCGACGGCTGCCGCATGCGACGGGTGCCGCATGCGACGGGTGCCGCATCCCGACAGGCGCCGAGCTGAGGGCAGGTGTCGCGTGGGGGCAGGTGTCGCGTCGAGGCAGTGTCGCATCGAGAGCGCTGACCGGGGGAGAGGGCCGGGGAGAGGAAGGTCGTGGAGAGCAAGGTCGGGGCGACAGTTCCCCGCCCGCGCCGAAACGGCGCACGGCTCGGCTCCCGGGGCGATCGTACGAGAGAGTTTCCTGCGATTCAAGAAGCGACGGCGGTTCGCGACGCGACGGCGGTTGGAGAAGCGACGGCGGTTGGAGAAGCGGCGGCGGTTCGCGAGGCGGCGGCGGTTCGAGAAGCGGCGGCGGTCGTGGGCCGGGTGGGCGGTGGTACCCGACCGCGAACGGCCGCCGTCGATGGACGGTGGACATTCCCGGCGCGAGTGTCCGGAACCGGTCGGCGCGGCATCCGGCCGGTTCGTTGACGCGGTGACGGGAGCGGCCCACGATGGCCGGTATGCCAGCGCGCGACTACCCGACCGCCGAGGACTTCGCGTCGGTCCGGCTGGCCAGCGCGCGGTTGCAGGAGCGCGGCTGGCCGAAACGGTTCACCATCCAGCTCATGCTCTCGGAGTGGTCCCAGTTCGTTTCCGAGGTGGAGGACGGCTACGACGGCTCGCTGGAGGAGTACGGCAACGACCTGTCCTACCGCGACTACCTGGCCGAGGTGTGGCCGCTGGTGACGCCGCACATCCGCGACGTGTGGCGCGACGAACTGGCCGGAGTCGATGAGCGGTTCCGCGCGGCGACCGTCGAGGACAGCGACAGCGCCGCCGGGGCCGACGTCCGCGCCGGGGGCGGTGCGGACGGGTGGTGGCACCGGCGGCTTCCGAGGCTCCTGGTGAGTGCGTTGGCCGACGACCTGCGGATGCCGGGGCGCGAATCCGCCGGGTAGCAACGCGTCGGCCCACCGGTGCGCCCGCCGGCACGCCGGGCAAGCCGGCACAACGGGCAGGCCCGCACAACGGGCAGGCCGGTCGCGGCGGGCGGGTCAGAGCGTGCGCTGGCGCGGGTCCCAGTCCTCCGCCAGCGGCGCCGGGATGGGAAAGTCGCTGTGTACCGTGACGAACTGCCCGCGCTGCGCCGACTCCGTCAGAGCCGCCATCACCTCGACGATGTGCAGCGCACCGGCGGCGTCGGCCCGGTGCGGTGCGCCGGTGCGGATCGCCCGGGCCATGTCCAGCACGCCCATGCCCCGCCCCACGCTCGCCCCCCGGGTGTCCACCGGGGTCCAGTCCTCGTCCCCGGCGCGGCGCAGTGACAGCGGCCCGTCGAACCTGTTCGGATCCGGCACGCTCAGCGTGGCCTCGGTGCCGGTGATTTCCAGGAACCCCTGCCGGGACAGCGGTGAGTCGAAGCTGAAGATGCTCGTCGCGGACTGGCCGGCGGCGAACTGCAGCAGGCACGACACGTTGGTGGGCACCTCGACGGCGAATTCGGTGCCGGCCCGGGGCCCGGCGCCGATCACCCGCTTCGCGAACGCCTGCTGTGCGGTCGCCGCCACCCTGGTCACCGGGCCGAACGCCGCGGCCAGCGCGGTCAGGTAGTAGGGGCCGATGTCGAACAGCGGCCCGCCGCCGTGCTGGAACAGGAACTCAGGGCTGTGGTGCCAGCTCTGCGGTCCGGGTCCCTGCACGAGAGTCAACGCGGCCTGCGGGGTGCCGATCGCGCCCCGCGCGATGAGCCGGTACGCGCTCTGCAGGCCGGCGCCGAGGAAGGTGTCGGGGGCGGCACCGACCCGTACCCCGGCCGAGGCTGCCGCCGCGAGCAGCCGGGCACCCCCGTCCGGGTCGAGGGAGAGGGGCTTCTCGCTGTACACGTGCTTGCCGAGGGCGACCGCGGCGGCGGACACCTCGACGTGCGCGGCCGGGATGGTCAGGTTCACCACCAGCTCGACGTCGGGGTGGCGCAGCGCGAGGTCGGGCTCGCCGGCATCCGGCACGCCGTACTGCGCCGCGACCGCCCTGGCCCGGTCGGTGTCGAGGTCGGTGCAGGCCAGCACGCGCACGTCCGGGAACGTGGTGAGGTTCCGCAGGTACTCGTGGCTGATCGTGCCGCAACCCACGATCGCGACGCCGACCGTCATGCCTGCTTCTCCAGCCCGTGCACGTATCCGTACGAGTCGGCCAGCGCCACGAGCATGTCGGTGGCGCACTGGTCCAGCTCGACGACCCGCCACGCGTCGCGCGGCGCGGCGGCCAGGATGTCGGGGATCGGCAGGGTGCCCGCACCGACGGCGGTCATCGGGTCCTCGCGGTTGGCCGGGCCGTCCTTCACGTGCAGGTACTCCACCCGGTCGCCGAGCCTGCCCAGCAGTTCGGGCACGTCCACGCCACCGACCGCCGCCCAGTACACGTCGAGTTCCAGGAAGACCTCCGGCGACAACTGGTCGGCCAGCACCTCCAGGGCCGGCCGGCCGTCGACGACCGAGGACAGCTCCCAGTAGTGGTTGTGGTACCCGAGCCGCAGCCCGTGGCCGGCGGCCCACGCCGCGGTGTCGTTGAGCAGCCGTGCCGCGCGGTCGACGCCCTCCCGGTCGGCGAACTCGTCCGGCCTGATGGCGGGCACGATCACCGTGTCGATGCCGATCGTCGCGGCGGCGGAGGCCACCCGCTCCCGCGCGTCGGTGAGCACCGGAGCGTGGGTGGAGCAGGCGGCCAGCCCGGTCTCGTCGAGGAGGGCACGGAAGCCGGCGGGATCGTCTGCGGGGTCGTACGGCTCGACCATCCGGTAGCCGATGTCGGCGAGTCGCCGCAGCGTGCCCGCGCGGTCGGCCGTCAGCTGTTCACGGACCGAGTACAACTGCACAGCGATTGGCTTCATGAACGTCGACGCTAGGAACTTTTTTCTGTTCTGTCAATAATAAGTGTCGATACGAAAAAAGCTGGTTGGCGACCTCCGGAGCTACCATCCGGTAGCGATCGACTCCGACACCCCTTGAGGAGTACCGAACGATGCTGCCCCCCACCGCCGACGCGGACGCCCTCGGCTTCGACCCGCAACGCCTGTCCCGCATCGACACGCACTTCGCCCGCTATGTCGACGACGGCCTGCTGCCCGGCTGGCAGATCGTGGTGACCAGGCGCGGCGAGGTGGTGCACGCCTCGACCTACGGCCAGCGCGACTGCGAGGCCGGCCTGCCGGTCGCCGACGACACGCTGTGGCGCATCTACTCGATGACGAAGCCGCTGACCAGCGTCGCCGCGATGGCGCTCTGGGAGGAGGG
>DASXOA010000517.1:0-1681 GCA_036494675.1 Rugosimonospora sp.
GACCGGTCCATCCTGGACGGCTTCCCGGCCCGGCTGGCCGGGACCCTGACCGGTCCGCCGCCGGTACCCGGCTGGGCCTTGCCCGCGGACGCGGTCGCAACCCTCCGCAAGGTGCAGCGCTGATCGTTGTCGGGAAACGGCACCACGGACCAATAGCCGCGGCCGGACTTGATCCCGGGGACCATGGACGACAGGTTTCATCTCCGCGACCATGAAGCCGTGCCCTGGCGGCGGCAAGGATTGAGGATGGCACAATGAGCGACGACCGTGACCACACCATCGCCACCGCCACGGTGACAAGCGAGGAAACGCCGTACGGTGTGTGCATCAAAACGGGGAGCCATGCGCTGCGCGCCGACGAGCCGGCCGACCACGGCGGTGCCGACACCGGTCCGGCTCCGTTCGGCCTGCTGCTGTCCGGGCTCGGTGCCTGTACCGCGATCACGCTGCGAATGTACGCCGAACACCAGGGCTGGCCGCTAGCTGGCGTGGATGTCGAGCTGACCTACGTGGTCAAAGACCGGGACACCGGGTGGATCGACCGGCTGATCACCCTGCACGGCGTCGACGAGGACCAGCGCGCGAAGCTGGCCGGCGTCGCGGAGAAGACCCCGGTCACCAGGGTGGTCCGGGCGGGAACCGAGATCCGTACCACCACCGGAGCGGCATGACCGAGCGGACTGTCGTTATCGGGGCGGACGCGGCCGGGATGAGCGCGGCCGCGCAGGCCAAGCGGATCGCGGGCGACGCGGTCGAGATCGTCGCGTTCGAACGCGGGGCGTACAGCTCCTTCTCGGCCTGCGGCATCCCATACTGGGTGGCCGGCGATGTGGACGGGCCGGAGCGGCTGGTGGCCCGTTCGCCGGACGAACACCGGCGCAACGGCATCGACCTGCGGATGCGAACCGAGGTGGAGCAGATCGACCTCGCGGCCGGCCGGGTACTCGCTCATGACCTGGCCGCCGGGCGGTCGTCCTGGGAGGGCTTCGACTCCCTGGTCATCGCGACCGGCGCGGTCCCGGTGCGGCCGCCGCTGCCCGGCGTGGACGCCGCCGGCGTGTTCGGCGTGCAGACTCTCGATGACGGTTCCGTGCTGCTGGCGGATCTGGACCGCGTGCAGCCGCGACGGGCCGTGGTGGTCGGCGGGGGCTACATCGGTGTGGAGATGGCCGAGGCCCTGGTACGGCGGGGGGTTGCCGTCACCGTCGTCGATCAGGCGGCGGAGCCGATGACCACGCTCGACCCGGACATGGGGGCGGCCGTCCACCGGGCCATGGAGGGCATCGGCATCGATGTGCGCACCGGCACCGCCGTCACCGGATTCGAGACCGGCAGCAACCACCGGATCCGTTCGGTGCTGACCGCGGACGGCTCGATTCCGGCCGATGTGGTCGTGCTCGGCCTCGGGGTGCGGCCGGACACTGCGCTCGCCCGGGAGGCCGGCCTGCCGCTGGGCGATCAGGGCGGCCTGCGCACCAACGTGCAGATGCAGGTCCTGGGCCACGACCGCATCTGGGCAGGCGGCGACTGCGTGGAGGTCCTCAACCTGGTCTCGGGCCAGTACCAGCATGTGGCGCTCGGCACCCACGCCAACAAGCAGGGCCGGGTCATCGGGCACAATCTGGCCGGCTCCTATGCCACGTTTCCCGGGGTGGTCGGTACGGCGGTGAGCAAGGTGTGC
>DASXOA010000518.1:0-1539 GCA_036494675.1 Rugosimonospora sp.
GTCGCGCTGCTCGCCGACGACGTACTGGGCAGCGGTCGCGAGCTTCCGACCATCGACGACGCGTACGAGCGGGCGTTCGCCGACATCGACGCCGACCCGCGCAACCTCCTGATCGTCGCGCAGGACGGCGACGAGGTGGTGGCCTGCATGCAGGTCACCTACATCCCGGGACTGGGCCGGCACGGCACCGAACGCTCGCAGATCGAGTCGGTACGGGTCCACTCGCGGCGCCGCGGCCAGGGCGTGGGTCGGCAGTTGATGGCCTGGGCGATCGAGCGGGCCAGGGATCGCGGGTGTGGGGTCATGCAGCTGTCGTCGGACAAGTCCCGGGTCGACGCACACCGGTTCTACGCGGGCCTCGGCTTCGTCGCGAGCCACGAGGGCATGAAGCTCACTCTGTAGAAGCACACTCTGTAGAAGCCCACTCTGTAGCCGTCGAGGATGTCCCGGCCGCTTGGGCACCTCTCTCGCGCACCGTCGCCGGCGCATCGATGCCGTATGCTGTCGCGGTGCGTTTCGCCAAGATTCACCCATCGTTCCTGATTTTCTTCGTCTTGTCGGTGGTGAGCCTGGCGGTGGCGTTCTTCTTGGCGATCGCCTCCGGCAACGCGTGCACCACCGGCAGCGGGAACCCGTCCGACGACCCGACGTGCTCGATCACGGCGCAGGGTCAGGGGACGATGGCCACCGTGCTCGCGCTCGGCGGCCTGACCGCGATGATCGGTGGCATCGGCTTCCAGATCGGCCGGGTCCGGACCGACCTGCCGCCCGGCGCCGGCCAGCAGGGTTTCGGCGCCGCACCGCCGCCGTACCCGGTGCCGGCCTATCCGGCGCAGCAGCCGTACCCGGTCCAGCAACCGGCGTACCCGGTCCAACCGCCTGCGTACCCGGCCCAGCCGGCGTACCCCGCGCCACCCACCTCGACGCCGCCGTCCTCCTGAACCTGCGGCGCCTCCATCGAACGCATATGGTGACTGGATCCCTCGGGACGCAACATCCGTCGGGACGCAACGACAACGTGTGAGCGGGGTGGAACATGGGACTCGTGAGTTTCGGGTGCATCGGCCTGATCGCGCTGCTCATCATCGGCGCGGTGGTGGCGGTGGTCATGATGGTGATCAACCGTAAGAGTTCCGAGAGCGTCCCGGGAGCGCAGCCCGGCTACCCGCCAGCACCCGGCTCCGGGTCGATCCGACCGGGATACCCGCCCACCGCGCCCGGCTACCCACCGGCGCAGGGCTACCCATCAGCACCCGGCTACCCACCGGCACCGGGCTACCCATCAGCACCCGGCTATCCGCCGGCGCAGGGTTATCCGCCGGCCGGCCCCGGATACCCACCGGCGCCCGGGTACCCACCCGCCGCGCCCACGTCGGGCGGGGTACCCACGTCAGGCGGACCAACGTCAGGCGCACCAACGTCAGGCGGGGCAGCGGCTTACGGTCCGCCACCCGGCGCATCCTGGCCGATCCCGGGCCAGCCCCAACCGCCAATGCCCGGGCAGCCACCGTTGCCGGGCCAGCCGCCGGTGCCCGGGCA
>DASXOA010000519.1:0-17351 GCA_036494675.1 Rugosimonospora sp.
CCGGTGAAGTCCGTCAGCACGGTTCCGTCGGCTCCGACCGCCACCAGTTCGTCGCCGAGGCGCAGCAGCGCCGGGCCCTCGGGCGACTCGCCGATCGACACCGGGCCGGTGCGCAGCGCGTCGAGCAGGACGCCGGCCGTCGCCTCCCGGGGATCGGTGACCGGGCAGAGTACCCAGGTGGTCGGCTCACCGAGCCGCCAGTTGTCGGACGGGTCGTGGAAGTCCGAGCCACCCACCGGTACCGCGGTGGGGTCGAAGGCGAGCAGCCACGACAGCGGAGCGGTCCAGGTGCGATCCCACCAGCCCGCGTGCCACACCTCGACGAACCGGGGCCGCCCGTGCAGCGGATGCAGCCACGCGACGTCGGAGGCGAGCGGGTGGTTGATGGACAGCAGGCCGCCCCGATCCTCCACAATGGACAGCCAATCGTCCGCGGGCAGCCGGAAGTCCACCCAGCCGACGTCCCCGTACGCGTTGGCGTGGCCGCGTGCCGTGGTCACCTCCTGACCGGGCAGCAGCAGGATGCCGGACTCGTCCGGCAGCCACGGGTGGTGGCTGACCGTGTTGTGGTCGGTGACCGCGAGGAAGTCCAGGCCGGCCGCCACGCCCAGCCGGGCCAGTTCGGAGACGGTGAGCGTGCCGTCGGAGTGCACGCTGTGCGCGTGCAGGTCGCCGGCCAGCCACCGGTGCCCCGGCGGGGCGGGCAGCGGGGGAGCGGACCGGGTGGGGCGCGGCGGCCACGGCGCGAGGGGTGCCGCGGCCTCGGGTGCCGGGCCGGGCTCCGGCGACGTGGACACGGTCACCCGCCAGGGCAGGCCATCGGGCGGTACCCGGTGCAGCCCCAGCATCACCTGCCACTGCCCGGCGGGGAGCGGACCGGGCAGGTACCCGGGGGTGGACCAGGTCTCGGCGATGGTGAACGTGTCGCGTGCCCCGCCCGACCAGCCGCGGAAGGCGCCGGTCGGGTCCAGGCATCCCAGGTCGAGGACGCCGGCCGACCGGTCGTAGGCGAGCTCCACCCGCAGGGCGCGGTGGCCGGTGCCGACCTCGACGGGCAGGTACTGGTAGATCGAAGCGGCCCGGTCCTCCGGTTGCCACACCCCGTGCTGCACGCTGCTCACCCGATCAGGGTGCCATCAACGCCCGGGAGGGCATGGCGGATCGGGTGCCAACCTCGGCCCGTACGCCGCGATCGGCGTCCGGCCAACCGGTGGCCGTACTCCGTTACGTAAGCCTTTGCGGAAGTCGTCACCCTTTGGCGAGATACGCCGTTATTACCCGAGATGGGAGGGCGATGACTCATGGATCTGCGTAGCTATCTGCGTGCGGTACGGCAACGGTGGTGGATCGTACTGGCGGTGGTGGTGGTCGCGCTGGGCCTCGGTGCCGGGCTCACCATCCGTACCCAGCCGGAGTACGCGAGTACGGTGACGTTCTTCGTCAACACCCCGAACGAGGGGGTGGCCGACGCGTACCAGGGCAGCCTGTTCACCCAGCAGCGGGTGAAGTCCTACATCGACCTGCTGACCAGCGACCGGCTCGCACAGAGCCTGGCATCCTCGTCCAAGCTCGGGTTGAGCACCGACGGGATACGCCGGCGGATCAGCGGCTCGACCGAGCCCAACACCGTCCTGCTCCAGGCCACGGTCACGGACACCGACCAGGCCCGGGCGCTGAAGCTCACCGAGGCGCTGAGCCGGACCTTCCCGGTCCTCGTGCAGCAGATCGAGACACCGCCGGGCGCGGCACAGCCGACCATCAAGATCGAGCTGGTGAACGGTCCCCGGCTGAGCACCGACCCGGTGTCCCCGCGTCCGGCGCGCAACCTCACCTTCGCCGGCCTGCTCGGCCTGCTGATCGGGCTCGGCTCGGCGATCCTTCGCGAGCAGCTCGACAACACCGTGCGCAGTGGCGTCGTGCTCCAGCGGGTGGCCTCGGCAGCGATCCTCGGCCAGATCCCCTACGACGGGGAGAGCCGGTCGACGCCGCTGATCGTCGGGACCGCCGGCCACTCGTTGCGTGCCGAGGCGCTGCGCAAGCTGCGTACCAACCTGCGGTTCGTCAACATCCAGGAGCCGAGCCGGATCATCGCGGTCACCAGTGCCACCCAGGGCGAGGGGAAGACCACGACGTGCTGCAATCTCGCGATCACGCTCGCCGAGACCGGGTCGCGGGTCCTGCTCGTCGACGCCGACCTGCGCCGGCCGAAGGTGGCGCACTACTTCGGCCTGACGTCCGAGGTGGGGCTGACCGACGTGCTCATCGGCGAGGTCACGGTGCAGGACGCGGTGCAGCCGTGGGGCGACAAGGGACTGTTCGTGCTGGCCAGTGGCTCGGTACCGCCCAACCCCAGCGAACTGCTCGGCTCGGCGCGGATGGCGGACCTGTTGACGACGCTGCGGGAGTGGGCGGACATCATCATCATCGACACCCCGCCACTGCTCTCGGTCACCGACGGCGCGGTGGTCGCCGTGCAGACCGACGGTACGGTGCTGGTCACCCGTTCGGGGAAGACGACGCAGGCTCAGGTCACCGCCGCGGTGCGGGCACTGCAGACCGTCGCCGCCCGGGTCCTCGGCTGCGTGCTCAACATGACCAAGGCGTCGAAAGCAGACGCCTACTACTACAAGTCGTACAAGATTCTGGCCGCCGAGCCGGCCGCTGACGTCCAGCCCGCAGAGGGCGCCGAGGTCGCGGATGCCATCGAGGTCACGGAGGCCGTCCCGATGACCGTCGCGGCGGACCCGGCGGACGCGGACGTGGCCGCCGGGACGCAGAAGCTGGAGCCCGCCGCCGAAGGACCCCAGCCGCAGGCCGGGGCGAAGCATCACCAGCGCCCGGGGGCGCAGCTCACCCGCACGAGGCGATGAGCCGCACCACCGGCGCCAGGGCCCGCTCGATCTCGCCGGCGCACCGGCGGAACGCCGCGATCGGTTGACCCACGGGATCGGCGAGGTCGTCGTCGTCGGGCCCGACCGGCTGGAGCCGGCCACGGGCCCGGGTCGCGGCGGAGACGGCGGCGGCCAGCCGGCCCGCGGGATCCCGGCCGGCGCCGTCGAGCCGGCCGCCTGTGGCACTGCCCGGGCCGCCGCCTGAGCCGCCGTCCGGCCTCCCGTCCGGGACAGTGCCCGGGTCGTCGAGGCGGGCCGCCGCGGCCAGCCGGCCGAACTGGCGCAGCGTGAAGGTACGCCGCATCGCGCCCGGTACCAGCGAGACGCACGCGGCCCGTTCCCGGTGGGTCGCTGCGAGCACCAGGCCGGCGCGGGCGATCACGTCAGCGGTCAGCGGGCGGCTGCAGAACCCGCCCGGGTCCGCACCGAGCCCGGCCGCGACCGTGGCGGCGTGCGGATGCATGCGCAGGCCCGCCACGGCGTGCGTACCGGCGCTGGACACCGGGAACCCCGCCGGATCCGTGCCGCCGTCCCCGGCCAGCATGTCCCGCGCGAGGTACTCCGCCATCGGCGAGCGGCACAGGTTGGCGTAGCAGACGAACAGGATCCCGGATGCCGACCGGTCCGCCTCCGGCCCGACGGGGTCGTGGCGCACGCCGGCACTCTCCGGGCCGCGCTGCGGGCCGGCCCTCTCCGGGCCGGCACTCTCCGGGCCGCGCGGCGGCCAGGCTACGGGTTCGCGTACGGGCATGGCGGAAGGCTACCGCCGGATCCCGGCCCAGTCGTGATGGCGCCGCACAGTGGACAGGATGAAGTCGACCACCCGCCGGGAGGTGTCCGCGACCTGGTAGTCGGCGGGGCAGCGGACTCCCTCGGCGCCGACCTGCTCCACCGTGACGGCGACTGCCTCGATGACCCCCTCGGGGTCCAGCCCGGTCATGATGATGCCGCCGCTGTCCAGCGCCTCGGGACGCTCGATGGACTCCCGCAGCGTCACCGCCGGGAAGCCGAGGATCGCGGCCTCCTCGCTGATCGTGCCGCTGTCGGACAGCGTGCAGCGGGCCGAGGTCTGCAGCCGCACGTAGTCGAAGAGCCCGAACGGTTCGTGGAACGCCACGCCGTCCAGGGTGGTGCCGTCGCCGGCGAGGGCTTCGAGCCGCTTGCGGGTACGCGGGTGGGTGGAGACCAGTACCGGGAGCGACCAGGTACCGCGTACCGCGCGCAGGCAGCCGAGCAGGCGCCGCAGCCGGGCCGGGTCGTCCACGTTCTCCTCACGGTGCGCGCTGACCAGGAAGTAGCCGCCGGGTTCGAGTTCGAGCTGGCTGAGGATGGACGAGCGCTTGACGTCGGGCCAGTAGTGTTCCAGCACCTCGCGCATGGGCGAGCCGGTGTGCAGGATCCGCCGCGGGTGCAGCCCCTCGGCGAGCAGGTTGCGCCGGGCGTGCTCGGTGTAGACCAGGTTGAAGTCGGCGATGTGGTCGACCAGCCGGCGGTTGGTCTCCTCCGGCACGTTGAGGTCGAAGCAGCGGTTGCCGGCCTCCATGTGGTACACGGGTATCCGCATCCGACGCGCGATCAGTGCCGCGATGCAACTGTTGGTGTCGCCGAGTACCAGCAGCGCGTCCGGTCGCAGGTCGGTGATCGCGTCCTCGATGCCGGTCAGCACGCCGCCCAGCACCCGGCCCAGCGACGAGGTGTCGACCCGCAGGAAGTGGTCGGGTTCCCGCAGCCGCAACTCGGTGAAGAACACGTCGGACAGGTTCGGGTCCCAGTTCTGCCCGGTGTGCACGAGCACGTGGTCCACCGTACGGTCCAGCCTGCTCAGCACGCGGGACAGCCGGATGATTTCCGGCCGGGTGCCGACCACCGTCATGACCCGGCTCACGCCAGCGTTCCCTCGTGCGTACCCACCTTGGACAGCATGTCCTCGATCTGGTCGACCCCCACCGGCAGCGACATCCGGTCCTCGTACAGGCGCCGGGCCCGGCGGCCGGTCGCGGCCCGCCGCGCAGGCGGGGTCTCCGCCGCGTCGATGAACCGGTCGGCCAGCGCGCGCCAGTCCTCCGGGGCGCAGGTGAGGCCGGCGCCGGCCGAGGACACCAGCCGGGCGGCGTCGCCGGGTGCCGACACGATGACCGGCGAGCCACAGGCCAGCGCCGCCTGGAGCTTGCACGGGACCGTGCCGCGCAGCGCCGGCAGGTCGCGCAGGGTGATCAGCTGGTACTCGGCGGCGGCGTAGAGCGCGGCCATCTCCTGTACCGGGCGGCGTCCGAGGAACCGCACGTTGGTCGCGCGCAGCTCATCGGCGAGCCGGCGCACCGCCTGCTCCTGCGGGCCACTCCCGACGATCACCAGGTCCATCCGCGAGCCGACCGCGGCGGCGGCCCGCACAGCGGTCTGCACCCGCTGGAAGGGGCCCAGGTTTCCGGCGAACATCACGGTGCACCGGCCGCGGTGGCCGATGGCCTGCCGCGCGGCGTCGGTCGCCGGTACCGGCCGGAACAGGCTCTCGTCGGTCCAGTTGAGCACGACCCGGACCTTGCCGGGATCGGCGCCCCGCTCGATGACCAGCCCCGCCATCGACGGCGCGATGACCGCGATGCCGGACGCGGCCCGGTACAGCCGGCGCATGGTCGCGGTCAGGGCGCGGTGCAGGGCCGATCCCGCCCGGCCGCCCGGCGTCATGGCCGAGGACGTCACCGACTCGGGCCACATGTCCTGCACATGCAGGATGGTCGGGATACGCCGGGCCAGTTGCAGCAGTCCCGCCGCCGCGTACGCGGTGGGTGGCGGGTGGTACACGTAGATGGCGTCGACGCCACCGAGGTAGCGCAGGCCGGCCAGGGAACTGGTGGCCGCGAAGGACAGGTAGCTGGCCACCCGGCGCGCGGCGGAGTTGTCGTGGCTCGGGTAGACCGGCACCCGCCGTACGGTGATCGACCCGGTCGTCGTGAGCTCGTTCCACCGCTGCCGGTACCCGGGGTACACCTGCCCCTCCGGGTAGGACGGGAACGCGGTGAGCACGCGCACCTCGTGGCCGCGCGCGGCCAGTTCGCGGGCGAGTTCCCCGGGGACGAAGGCCGGTTCCGGGGGGTACCACTGGGAGAGGATGCCGATCCTCATCCGGCAGTCGGCGGGTCGCGGCGGCGAGGGCTCGGGGCCGGGCGGCGGTTTCCGGGCACTCATGCCGCCGCCATCAGGACGTGGCCGGGCAGCCGCACCGGCTCGGGATAGGTGTCCGGGCGCCCGGGGTCGAAGATCTCGTTGCTCCAGAAGCACGTCAGCAGCTCGTCCGGGCCGGTGTTGGTGATGTTGTGCGCCCACATCGCCGGCATGTCCACCACCACCGGGTCGTCCCCGCGGACCGGGAACCGCACCACCTCGTCCCCGCCGACGCGGCGCAGCGCGATCTCGGCGCGACCGCGCAGCACCGCGAACCGTTCCACCTTGGCCAGGTGGTAGTGCTCGCCCCGGGTCACCCCCGGCCGGGTGGTGGAGTGGAACGTCTGCCCGCCGCCGCCGTGCGCCTTCACGACCTCGACCAGTTCGCCGCGCGCGTCGGCGTGGCGGACCAGCGGCATCGGGTAGTGCTCCGGGAAGCAGTGCGACCGGTACGTGTTGAACAGCCGCACGTCGTGCCGGTCGCGCAGGGCCGGGATCTCGCCGCCGCGGTACGTGGCCGCGGTCGCGGCGAGCCAGCCGGCGAGGGCGCGTACGCCGATCCGCTTCGCGGGCATCGTCGCGTCCCACGGGCCGGCGTCCGGGGCGCCGGTCAGCCGGGCGGCCGCGTCGCCGGCGTGCACCAACTCCAGCTGCCGGTCGCCGTGTACGTCCAGCTCGCCGCCCCGCGCCAGCTGCCGGCAGAACGTGGCGACCACCGAGTTGTAGAACGGCCGGCCGTGCTCCCCGTACAGGTTGGGCAGGCGCGCGTCGACGAACTCGGATCCCCGGCAGGCGTCGGCGAGGGTGGCGGCCGCGACCGCCTTGGCGTCCCCGTACGCGGTGCCGTTGCCCGCCTGTACGGAGTTGGCGAACACCACCGTCCGGGGCGGTACCGCGCACCGGCGCAGGCCCCGGGCGAGCGCACCGGCCAGTTCCACGTTGCCGGCGGCCACGTCCTCGTCGCCGCCCCGGTTGACGCCGGCCAGGTGCAGCACGCGGTCGACGCCGCTGATCCGGCTGGCGAGCAGGAGCGGGTCGGCGAGTTCGGCGCGGCCCAGGACTACGGGGTCCGGCCAGCCCAGCGCGTGCAGGAGCACCCGCACGTGCCACCCCAGGAAACCGCCTGCGCCGGTGAGTGCCAGGTTCACGGCGCCATCACCGGCTCGGCGGCGAGTTCGTCGTTGACCTCGGGCAGCGTGCGGAGCAGGGCGACGATCTCCGGTACCGCCAGCCGGGGCGCATTCGACGAGTTGAAGGCCGCCGAGGCGGCACCGGCCGGGTCGCCGTCCGTGACGTACAGCGCGTAGTTCAGGTCGCGGGCATCCAGCGGTACCCGGAAGAAGTCCCCGAAGTCCTCGGCCTGGGCCAGCTCTTCGCGGCTGGCCAGAGTCTCGTCCAGCTTCTCGCCGTGCCGCACGCCCATCACGTCGAGCTTGGCCGGCACGTCGAACAGGTGGCACAGCGCCGTGGCGAGGTCGCCGATGGTGCACGCGCTGGCCTTGCGGATGAACACGTCGCCCGCGCGGGCGTGGGTGAAGGCGTGCTCCACCAGTTCGACGGAGTCGGTCAGCGACATCAGGAACCGGGTCATCGAGGGGTCGGTGACGGTCGGCGCCCGGCCCGCCTTGATCTGTTCGATGAACAGCGGGATCACCGAACCCCGGGAGCACATCACGTTGCCGTAGCGCACGCAGGAGACGGTGGTGCGGCTGCGCGGGTTGTTGCGGGCGTGTGCCTGGGCCACCTTCTCCATCAACGCCTTGCTCATGCCCATCGCGTTGACCGGGTACACCGCCTTGTCGGTGGACAGCACCACCACCGACCGCACCCCGTTGGCCTCGGCCGCCTCGACGACGTTGGCACTCCCCAGCACGTTGGTACGCACGGCTTCCAGCGGGAAGAACTCGCACGACGGGACCTGTTTGAGCGCGGCGGCGTGGAAGACGAAGTCGACCTCGCGGGTGGCTCGCAGCACGGTGTCGCCGTCGCGGACGTCACCGACGTGGTAGCGCACCCGGTCGTCGCCGATCTGGCGGCGCATCGCGTCCTGCTTGGCCTCGTCGCGGCTGAGTACCCGTACCTCGCCGACGTCGTGGCGGAGCAGCCGGCGGACCATCGTCTGGCCGAAGGAACCCGTTCCCCCCGTGATCAATACCCGGCACCCTGCTGGCAGGAAGCTCATCCCCGTACACCCTCTGACCTGGCTCGACGCTGGAACTTATCCAGCATCTCGGTCAACGAGCTCTAAAGCTCGCGGTTACCACGTAAACGGTTCAATATCGGGCAAGGCGGAGAGAGCATGCCGATTCCCATCGTGCCGACTTTCGTCCGAAAACGGCCGTAAATCGCAAACTCTCCGGAAACGGCGATATACGCCGGATAAAGCTGATAGAACCCTGGAGGAGTTTCCTGCGTCGTCTTGGTCGGAGGCCCGCCCATGCAGCTTGAGGTGTCCGGATGCTGAACCGCCGGGTGTACCTGTCCGCTCCGGACGTCGGTCCGGTCGAGGAGGCGTACGTCCTGGACGCCCTGCGCTCCGGCTGGGTCGCGCCGCTCGGGCCGCAGGTCGACGCGTTCGAGCGCGAGATCGCGACCAGGGTCGGCACCACCCACGCCGTCGCGCTCAGCTCGGGCACCGCCGCCCTGCACCTGGCCCTGCAGGTCCTGGGCGCCCGCCCCGGCACGGTGGTCGTGGTGCCGACGCTCACGTTCGTCGCCACGGCCAACGCCGTGATGTACACCGGCGCCGAACCGGTCTTCGTCGACTGCGACCCGGCCACCGGCAACATCGACGTCGGGCTGCTGGCACAGCTCCTGCGCCACCTGCGGGTCTCCGGCCGGCGGGTCGCGGCGGTGGTGCCGGTGGACATGTTCGGCGCCTGCGCGGACTACGGCGCGTTGCTGCCGGTGTGCGCCGCGGCCTCGGTACCGGTGCTGGAGGACGCGGCGGAGGCGCTGGGCGCCACGTACCGGGGTCGGCCGGCCGGATCGTTCGGCCGCGCCGGGATCCTGTCGTTCAACGGCAACAAGATCCTCACCACGTCCGGGGGCGGGATGCTGGTGTGCGACGACCCGGTGCTGGCCGAGCGGGCCCGGTACCTGTCCACCCAGGCGAGGCAGCCGCTGCCGCACTACGAGCACACGGAGGTCGGGTACAACTACCGGCTCAGCAACCTGCTGGCGGCGGTCGGCCGTGGCCAGTTGGTCCGCCTGGACGGGATGCTGGCCCGGCGGCGGGGGCTGCGCGAGCGGTACGCGAAGCTGTTCGCCGCCGTACCCGGGGTGCGCCTGCTCGGGGACGGCGACGCCGGCGCGAACTGCTGGCTGACCACCATCCTGGTCGATCCGGACACGGCCGGCTGGCGGGCCCAGGACCTGGCCGCGCACCTCGCCGCCCTGGACATCGAGACCCGGCCGGTCTGGAAGCCGATGCACCTGCAGCCGGTGTTCGCCGGCACCCACGCCGTGATCACGGGTGCGGCCCAGCGCCTCTTCGAGACCGGGCTGACGCTGCCCAGCGGCTCGGCGCTCGGCGACGCGCAGATCGGCCGCGTGTTCGGCGCCATCGGCCAGTTCCTGGACGAGCGATGAAACCGACGCTGCGTCCGGCGGTGCCGCCGCGGGAGCCCGAATCGACATCGCCGCAGGGGTCCGAATCGCCATCGTCGCAAGGGGCCGAGTCGCCGGAGGGGGTCGGGTCGCCGGACGCGGGTCCGGCCGGGCCGGGGTTCGCGGTCAAGCGCCTCGTCGACGTCGCCGCCGCGGTACTGGTGCTGGTGGTCGCCGCGCCGGTCCTGCTCGTCGCGGCCGCTCTCGTCCGGCTGCGTCTCGGCGCCCCGGTGCTGTTCACCCAGGAACGCACCGGCCGGTCGCTGCGGCACTTCCGGCTGCTCAAGTTCCGCACGATGACCGACGCGCGGGACGCTCAGGGCCGGCTGCTGCCCGACCGGGAACGCGCCAGCCGGCTGGGCGGGTTCCTCCGCCGGTACAGCGTCGACGAGCTTCCCCAACTGGTCAACGTGATCCGCGGCGAGATGAGCCTGGTCGGACCGAGGCCGCTGCTTCCCCGCTACGACGGGTGCTACGCCGAGGGGGAACTCGCCCGGTTCGCGGTGCGCCCGGGCATCACCGGGCTCGCCCAGGTCACCGGCCGCAACACCGCCAGCTGGAACGAGCGCCTCGCGCTGGACGCGCGGTACGTCGCGCACTGGTCCCTGTGGCTCGACGCCCGGATCGTGCTGCGCACCGTGGGCCGGGTGTTCGCGACCTCCGGTGTCTCGGCCGACCCGGCCGGCGACATGCTCGACCTCGACCAGGAAAGGGGGATGTCCCGCCTATGACCGGCGAGCCGGACATCCAGTCCATCGACAGCCACGACGAGGAAGCCCGGCGGGCCGCCGTCCGGCTGCTCGCCGCGTCGGTACCCGCCGAGTGCCAGGGGTTGGTCGCCTACCACGCCCGCGGCTGCGCCGCGTTCCTGGCCGCCGCGCTGTCCCCGCCGCCCGGGCAGCGCACGGTGTGCCTGCGCGCCGCCCGGGTCGCCGGCGAGGTGATCGCCGTGGCCGACTGGCGGATGATGAGCGCGCAACTGTTCCTGAACGGGATCTCGGTACGGGCCCAGTACCGCGGGCACGGCTACGGCAGCCGGCTGCTCGACGACGGCGTCCAGATCGCCCGGGACCTCGGGATCCCGGCGCTGGGCCTGGATGTCGCCGTCGACAACGTGGGTGCCTATGCCCTGTACCAGAAGTGGGGGTTCGAGGAGATGGGGTACTCGTGGTGGGAGAACGTGGCACCGGAGGCCGCCGGGCCGGCCCGGGTACCCATCCGGATCCTCGACTGGCCGACCTTCGACGCGCAGCGCACCGCGTACGGGTTCGGGGACCTCTCGGTCCGCCACGCCGGGCAGGCCGGCGGCGCCGGCCAGCTGACCAAGGTCCGTACGGTGGGCAGCGTGCTGCGTGTCGAGCCGGGCGCCACCGGGGCCCTGATCGCTCACGCGCTCTCGGAACTCCTGGTGCCGTCACGGGTGTACTCGGTCCGGGCCGGCTCGTCGGCCGGACCCACCTCCCCGTGGTTCGCGCGCTTCGTGCGGATGCGGATGTCGCTGCGCGGCGCCGGCCGGCGACCCCTGGAGTACGGTGAGCGGCGCTCGGCGCGATCGCCCTGGCGGATCTGAACGGGACGGCGACATCGAGGCGGCCGAGAGCACATGAGGTTCGAGATCTGGGACGCGCGGGACGCGCGCGACCGGGCCCGTTGGCGGGCCGCCCACGAGGCGCTGCCGACCCGGGAGGTGTACGCCGACCCCGCGTACGTCGGCCTGTTCGCCGGCGAGGGGGAGGAGCCGTTGGCCGCGTACGCCGAGACCGGCTCCGGATCGGTGCTGTACCCGTTCATCCTGCGCCCGATCGCCGCGCCCCGCCTCGATTCCGGGCGCTGCGACATCACCAGCGCCTACGGGTATGCCGGAGCGTTCTGCTCCGCGCCGCCCGACGACCCCGACGCCAAGGAGTTCTGGGCCGCCTTCGACGGGTTCTGCCGCGATCGGCGGGTCGTCTCGGAGTTCACCCGGCTGTCGCTGTTCGACGACGAACGGCTGGCGTACCCGGGCCGGGTCGAGCCCAGGCTGGTCAACGTCGTGTGCGATCTGCGGGTACCCGAGGACGAGGCGTGGCGCGGCTACGAGCACAAGGTACGCAAGAACGTGAACCGGGCGCTGCGTGGCGGCGTGACGATCGAGGTGGACGAGACCGGTGCGCGCCTGGACGACTTCCTGCGCATCTATGCCGGCACCATGGACCGTCGCGGCGCGGCGGCCAGCTTCTACTTTCCCCGCGGCTTCTTCGAGACGATCATCAGGGAGATGCCGGGCCGGTACGCGTTCTTCCACGCGCTGCACTCCGGTCGCGTGGTTTCCACCGAACTCGTGCTGGCATCGGCGGACACGCTCTACTCCTACCTCGGCGGGACCGAGCAGGACGCCTTCGACCTGCGCCCCAACGACCTGCTGAAGGTCGAGGTCTGCCGGTGGGGCCGGGGCCGGGCGATGAAGCGGTTCGTCCTCGGCGGGGGGCACGGCCCGGATGACGGGATCTTCCGGTACAAGCGGGCGTTCGCGCCGGACGGGCTGGTGCCGTACGCGGTGGGGACCAGGGTGCTGGACGAGCGCGGGTACGCGCGGCTGTGCGAGGCGCACCGGGCCGAGGGGCTCCGCCGCGATCCCGGCTGGGCGCCGGATCCCGGGTTCTTCCCCGGGTACCGGTGCGCTCTGCCGGATGTTCAGTAATCCGCCCTCTGCGGCATTCGTCCCCTGAGTCCCCTGTCACGCTGATAGCGTCGTTCACGGTATTTGTTGGTCTTCGGGGGTTTGAGGCGTCACGTGGAGCATGCACTGAGTCCCGGCGGGGACGGGGATCGGCCGGGTGCCGGGGCGACGACCCTGCGCCAGTCGCGGGCCGACACGCTGGGCGAGCGCCGGTCGGCGCAGGACCGCGGGCGGCCGGTACCCTCCGGGGCGCCGTGCCCGACCTGCGGTACCGCGAGCGACCGGGTATCGGGCGACTTCGACGGCTACGTCGAGGGGTACCGGGTGTGCGTCCTCGAATGTCCACGCTGCATGCTGCGGTTCAGCAGCCGGCTGGACGTGCCCGGCGGGCTGTACGACGCGATCTACCAGCACACCGGGAAGCTGCCCGGGTACGACCGGTACGCCGGCTACGCCGCGGCGGTGACCCGCCACCCGCAGCCGCTGGACCTGCTCGCCTCCTGCGAGCTGCCCTACTGGTACGTCCGCGACCACGTCCGTCACCGGCTGCCCGCCGGCGCCACCGTCGTGGACTTCGGCTGCGGCGAGGGGCACCTGACGTACGCGCTGCGCCGGGCCGGGATCACCTGCTTCGGCGTCGACATCTCGGCCACCACGGTCGAGCGGGCCCGCGAGCGGTTCGGGCACCCGGACTGGTTCCTGACCACCGGGGAGTACACCGACCGGCCGCCGGCAACCGCCGACCTCATCATCGCGCTGGAGCTCATCGAGCACGTCGCGGCGCCGGCGCTGGTGCTGTCCGGCGCGCTCGCGACGCTCGACCCGGCCGGCTGCGTCCTGATGACCACGCCGAACCGGGACGCGAGCCCGACCCACGCGGTGTGGGACACCGACCTGCCGCCGGTGCACCTGCTCTGGTTCGGCGTCAGGGCGATGCGGGAACTGGCGGCGCAGGTGAACTGTGACGTGACCTTCCCCGCGGTGCCGGGTCGGGTCATCGACGCGCTGCGGCCGGCCCAACTGCGGCACGGCACCTGGCCGCCGCTGCTGACCGAGTCCGGCGACCTGTCCGTCGCGGTACGGCGGGCCCGCAGCCTGCCGTGGCGCGCCCGCCGCAGAGCGGCCCGCTCGCTGGCGTGGATGTCGGAGGTGGTCGACCGGTCACCGTTCCGCGAGATTCCGGACGTCCGGCGCAACCACCGGCCGGCCACGCTGGGCGCGTGCTTCACGCCCCAGGCCCGGCGCACCGCCGCGCCGCAGCGGTCCCCACAGTCCGAGGCATGAGCGGGGCCGGTCGCGGGGCTGGACGCGGGGCGGCGGTGCTGCGAAGCGGGCGGGCGGCGACCCTGCTCACCAACGGTGGACTCCTGCTCGCCGGGATCGTGTCGAGCATCCTCGTCTCGCGCGTGCTCGGTCCCGCCGGGCGCGGGCACTACGTCACCTGGCAGACCTGGGCCGCCACGATCGGCATCTTCGCCCTGGGCGGGCTGCCGCAGGTACTGGTGCTCGACGACTGGACTCCGGGGCGCCACAAGCCGCGTGAGCTCCTGGCGCCGCTGGTGCTGACGGTCGGCGCCGCCCTGGCCGTACTCGCCGGACTGTCGGCGTACCTGCGCCCGGACGCGACCGTGTTCGGCGCCGCCGTACTGGTCGTGCTGGCGAACCAGTTCGGCGCGCTGGGCGCCGCGGAGGCCCAGCGGATGGGCCGGATGGGCGTCGAGTTCAACCTCGCGCGGGTCGTGCCGCAGGCGGCCGCGCTGCTGGCCATGGGCGGCCTGCTGGCGGCCCGGTCCGCCGGGGTGTCCGCGTGGTTGGCGGGCGTCGCCGTCTGCCAGGCCGCCGCGACGGCGCTCTGGCTGTGGTACCGCTGCGACCGCGGTGGACGGCGCCCGGTCTCCGCCCGGCCCACCGTCGCCGACTCCGTGCGCCTGGCGCCCGGCAGTTGGGTGACGCTGCTGCAGTACCGGTTCGATCTGCTGGCCGTCACCGCACTGTTCCGGCCCGAGATCGTGGCCTTCTACGCCACCGGCCTGGCCGCGTCGGGTGCGGTGCTCGCCGCCGGCCAGTCCCGCGGCATGCACTGGTTCTCCCGCCAGGGCGGCACGTTCACCGACCGGCACGGCGCGCTGCACAGGGAGTTGTGGCGCACCGCGGGGATCGCGCTGGCCGTGGCGGCCCCGCTGGCGCTGGCCGGTCGCGTGTGGATCCCCGGCGCGTACGGGTCGGCATTCCTGCCCGCCGTACCGATCGTGGCGGTCCTGTGCGGCGTCGGTGTCATCCAGTCCGTCGACTACCTGCTGGCCCACGAGTGCCTGATCGTCGGCCTGGGCGGCCGGGTCATCCTGTTGCGGTTGCCCAGCCTCGCCGTGATCGCGGCCGGGTTCGGGCTGGCCTCGGCGCGGCACTGGCCGGCGGCCGTGATCGCGGTGATCCCCGGCGCCGGGTACGCGCTGTCCTCGGCGGTGTTCCTGGTGGCGATCCGGTCGAGGCGGTCGGTCGCGGCCTCGACGCTGCCCGTACCCGAGCCGGTCGCCGCCGGCGCGGCACGGTCCCGGTAGCCGGCTCAGGACAGGGGGCGCCAGAGTTGGGTACTGACCACTTCGCCATCGGCGTACAGCGGGGTCGGGGCCGGTACCCGCAGCACCTCGACGACCGGGGAGCAGTCGAACGGGGGACGGGAGATGTCCACCCAGGAGCCGCGGTCCAGCCGGGTGTCCGGGCCGTGCGGCTTGTCGAGGTTCGGCTCGCCGGTACGCTCCGGCGCCGGCAGGTGCTCGGTGACCAGCACCAGCGGGTACCGGCGGCAACGCTCCAGGATCCGGGAGATCTGGTCGTTGCTCAGATGCTGGAGGACCTGGCGGACGAGGCAGATGTCGGCCCGCGGCGGCTCGTCGGTCGCCGCGTCGAGCACCGAGAACCGCACGCCCGGCCGGCCGTGCAGGGCGCTGTTGCGCGCGACGAGTTCACCGACGACGTCGATCCCGTGGTAGCTCTCCAGCGCGTCGACGAACAGGGACGCGACCCGGAAGTCGCCGCAGCCGATGTCCACCGCGTTGCGTGCCGCGCTCTGCTCGATGACGGCCCGGACGCAGTCCGCGTAGCCCAGGGCGGCGTCGCCGCGCGAGCCCGTCCCGGAGTCGAAGTCCTCGCCGAGCCCCCACTGCCGGGCGGCGTAGACCTCGGAGAACACCTCCTGCACCGAACGGGAGGCGTTGCGCTGGCGCAGCCGCGCCAGCCGGGCCGAGGCGACCCAGTTCCGGACCGGGGACGGGGTGCGCTCGGCAACCCGGTGGCGCCACTTTTCATACGACATGAGCCGTATCATAGCCAAACAACATGGAAGAATTAGTATGTCCGAAATGATGAGAGCGACGACCGTACCCGAGACACGGCGATCGACCTCGGTCGTCGTGCACTACGGCGACCTCGAACCGACCGTCCGGCTGGCCAACCACCTGGCGGACTTCGACACCGACGTCGTGGTGGTGGCCAACGACCGGTCGCCCCGGCCGGAGTCGCTGCCCGAGCGCGTCGAGTGGATCGTGCCCGGCCGCAACCTCGGGTACGGCGAGGCGTTCATGACGGCCGTGCGCGGGCGGTCGACCGAGGCGCTGGTGCTGCTGAACAACGACATCGCGCTGCCCCGGGAGACCTTCGAGCGCTGCCTCGACACCCTGCTCGCCGCCGGGGACATCGGCGTGGTCGGCCCGGTGCTGAGGCACGACGACGACTCCCTGCAGTCGGGGGCGGCCCGGCTCACGCGGTGGCGCCGCGTGCCCCGGGTACTGGTCGATCCCGGCCCGGTCACGGTCGAGTGCACCTGGGTCACCGGCGCGGTGATGTTCATCCGCCGGGAGGTCGCGCAGCAGGTCGGGATGGACGGCTCGTTCTTCCTCGGCGCGGAGGACGCCGACCTGTGCATCCGGGCCCGGCGGGCCGGCTGGCGCATCCTGTGTTGTGGCGACGCGGTCGCCACGCACCATGGGTCGCGGGTGATCGGGGCCCGCTGGAACTACTACTCCACCCGCAACCGGGTCTGGTACACCAGAGCGTGCTTCGGCCTGGGTCCGGCGCTGTTGAACTGGGTGTGCGCCGCGGCCACGCTGCCGCGGGTGGCCCTCGCCGACCTCGTCAAGCGGGGCGACATGACCGCCTCCCGGCTGTCCCTGCTGGCCCTCGCGCACGCCTGGCGGCGCAAGCCGGCCGCGGACGAGGGTCCGCTCGCCGGAGAACCGTTCCCCGACCGGCTGATCGGGTCACGACGGCCGATCGGCGCGCAGCAGGTCGTCGTACACGTCGGTGAACCGGCGCAGCGCGACCGCTGAGGAGAACAGGCTCACGCAGCGCTCCCGGCCGCGGGCACCGAAGTCGCAGCCGGGGTCGGACAGGATGCGCAGCGTACGGTCGGCGACCGCGGCCGCCACCTCACCGTCCGGGGACTGCGGCACCAGCCAGCCCGTCACCCCGTCCAGCACGGTCTCGGCGCTGCCGGCCGTCTCGGTGGACACCACGGGCAGCCCGCAGGACATCGCCTCCAGGACGGTCAGGCCCAGACCCTCCTCGTGTGAGGTCTGCAGGAACACCGACGCGCCGCGGTACAACTCGACGAGGTCGGCGTGGCGCACGTCGGCCCGTACCCTCACCCGTGCGGTGAGCCCGAGTTCGGCGACGAGGTCGCGTACCGGCGCGGGGAGCGCACCGCGACCGGCCAGTACCAGATCGGGTACGCCGTCGCACCGGTGAACCATGCCGGCGTACGCGCGGACCAGCCGGTCGAGGCCCTTGCGCGGGTCGCCCAGCCGGCACACCGACAGCAGGTGGCCGCCGGCCCGCCAGCGCGGCGCCGGGCGCAACAGCGCCGTGTCCACCCCCGGCGCCGCCTTGACCACCCGTGCGGGGCCGGCGGAGCGCACCCAGTCGAGCATCGCCGCGTTCTCCACCAGGACGGCGTCGACGCTGCGCACGGCGGCCTCCTCGAACCGGGTGGTGACCCCGGTCATCGCGGCACGCCACGTGCGCAGCGCAAGGGT